>JAYTMT010000346.1:0-2159 GCA_043728315.1 Polaromonas sp. | reverse complement strand
CCCGTCGCGGGTATTGAATCCTTGGTTTTTGAGCTGGGCGCACGCACTTTGAAGATCAAAGCTACCGCTGAAGTATTGACGGCATCCATAGCCGCCATCAGCCAAGCGGGGTTCAAGTCTGAGCAGGCCAATAAAGCCGATCAAGCAACCGATCACGAATCGGCAAGTGACGATCAACTGCACCGCGACCACACGCACAGCGAAGGCGGCGGTTCAAACCAAGAGTTCATTCGTTTAGGTGCAGCATTATTGTTTGCGATAGCTGCTGAAAGTTTGTCATTTTTTGCCCCCGACACCACGCCGTGGAAAACGGCCAGCATGGTGATTGCTGCTGTTGCTATCTTTTTGGCGGGCTTTGACACCTACAAAAAAGGTTTCGCGGCGCTATTTAGGGGCAAGCTCAACATCAACGCCTTGATGAGCGTTGCCGTTACCGGCGCATTTGTCATCGGCCAGTGGCCTGAAGCGGCGATGGTCATGGCGCTGTACGCAATTGCTGAATTGATTGAAGCCAAAGCCGTTGACCGGGCGCGCAACGCCATCAAAGGTCTGATGGCATTGGCGCCTGACACGGCGCTGGTGCAACAAGCTGATGGTGCTTGGGCCAGCCAAGCAGCGGCTGACGTAGCGTTGGGCGCGGTGGTGCGAGTCAAACCAGGCGAGCGCATGCCGCTGGACGGCAGCATCACCAAAGGCAGTAGCGCGGTCAATCAGGCACCCGTCACGGGCGAGAGCATTCCGGTTGACAAAGTGCCGGGCGATCTTGTGTTTGCGGGCACCATCAATGAAACCGCTGAGCTTGAATTTAAAGTCACAGCGCTGGCCAGCAACAGCACGATTGCAAGAATCATTGAGGCTGTTGAACAGGCACAGTCAACCCGCGCACCTACCCAGCGCTTTGTGGACAAATTTGCAACGATTTACACCCCCACCGTTTTCATGTTGGCGCTGTTGGTGGCGATAGTTCCGCCTCTGTTTTTGGACTGGACCTGGCTTGCCGCCATTTACAAAGCGCTGGTGCTGCTGGTGATTGCCTGTCCCTGTGCACTGATTTTGTCGACACCCGTGACCGTGGTCAGTGGCCTAGCAGCAGGCGCACGGCGCGGTGTGTTGATCAAAGGCGGTATTTACCTGGAAAGCGCGCGGCTGCTGAAAGCAGTAGCGCTGGACAAAACCGGCACCATCACCGCAGGCAAGCCCCAGCTGGTGCATTGGCAAGTGTGGAACGGCGCCGATGAAGCCCAAGCCAAGCACCTTGCCGCCAGCCTGGCCAAACGCTCTGACCACCCGGTGTCAAAAGCCATTGCAGCAGGCCTGGACATCGCGACCGATGAGGTGGACAACTTCACCGCGCTTGTAGGCCGCGGCACGCTTGGCAGCGTTGCTGGGCAACAGGTGGTGCTGGGCAACCACCGGCTGATTGAAGAGCGCAAACAATGTGGTGAAGCGTTAGAGGCCGCGCTCAAAGAGCAAGAGCAACTGGGCCGCACCGTCACCCTGCTGGCAGACGAGCGCGGCGTACTGGCACTGTTTGCCGTGGCCGACACGATTCGAGAAACCTCGCGCGAGGCGATCGCAAAATTGAAAAGCATGGGTGTCACACCCGTGATGCTGACGGGCGACAACGCCGCCACCGCAAAAGCCGTCGCGCATGTTGCAGGCATTGACGATGCGCGGGGCAATTTGCTGCCAGAAGACAAGCTGGCCGCCATCAAAGACATGCAAATCCGCTACGGCTCCACTGGCATGACAGGCGACGGCATCAACGACGCGCCAGCGCTGGCTCAGGCCGACGTGGGTTTTGCCATGGGCGGTGCAGGTACCGACACAGCCATTGAATCGGCCGACGTGGTCATCATGAACGATGACCTGGGCAGAATTGCTGAAACCATCAATCTGTCAAAGCGCACCTACGCCGTACTTTGGCAAAACATCACACTGGCATTAGCAATTAAAGCGGTGTTTTTTGTGTGGGCGGTTTTTGGTGATGCCACCATGTGGATGGCTGTGTTTGCCGACATGGGTGCCAGCCTGCTGGTGGTGGCCAATGGCTTGCGTCTGTTGAAGTTCCGCGGTTAGGCTGCTTGTCAAATCCGCAGAGAAACCGCAGGTTTTTAGGGGCATGTGTTTGAACGAACTGATCCGGCTGGTACAGTCTG
>JAYTMT010000345.1:0-5928 GCA_043728315.1 Polaromonas sp. | reverse complement strand
AAATCAAGGCTAAGATAAACTGGCAATTTACGACCGATACAGCTCGCATCAAGCTTAAACGACTCTATACGACATTTGACGTGTGACACGACACTAGGCTCTTCTTTGTGGGTTTGTGGTTCTAGGTTGACTTCCCAGATTTGCCCACGCAACACTTCAATCAAGGCCGTCTGCCAGTGATGCGTCTAAAGACTCGTTAAACGCGAGGTGTTCGGCGGCCAGCTCTTTGGACAGTGCGGCAATCCTTTGCGCCATCACTTTCTCGTTTTTTTCGCAAACGGCTTGGCGTATGTAATCGGAGCTTTTGAGCCCGACGGTGCTGGCGAGTGACCGTATTTGTTCGGCCAGATCCTTGCCAGCTCGAAATGAAAGGGTGGTGGCATACATGGTATTTTTATGGTGATATTTGTAGATAAAGTTGCAATATGATTTTGTCATTGAAAATCAGCATTTTTATTCGACAATTAATCAGCGCATATAACAACGCACATGAACTCCAGCCCCAATACTGGTCACAACTCTGGCCTGAACTCTGGATACAGCTCCAGTTTCAACCCGCAAGCCGCTGGTATACCACCCCAGCTGTACACATTTGAGCCCACTTTTCAAGCGGCTTTGCAGCGCGTGGCCGACATATCGCCTAGCCACTATGCCCGCACGCGCAATGCGGTCGATGGCGCGGTGACGGGGCTGTCGCCTTACCTCACGCATGGCATCATCAGTTTGCCTGAGGTGGCCGCGCTGGTGGCGCACCTGCACCGTTTGGGGTATGCGGACAAGCTGCTGTTTGAGTTTGCTTGGCGCGAGTTTTTTCACCATGTGTGGGAGCATGGGGCGCAGCCAGACGATATTTTGCAAGACATGCGCCCCGCCAAGCTTTGGCGCGGGGCGTATGCACGGCAGTTGCCCGCAGATATTAGGGAAGGGCGCACGGGGGTGCCCTGCATTGACACTGCGGTGCGCCAGCTGTATGCCATGGGCTACCTGCATAACCATGCCCGCATGTGGCTGGCTAGCTACTGCGTGCACCTGCGCAAGGTGCACTGGCGCGCTGGGGCCGATTGGCTGTATGCGCATTTGCTTGATGGTGATTTGGCCAGTAACCATTTGTCGTGGCAATGGGTGGCGGGCACTTTTTCGTCTAAGCCGTATTTGTTTAATGCCTCCAATGTGGCTAAATTTGCGCCGCAAGCGGCTTGGAAAGCATGGGTCAGTGCCAAAACGGTGGTGGATGCAGATTATGAGCAACTCGACCATATGGCGCGTGAGCAGGGCGATGTGGGGGCTGAGCCCGGCGTGCACAGCGCGTGTGCTGATCCTGCGCTGCAAAGCCAATTTGGCGCTGAATTCTTTAAGAATTTTGAGCCCTTGGCGTATATTCAGTCTATGAATATAGCTATTGAAATAATAGCAAATAAATTATGCCAATTGCCTGCCCAATCGCGCATTGAAATGGTCACCCCTTGGGCACTGAGCGAGCGCGGCGCGGCTAGCAGTGGCGCTGGTGGAGTTGCCACGCTCCGAATAGGCCTGATTTTGACCGATGCGCACACGCGCTTGCCTTGGAGCATGCGCCGCTGGGAGTTTGTGCTGCACCGCATGGCGCAGGTTTGTGATGTGGTGTGGGTGGGTAAAGCCGCAAACCTTGCCGCGCTCACTGCGCTGCCCGATTGGCCGGGTAAGGCGCAAGTGCATGCAACCACCACGCTGATGGATGGCTACCGCCAAGCTTTAGCCAGTATCGCCACGCTGCGCCCAGT
Source organism: Polaromonas sp. (assembly GCA_043728315.1). Lineage (GTDB taxonomy): Bacteria > Pseudomonadota > Gammaproteobacteria > Burkholderiales > Burkholderiaceae_C > JAAFIP01. The sequence continues at coordinate 4,168 of JAYTMT010000345.1, read as the reverse complement.
GCCCAAGCTGCTGGCCCAGCCCAGCAGTTTTTGCGGCTCTTTTAGCAAGTTTTATGAGCGTGCGCAGCGCGAGCAGCCAGACTTCAAAGCCCTGTTGCCGCTGTCAGGGCAAATTGGCTTGCTGTGAAACAGTGCGTGGGTTTTACAATTTTTTTAGTGAAAGCTGGTTACCCAGTTTTCTAATGCCAGTGCTGGCACGCGCTCAAATTCGCGCATATTGTTGGTGACCACCACGAGGCCTGCGCTGCGGGCGTGGGCTGCTATGTGCAGGTCATTCACTCCGATAGTTTGGCCCAGACGCTCTAAATGGCTGCGGATCGCGCCGTAGTGGTGGGCGGCTTTAGCGTCGTAGGGTAGTACTTCTAGGCGGCTGCAAAAGTCTTCCACCACGGCCAAATTGGCGGCTGGGTGGGCGCTTTTTTCTGCGCCATGTACCATCTCGGCCAGAGTGATGGTAGATATGGCCATACGGCCTGCTTGCAGGTTAAATTGCGCCATGGCCTCGGGCGGGCGGCGCTTGATCACGTAAATAACGATGTTGGTATCTAGTAAATACCGCAGCATCAAAAAGCCTCGCGCTCGGGCTGCGTTTGGTTGGCGCGCTCGGCCATGAAGTCATCGCTGACAGCGGGGGTGTGTAGAAAAAAGCTGTCCCAGGATTGGTTCATTGGCGAGATGATGCGGTCAGCCCCCAGCGCACGCACGTTGACGCGCTTGATGTCGCCGGGCATGCGCAGCTCGGCAGGCAGGCGCACGGCTTGGGTGCGGTTGTTGGTGAAAAGGGTGGTAGCGGTCATGGTGCATTTTGTTTGTATATGGCATAAGTATATAGCAAATAATACCAACTCTGTGCGTTGGCGCATGGCTTGGCTAACACGCAGCCAACCCAGAGCATAAAAAAGCCCCAAGCGCGCGTGGCGCTTGGGGCTTTTTGCTTTTTTCAAGCGCTGCTAAACTACAGCGCGCAAAGCACTAGCGCGTTTACTGGCCGGGTGAGCCCACAGCAGTTGAGGCGCCGGGTTGTGCAAAACCACCCAGCGTGCCCACTGCGGCCGCTTTGTAGGCGGGAGCCGAGGTGGATACGCCATCCCACACGGCCGAGGCGATTTGAGCTGCGCCAAAGGCCGCGCCAGCGTGCAAACCACCTGTGAACGTTGCACCAGCTGCTGCGGTTACAGGCGCAATCACCGTGCCGTCGCTGGCGGTGATGCTGGTGGCTTTGAAGTTCACTGCGCTTACCACTTTGCCGCTGGCGTCAAACAACACAAATGCATCGCCCTGCCCAACGCCCGGCCCCGCCAATGCCAGCACAGACACCGTGGTGGTGCTGACACCCCAAGCGCTTAAGAACAAGGTGGCCGAACCTGCGCTCACCACCACCAAGCGGCTGCCTGCGGGGATGCTGATACTTGGGAAGAGGCCTGCCGTAGTTAATGTGGTGGATGCGGCTTCATCCGTCCACTTGTAGCCGCTCAAATCAATGGCTGCCGTGCCGTAGTTGTATATCTCAAAAAAGTCTCCGCCAACTGCATTGGTATTGGCCTCTGTAATCAGCAAAGTAGGCGCGGCTGGCGTGCCTGCTACAGCGGGGGGCGAGGTGGTGAACCTGAACGCCGTAGTGCTGGTGATGCCTGCAAACGCATTGCCAGCTACATCGCGTATCACGCCGCTGGCCAGTTGCACGCTGTAGGTGCTGCTGCGCAAAAAGTCAGCGCTGGGGTTGATGTTGGCTGTGGTGCCGGTCACGATCACTTGCGCGCTGTCGGTAATCGATATGGTGCGGGTGTCGCCCATGCCGTTGCTGATGGTGATGTTGCCAGTGCCTGCGCGCACGGGCTCATTGAAGTTGAGCAAGATGCGGCTGCTGGTGATGTTAGTGGCGTTGTTCACGGGCGATGTGGTCAGCAATGTGGGCGCTGCGGTGTCCACCACACCCACGGCAGTGAAGCTGAGCAGGGTGGTGTTGTTGGCCGGCGACAGGTTGCCCTGCGCGTCTTTGAGCAGGCCAGCGGGGTAGGTGATCGAATACACGCCGCCTGTTAGCAAATCAGCCGTGGGGTCAATTTTGAGGGTGTTGCCCGTGATGGTTACTTGGCGGCTGTCGGTAATGGGGATGCTGCGCACATCGCCAGCACCATTGCTCAGGGTGATGTTGCCTGTGCCTAAAGCAATAGGCTGGTTGAAGGTGATGTACACATGGCTGCCCACGCCCACGGCGCTAGCGCTGCGTGTGGGGGAAAACACCAGCAGCTCGGGCCTGCCTGCGCCGCCGCCAATCTCGCTCACCACATAAATGTTGCCAGCGGTGTCCATGACCATGCCTTCGTTTTGCGCGGTAGCGCCCACCACCAAGCTGCCAATGAGCTTGCCAGCACGGTCCATTTTGACGATTTTGCCCTCTGGAGCGCTCAAAATCAGCAGGTGGCTGTAGTCGGGCGCGGTGCTGGTCAAAATGTTGGACATTGAGAATACGTCATTGATGGCCGACATGCCGATCAAGGCAGGGTCAAACAAATTGACCGAATTGTCTGTAGTGGCCGAGCCATTAGACGCAGTGCCCAGTGCAAAATTCACCGTGCTTTGGAATACGCCCAGCGGCGCTGATTCTTTCACGGCCAAAAAGCCGCCTGTCATTGGGTCAAAAGACAAGCCTTCAATGCCAATATTGCCAATGGTGGTGCCTAGCTTGACGGTGCGCACGCCTGCACCTGTGGCTATGTTGGACGGCAGGGTGGTGTTAGGCGTGTAGGTGAATTCGTTGAATTGGCGGTAGCGCTCTTCAACCAATACAAATTTGCCGCCGCCGATATAGGCCAAGCCCTCGGGGTCATAAAAATAAGTGCCCTGCGGCTTGCTGGCATCTTGCGCCAGCGTCATCGAGTCTATTAGCACGCCTTGCTTGGTCACTTGCGCAATCGATGTGCCGCCATCGCCCAACACAAACAGTGTGTCGGTGTCTTTGTTATACGCAACCGCTGAGGCTTCTTCGGCCAGTAAATTAGTGCCAGTGCCCACAGGCAGGCTATGGCGGCCAGTTTGCACATAATTGGCCAGTTCAAACGAGCTTTGCGCGTCTTTGAAAGCCACCACGGGGGCAGCCCAATTGATAGCGGTAGTTGTTGACGAAGAGGGTGAGTCGCCGCCGCCGCCACACGCTGACAAAAGCGCTGCGCTGACCAGCATGCCCGCGAGCCTGCGCAGGCTAAGGGATGGGAGTGAAAGCATTTGTATCCTTAGAGGGTAGTAAATGCTTAACTATCAATGCCTAATATGACCTCGCTGTGACTAAACCATGACCAAACGGTGACAAGGCTGCTTGTTAGCCCGCTTATTCCAGCTCAGCAATCAGCTCAATCTCCACACAAGCGCCCATAGGAATCTGCGCCACACCAAAGGCACTGCGGGCGTGTGCGCCGCGCTCGCCAAACACTTGTCCAATTAACTCAGAGCAGCCGTTGGTCACCAGATGCTGCTCGGTGAAATCGGGCGTGGAGTTCACCAAGCTCATGACTTTGACGATGCGTTTGACTTTGCCTAAGTTGCCGCCGGTGGCGTGGTCTAGCGCGGCGATCAGGCTGATGGCGCAGGCGCGGGCGGCCTGTTGGCCTTCGGCGGTGCTGATATCTTTGCCCAGCTGGCCTACCCAAGCGCCGCCGTCTTTGCGGGCGATGTTGCCGGAGACGAAGACTAGGTTGCCCGTTTGCACATAGGGCACGTAGGCGGCGGCTGGGGTGGCTACTGCTGGGAGGGTGATGCCTAGGGCTTTGAGGGTGTCGTAGGGGGTGGTCATGTTGATTTCCTTTTTGGTTGGGGTTGGGGTTTTGTTAGTTTAAGGGAGAAATTCGGGGTCAAATTCGGGGTCCGTTTTTGAACGCAGAGGACGCGAAGGTTTCGCAGAGGACGCAAAAGAATACCGAAAGAATACCGAAATTAATAGCAGAGGATGACAAATTGACGCTGACATTAGCCGAATTTTTTGTAAATTCAATTGTCTGATGGTGTGGAGAAGGGTTTTGGCTATTTCGCTGATCACCGTGCCCGATTAGCGTTTTTTGCTATCCCGCTGTTATGCGCGCCCGATCAGCGTTTTGGCTATCCCGACGCGCCCTCATGCGGGCATAAGCGCTAACTTAAACACCCACAAACTCTGCTAGCTGCCGACATCGCC
>JAYTMT010000344.1:0-7089 GCA_043728315.1 Polaromonas sp. | reverse complement strand
ACAATCAGGGCGCTGGGCTGGTTTTTTCGAGCAAATGGAGGATCAGAAACGGGCTCTGTCTGAGGGCGCAGCCCGAGTTAGGCCGTTTCCCTCCATTTGCTCAAAAAAACCAGCTCCCCCGAAGGGGCCAGCGATCCGTTTGCGCGTTGGCACAGCGCTCGCTTGGCCGCAGCAGTGACCAACTTAGACAGAAACATGCGTTGGCACAGTACTCGCTTAGCCGCAGCAGTGACCAACTCAGACCGAAATATGCATTGGCACAGCTCACTGTAGCCGCAGCAGTGACCAAGCAAGACAAGAACCCTAGGGCAAGCTCAGGGCGAACGGGAAATGCATGAACCCTGTGGCAGGCTTAAAGCGAACATAAAGTATTTAAGCGAACAGCATCAGGGTTTACCCGAAACAACTCTGTCAGACTTTTGCCAGCGCGGCAAGGCTTCAGTCTGAGACAATGGCAACACCAAAAAATCATAAGCATTGGAGCTTTGAATGTCCGCACTTCTAAAATTCGCCCTCGGTATTGACTGGGTCAACGAACGCATGAGCAAACTTGCCGCTTGGGCCGTATTCATATCTGCCATGATCTGCGCTGGCAATGCCTTCATTCGCTATGGCTTTGACATGAGCTCCAATGGCTGGCTAGAGATCCAGTGGTATTTGTTTGCCGTAACCGTGATGCTGGGCGCGCCCTATGTGCTCAAAGTCAACGAGCATGTGCGCGTAGATTTGATCTATGGCAAGCTCAAAGGCAATGGCGCGGTATATGTGGACTTGTTTGGTTTTATGTTCTTTTTGTTTCCTGTGGTGGGGCTGCTGCTTTACATGTGCGTGCCGTATTTTCTGCAAGCCTTTCACTCCGGTGAAATGAGCCAAAACGCAGGAGGCCTGATCCGTTGGCCCGCTATTTTGACCCTGCCCGTGGGTTTTGCGCTGCTGTTTTTGCAGGGCATTTCTGAAGTGATCAAACGCGTGGCGTATTTGGGTGGCAGCTACGCCATGGACACCCATTACGAAAAGCCGATTCAATAAGCGCCTGCGTCCAACACAAGCAATACCCATTTATATTTACACATTGAGCACACTATGGTCGTAGACAGTTTTCCTCCCATCATGTTCGCAGGGCTAGTGGTCATCATGCTGATCGGCTTTCCTGTGGCCTTTTCATTGGCTGCATTAGGTTTAGGCTGCGGCTTTTTCGCCATCCACATGGGCTGGTTTCCAGCGGCTTACATGAGCAATTTGCCACTTGCATTGTTCTCTATTTTGAGTAACGACCTGCTGCTGGCGATTCCGTTTTTTACCTTCATGGGCACCATATTAGAAAAATGCGGGCTGGCCGAGGACATGCTTGACTCCATGGGTCAACTCTTTGGCCCAGTCAAGGGCGGTTTGGGCTATTCGGTGATCATTGTGGGCTTTATTTTGGGCGCTATTACCGGCACCGTGGCAGGCCAAGTGATTGCCATGGCCTTGATCTCACTGCCCGTGATGATGCGCTACGGCTACAACATGCGCTACGCTACAGGCGTGCTGGCAGCGTCCGGCACCATCACCCAACTTGTGCCTCCGTCATTGGTACTGGTGGTGTTGGCCGACCAATTAGGCAAGCCCGTGGGCGACATGTACAAAGGCGCTTGGGGTCCATCCATCATCCAAGTGCTGCTGTTTGCACTGTACACCTACATGCTCAGCGTGGCCAAGCCCCATTACGTGCCTGGCGTGCCCAAAACAGCTCGCACACTGCATGGCTGGGCGCTGTGGGGCAAATGCCTGCGCGGCATCATTCCCTCTGCACTGCTGATCTTCACCGTATTGGGCTCGATGGGTGGCCTGCCGTTTCAAAAGACCGCCATTGCCACCCCCACAGAAGCGGGCGCGATGGGTGTGGTGGGCGGATTGCTACTGGCGGCCAGCTACAAGCGCTTGACTAAAGCGCTGATGTGGGAGGCCATGGTGGGCACGATGCGGCTTACCGCCATGGTGGTGTTTATTTTGATTGGCTCTCGCGTTTTTAGCCAAGTGTTCCAAGGCGTGGACGGACACAAGTGGGTGGAACACTTGCTCACGGGCCTGCCGGGCGGGCAGGTGGGCTTTTTGATTGTGGTGAACATTTTTGTATTCTTCTTGGCCTTTTTCTTGGACTTTTTTGAAATCGCCTTCATCATTGTGCCCATGCTCGCACCTGTGGCCGACAAGCTGGGCATCAACCTGATTTGGTTTGGCGTGCTGCTGTGCGTGAACTTGCAAACCAGCTTCATGCACCCGCCCTTTGGATTTGCATTGTTTTATTTGCGAGGCATAGCCGACACGCTGTTCAAAGAAAAGCGTATCGATGTTCCCGTGAAATCCAACGACATTTATCTGGGCTCGATTCCATGGGTATTCATGCAATTGATTTTGGTGGTGATAGTGATTTTTGTGCCGCAAACGGTCACGGTGTTCTTAGACAAAGAAATCATTGTGGACGTGGACAAGGTGAAAATTGAGATTCCTGTGGAAGCTGAAGCCGCCGCTAAAGACCCTGCTGATGCCCTCAAAGCACTGGAAAGCACGCCCGCTGGCACTGGCACAGCCGCCGAAATGGATGCCGCCGCAAGCAAAGCCGCCGACAAAGCGGCCGAAGAAGAGCAAAAGAAAATGGACGAACTCTTTAAAGAGAAAAAGTAAGTGAACGCAGCATTCGGCCCTCCGTCTTTTCCGTTTACCCCCGAGCCTAATCCCTGCACGGGATCAGCGTTTTCGCTGGTGTTCAAACTGCTGGGGATCGCTATTGTGGCCGCCTGCATAGGCTGGGCATTTGCCGCTTGGAGCAGTGGCCAGCTGGCGCGCACAGCAGGACCTGCTGCTGGCTCTGGCCTGTATTGGATGCTGGCAGCTCTGGCCTTGATGCTCTACACCCTGTGGTGCATTTTGACCAGCCGCACCACGCTTGACAGCACCCACATCACCCAAAGCTTTGTCTGGGAAAAGAAGTTTGAGCTGCGCGACTTGGCCTATGCCAAGCTCCTGCGCGTGCCGGGCCTAGACTGGCTGATTGCGCCGCGCTTGTACTGCCGCACTTTGCTGGGCAAGTTTGCTGTTTTCTATGCAGCAGATCCGGCCATGATTGCGCAGTTTGTGCGCTTGCGCGATGAGCTGCAAGCATTCAGACGGCAAATGATTTGATTGCTTGCACTACACGGCTTGCAATCCTGGGCTTGTACTACTCATAAAGTTTTGGCGCAACGAAAGCCAATGTAAACCACGCAAGTGTCCGCTGGCTTGGTCTGCACATGGGCTACGGTCTTGACTGGCGCACAATCGCCTAAGCAATTAGCACCCTGCGGACTCTCTCCGAAAGGGCTTCGCCATGTCCACCCTGCGCGCTGCTCCCAGCCCGACTCATACGTGCTACCGCTCCCAGTACGCTCGACGTGCGCGTATTGGAGATTTTCATCGGGCAAATTATAAAATAGCAGACGATTTTCACGAAGCAAAAAAAACCGCCCCTAGAGGCGGTTTTTGGTTGCTGCATTTTATTGCTGCGATTGGCTGCTTGCTAATTACAGTTTTTGTGACTGCATGAAGCTGTCAAACTTGGCTTCTGTGAAGCGGAACCAGAGGTTGGAATCAGCGCGGAATTTGCTGTAGTCCGCGTAGATTTTCTTCCAGTCTTCGTTCTTGCCATTGAGTTCTTCGTACAAGGCCATGGCTTCTTTGAAAGCACCGGCCAAAACGTCGTTGGGGAATGGACGCAGCTTAGTGCCAGCACCGACCAGCTGCTTGAGCGCTGTCGGGTTCTTGCCATCGTATTTGGCTTGCATGTCGGTATGGGCGTAGCTGGCTGCGCACTCAACAATCGCTTTGTTTTCTGCGCTCAGGGCATCAAACGCCTTGTTGTTGATGTACAGGTCTAGCTGTGGGCCGCCTTCCCACCAGCCTGGGTAGTAGTAAAACGGAGCAACTTTGTTGAAGCCTAGTTTTTGGTCGTCATACGGACCCACCCACTCAGCAGAGTCAATCGTGCCTTTTTCCAGAGCTGAGTAAATCTCGCCACCAGGAATGTTTTGTGGCACGCCGCCCATGCGCTCAAACACTTTGCCAGCAAAGCCGCCAATGCGCATTTTCAGGCCCTTGATGTCCTTCAAAGACTTGATCTCTTTGCGGTACCAGCCGCCCATTTGCGCACCGGTGTTACCCATTGGGAAATTCACGATGTTGTATTTGGCGTAAAAGTCGCGCATGAGCTTCATGCCATTGCCTTCGTACATCCAAGCGGTCATTTGGCGGCTGTTTAGTCCAAATGGAATGGCGCAACCGAGTGCAAATGCTTCGTTTTTTCCAAAGAAGTAGTAAGGCGCTGTGTGTGCGCACTCTACAGAGCCTTGTTGCACGGCATCGACCACGCCAAACGGTGGGGTGATTTCGCCGCCAGCATGGGTGGAGATTTCAAATTTGCCACCAGACATGTCTTTGACTTTTTTGGCAAACACTTCGGCCGCGCCGTAAATGGTGTCGAGCGCTTTAGGAAAGCTCGACGAAAGACGCCAACGCACTGCTGCTTGGGCACTGACAATAGCGGGTGCAGTACCTGCGGCCAACACGCCAGCTATGCCAGCGTTTTTAATAAGGGAACGACGATCCATGAAATCTCTCCGGGTGGGACTGGTTGAGTCCGGTTTAAACATCTTCGCAGCGCGGCGGTAACCGTGCTGGCAAAGGACTGGTTGAGTCAGCACGCATTGTAAAAACGCTAGCAAACTTTAGCTTGGGGGTTTACCCTTGAGATATCCTTACTTGACGCATGGCTTCAGGGATTTGCAAGCTAAGGGCAATAATTGGTTTTGCTTGCACTTTGTTTTGTAGCGTTGCGCCCACGCCAGTGCGCTGCCTGAGGTGGTGACATGCAGGGGGTTTTATACCTATACTTGTGCTATTTTATGAAAAATAGTGGCAATGTCAGCGTCATATGGTCATAGGGCGCTACATTTTATATAGTGCGTAGCAATCTAAGAATAACGTGCCTCCAGTATTAAAACCTCAAGGCAAGCATAGCCCGAGCAGCGTTTTGGCTATCCCGACCGACCGATGCAAGGGTACTCCCGCATGAGGGCGCGTTGGGATAGCCAAAACGCTGATCGGGCGCACTAGAACAACGAAACTGCACTCGGACGAGCGAGGTAAATCAGGCTTTAAGTGGATACAAACCGCGCCCGAATCGACGCTTCAATGCCCGCCGCATCTAAGCCATGCATGGCCAGCAGCTTCACCGGATCGCCGTGCTCGATGAACACGTCCGGTAAGCCTAGCTGCAAGACTGGCTTGGCCATGTCCATCGCTGCCAGAGCTTCCAATACCGCTGAGCCTGCGCCACCCATGAGGCAGCCTTCTTCTAGCGTGACCAAGGACGTGTGGGACGACGCAACGGAGCGCAGAAGCTCGGTATCGAGCGGCTTGGCCCAGCGCATGTTGACCACCGTTGCATCTAGGCTTTCAGCAATTTGCAGGGCGGGATACAGCATAGTGCCAAAGCACAAAATCGCGATTTTTTGGCTGCTGCTAGCGCGGCGGATTTCGCCTTTGCCGAAGGGCAGAGGCGTGAGATCTGTGCCGCAAACCGTGCCTGCACCCGCGCCGCGTGGGTAGCGCACGGCGACGCTGTGGTTTTGCTGGAATGCGGTGGTGAGCAAGGCGCGGCACTCGGCCTCGTCGGCGGGGCAGGCCACGCTGATGTTGGGGATGCAGCGCAGGTAGGCGATGTCGTAGGCGCCTGCATGCGTTGCGCCGTCGGCTCCCACTAGGCCTGCGCGGTCTAGGGCAAAGACCACGGGCAGGTTTTGAATGGCTACGTCGTGGATGAGCTGGTCGTAGCCGCGCTGCAAGAAGGTGCTGTAGATGGCCACCACGGGCTTGAGGCCTTCGCAGGCTAAGCCAGCAGCAAAGGTCACGGCATGTTGCTCGGCAATGCCTACGTCGTGGTAGCGCTTGGGAAAGCGCCGCTCGAATTCCACCATGCCTGAGCCTTCGCGCATGGCGGGGGTGATGGCCACCAAACGTGCATCGGCTGCGGCCATGTCGCACAGCCAATTGCCAAACACTTGGGTGAAGGTTTGCTTGGGCGCTGCGCTCGGTTTGGTGATGCCCACTGCCGGGTCAAACTTGCCCGGACCGTGGTAGGCCACGGGGTCAGACTCGGCCAGTTTGTAGCCTTGGCCTTTTTTGGTAACCACATGTAGAAACTGCGGGCCTGCGCCGCTGGCCATGAGGTGTTTGACGTTTTCAAGCGTGGGAATCAGCGAGTCTAAATCGTGGCCGTCAATCGGGCCGATGTAGTTGAAACCAAACTTTTCAAACAGCGTGGCGGGCACCACCATGCCTTTGGCATGCTCTTCAAAGCGCTTGGCCAGCTCAAACAGCGGCGGGGCGGCTTTGAGCACGGATTTGCCGACGTTTTTAGCCGCCGCGTAAAACTGGCCGCTCATGAGCTGGGCCAAATAACGGTTGAGCGCGCCCACAGGGGGGCTGATGCTCATGTCGTTGTCGTTGAGCACCACCAAGAATGGCAAATCATGCTGCACGCCGCCGTTGTTCAGCGCCTCAAAGGCCATGCCCGCGCTCATCGCGCCGTCGCCAATGATGGCGATGCTGTGGCGGCTCTCGCCCTTGGTGCGTGCGCCTATGGCCATGCCCAAGGCGGCTGATATGGAAGTAGACGAATGCGCGGTGCCAAAGCTGTCAAACTCGCTCTCGGCGCGCTGGGGGAAGCCGCTGATGCCGCCGATTTGGCGCAGGGTAGGCATGCGCTCGCGTCTGCCTGTGAGGATTTTGTGCGGGTAGGTTTGGTGGCCCACGTCCCAGACCATGCGGTCATGCGGCGTGTTAAAGACGTAATGCAGGGCCACGGTGAGCTCTACCGTGCCCAAGTTGGAGCTTAAATGCCCGCCGGTTTTGGAGACGTTGTCCAGCACGCAGGCGCGCAGTTCGTCGGCCAGTGCTTTAAGCTGGGCGCGCGGCAGGGCACGCAAATCGGCTGGGCTATTGACCGTGGCTAAGAGTGGCGACATGTATTTTTTACCTATCCTGAATTGCTACTATTTTTATAGCGCACTA
>JAYTMT010000343.1:0-9918 GCA_043728315.1 Polaromonas sp. | reverse complement strand
GAAGGGGCCAGCAACCGTTTGCGCGTTGGCACAGCACTCGCTTAGCCGCAATAGTGACCAAGCTGGGTATGAACCCTTCGACAAGCTCAGGGCGAACGGAGAGTGCATGAACCCTTCGACAGTCTCAGAGCGAACGGATAGTTAAAGAACCTTTGGACAGGCTCAGACAGAGCGTAAAGTGCGCAACGACTGATTCTTCATACAAACCAAGCCAACAAAGAAGCCCGATAATCAACCCATGCAATTTAACCACCTAGAAAACCCCACATTCCTGCAAGCTTGCACCCGCCAAGCCACGCCCCACACCCCCGTGTGGCTGATGCGCCAAGCGGGGCGCTATTTGCCTGAATACTGCGCCACGCGGGCCAAAGCCGGCAGCTTCATGGGCTTGGCCACCAACCGTGACTTTGCCACCGAAGTGACCCTGCAGCCGCTGGCGCGCTACCCGCTGGATGCCGCCATTTTGTTCAGCGACATCCTCACCGTGCCCGATGCCATGGGCCTGGGCCTGAGCTTTGAAGTGGGCGAAGGCCCGCGCTTTGCACGCAACGTGCGCGACGAAGCGGCGGTTAATGCCCTGCAAGTGCCCGACATGCACAAGCTGCAATACGTCTTTGACGCGGTGAGCAGCATCCGCAAAGCCCTCACGGTCAATGGCGCGGTTAACGGCAAAGGCCGTGTGCCCTTAATCGGCTTCTCGGGCAGCCCTTGGACTCTCGCCTGCTACATGGTCGAGGGCAAGGGCAGTGACGACTACCGCCACGTCAAAACCTTCATGTACGCCCGCCCCGACCTGATGCACCGCATGCTGGCCATCAATGCCGACTCGGTGGCGCAATACCTCAACGCGCAAATTGACGCGGGCGCGCAGGCCGTGATGGTGTTTGACAGCTGGGGTGGCGTGCTGGCCGACGGCGCTTTTCAAGCATTCAGCTTGGCCTACACCAAGCGCGTGCTGGCCCAGCTCAAGCGCACCGATTCTGATGGCCACTACGTGCCGCGCATCGTCTTCACCAAGGGTGGCGGTTTGTGGCTTGACGAGATGAAATCACTGGACTGCGATGTGATAGGTCTAGACTGGACAGTGAACCTTGCCAAGGCACGTACACTTTTGGGTGACAGCCATACCCTGCAAGGCAACATCGACCCTAACGTTTTATTTGCCCCACCCGCCGCCATTGAGGCCGAAGTGGCCAAGGTACTGCACAGCTTTGGCCCTCCTGCCATAGTGGGCAATGGCGCGCAAGGCACGACAACTGGGCTTGCCCCTGCTCATATTTTTAATTTAGGGCACGGCATCAGTCAATTCACGCCGCCCGAAAGCGTAGCCGTTTTGGTCAACGCGGTGCACCAAATATCACGCCAAATGCGGCAGATTTGACTTTGCCTACCATAATTTTGTAAGCACAAAGGGGCTGTTATGCACAAAAAAACGACAGCGGGAGCCAAAGTGTGATTTTCAGCAGTTGTGCCGCGCTATGCATGGTGTAGCGGCCTAAGTGCTTGATTTCATTGAAGCTTTAAACCTGCTTAATTTTTAAGCAATCTAGAAATCGCTAGGATTTACGTGGCTTTTTCAGCGGTGCAGACTACATATCCACAAAGTTATCCACAGAATTTTTTGACTCATGACATTCCTATGACAAATCAAGCACTTAGACCATTGTGTGAAGGCAGTTTAGAGAAAATGCGCCTACTGTGAGCTATTGGCTGTCCGTCGTTGTAGCCATGCCTGCACACGGTGTTTTGCAGGATGCGTTGGCCTACCGAAGTGAGCTACCACTCACGCCGGGTGCACTGGTGCGTGTGCCTTTGGGCAGCAGGGAGCTGCTGGGCATTGTGTGGGCGCAGCTGGATGCCCCTCCAGCAGAGCTGGCTTTGGAACAAATTAAAACAATTTCATCACATTTTGATGCGATTGCCCCGCTGGATGCCGCGTGGCGGCGCTTGGTGGATTTTGCGGCGCGCTACTACCAGCGCAGCGTGGGCGAGGTGGCGCTGGCCGCCCTGCCGCCCCAGCTGCGTGACTTGAACATGGAGCAAATGGCCAAGCGCCTGAAAAAGCGCGCCAAGGCTGCGGCGCACAGTGTAGTGGTTGATACTACTAAAAACGTAGCGCTAAATGACCAACAGACGCTGACATTGGCCAAATTTTCTGAAAATAAGCGGCCTACGCTACTGTTTGGCGCCACCGGCAGCGGCAAAACCGAGGTGTATTTGCACGCTGCGCAAAGCTTGCTCGAATCAGACCCCCTGGCCCAGGTGCTGGTGATGGTGCCCGAGATCAACCTCACTCCCCAGCTGGAGGCGCGCTTTAGCGAGCGCTTTGGCGCGGCCAGCGTAGTGTCTATGCACAGCAGCATGACGCCCGCGCAGCGCCTGCAGTCGTGGTTGGCTGCGCATATTGGCGTGGTATCGGGCGGGGTAGCAGACGCTGTAGCAGACACGCCTGTTGAGGGCGCGTTTCAAAGCGCTGGCGGTGCCCGCATCATTTTAGGCACGCGCATGACCGTGCTGGCCAGCATCCCGCATCTGCGCCTGATCATTGTCGACGAAGAGCACGACCCCAGCTACAAAGCCCAAGATGGCGCAAGGCATTCGGCCCGCGACTTGGCCGTTTACCGCGCCAAGCTGCACACCGACGCGGGCCAGCCCTGCCAAGTGATGCTCGGCTCGGCCACGCCCTCGCTAGAGAGCTGGCAGGCTTGCGAAAAAGGCCGCTACACCCGCTTGGGCATGCCCCTGCGCGTGGGCGGCGGCGCGCTGGCGCAGGTGAAATTGGTCGATATGCGCTTGCAGCCGCCCAAAACCCTGTTTGCTCCTGCGCTTTTGGAAGCCATTGGCCAGCGCGTAGCGCGCGGCGAGCAATGTTTGGTGTTTCTCAATCGCCGTGGCTATTCCCCCGTGCTGGCCTGTGACGCCTGCGGCTGGAAGAGCGAGTGCCCCCATTGCAGCGCTTACCGCGTGTTCCATAAAATTGACCGCAGCCTGCGCTGCCACCACTGCGGCCTGACCGAAAAAGTGCCCCGCGCCTGCCCCGAGTGCGGCAACATCGACATCGCCCCCGTAGGCCGCGGCACCGAAAAGCTTGAAGAGCAGCTCACACTGGCCCTGTCTGGTGTGCTGCGGCCCGATGGCAGCCCATTAGTGATTGCCCGTATGGATGCAGACACCACGCGGCTCAAAGGCGCGCTCGAGGAGCAGCTGGCGCACATGCACAGCGGCAGTGTCGACATTTTGGTCGGCACGCAAATGGTGGCCAAAGGCCACGATTTTCGGCGCATCACGCTGGTGGCTGCGGTCAACCCTGATGCGGCGCTGTTTAGCCAAGATTTCCGAGCGCCCGAGCGCTTGTTTAGCCTGCTGATGCAAGCGGCTGGCCGCGCCGGGCGCGATGCCGCCATGCAAGGCGCGCAAATGTGGATCCAAACCTATTACCCCGAGCACAGCCTGTTCAAAGCCCTGCAAAAGCACGACTACCCCGGCTTTGCTGCCCAGCAACTGGCCGAGCGCGAGCAGGCGGGGCTGCCGCCCTTTAGCTTCCAAGCGCTGATTCGCGCCGAGGCACGCACGCAAGAGGTGGCGCAATCATTTTTGCAGCAGGTAAGTGAAGCAGCGCTTGCCATACCGGCCTATTCGCACATCACTTTGTACCCCAGTGTGCCCATGAGCGTGCAGCGCGTGGCCGACGTGGAGCGTGCCCAAATGCTGGTCGAGTCGCAATCGCGCGCCGCGCTGCAAAGCTTTTTGTCGCAGTGGCAGGTGGTGCTGCGTGCCTCTAAAGTCAAAGGCCTGATACGCTGGGCGATGGATGTGGATCCGCTGGCGATTTAAGTGCGCGAGAGGTTTCGCTCATGCTTGGCTGGCTGCGGCCTAGCCTTGTGAGCGTGCTGGAAAAATTGCAGTTCAAGGTCACGCGAAAGCGTCAGTAGTTGGCTGCTTTTAGTTCCGCGCGGATTGAACTGCAATTTGTCCATCCCGCCCACAACGCTCTCCGCCACAGATTGGCTGGCGCGCGACCGATAGCGCCTCGAAAGAAGTAACGGGTCAAAGAAGTAATGGGCTCAGATCCAAGAAGTAACCGGGTCAAGAAGTAACGGGGTCAGATCCAAATTCAGAAAAGTAATCTCTGCGGAGCGCTTTCACTCAAACGAAATTTGGCTCTGACCTCGGGACTTCGCCCAACCGGAGACTACAACCCTAGAAAGCAACCGGAGAAAGCACGCCCCCATCAAGTTACGCGCATATCACTCTCTAAAATACAATTCCAAGCACCACCCACAGCAATTTCCTGAGAATCCCCCCATGCCCACCCCTACAGAGCACAGCACAATCTTGGTAGCCCAACTGGCTCAGCAGCTACAAGCGCGCAGCCTCATGCTGGCCACGGCAGAGAGCTGCACAGGCGGCATGGTCAGCGCCGCCTGCACCGATTTGGCAGGCTCATCCGCATGGTTTGAGCGCGGCTTTGTGAGCTACTCCAACGATGCCAAAACCGAGCTGCTGGGCGTAGACGCCGCGCTAATCGCCGAGCACGGCGCAGTCAGCGAGCTGGTAGCCCGCGCCATGGCTTTTGGCGCAGTGCGCCACTCCAAAGCGCAGGTCAGCGTGGCCGTCACAGGCGTGGCCGGCCCCACAGGCGGCAGCGCCGCCAAGCCCGTGGGCACAGTCTGGTTCGGCTACTCGGTGTCGGGCTATTTATGCAGCGAACAGATGCTGTTCACAGGCGACCGAGCGGCAGTGCGCCAAGCCACGCTTGCCCATGCGCTGGCGGGAGTTTTGGCGCGGGTGCAGGCGCTGCAAAAAGACTGAGCCACATCCGATTGACTAGCGTTTGTAATTCCCCGTTCGCCCTGAGCATGTCGAAGGGTTCACACAAAGTTCGTATCACGTAGCCGCCCGCAACCGCCCCAGCGTGCCGCCCGCTCGCGCCCAGAGTGCCGGCCCGCTTCGCGGGAAGCATCTCCAGTACTCGCTTTTTGGGGAGTTTTCATATCTCGCCCTGCGGGCTCAAACAGATGAACACTCTAATCCCAAAAAGCTCCGTGCTTCGAGCCCGTCCCCATGGATGCCAAGCAGGCAGCGCACTGAGGCGGTTGCGGGCTAGGTGGTGGTTTGGGTAGAGTTTGAGTGTTTAGATTTGCATTTTTATAGAAAACAATGGCGATGTCACCGTCATATGGTCATAGCGCGCTTTATTTTTTATAGTGAATTTTTTTCAACTATTTCCAATTGCAAAAGTGATCATTGGCATCGCGAAACACTGGAATCAGTCTGTAGTATGATTTTGTATAGCATTTGCATGCGTAAAATTTACTTAAATTAAAAGAGAATTTCCGATGTCATACCTGAACAAGCACGTCGTTCTAATGTTTTTAGCTTCATCATTCGGAATGCTACTAACAATAAGCCAGCGAGATTTGGCATCACTAAATTCTTGGCATTTATGGACAGTTGGATTGTGCTCGTTTTCATTGCCATTGCTTGTATTGGCAGCTGGAGTTGTACTTAAGAGTCCAAATGGTAGTCAAGAGCTTGAGGATTCCAAGTTGGCCAAATTTTGCGGCGCGTTGGGTATCGCCGCTGGTTACGCTGGAACGTGTTCTTTAGTAGGTTCATATAACAACAGCTACATTTCTTGGCCTTTCGCATGCGCTTCACTGCTAGGTCTTCTGGCAATACTTCACTATTCGCGGAAAGCCCAAAACCAAAGGTTCAGGTCTTGCGTTAAAAAATGAAACTATCCTTTGCTCATAATAATGCAGCAAATAATGACCATATCACGCTGATATTGACAGTATTTTCTGTAAATGGTTCTTTTTAAACCGTCTTGCCAGCCTTGAGCGACAGATGAAACATTCACCAGGTGCTATCCGCCTAAGCTAGGTCGGCACGCGTTCATCACCCTCGCGGGACGGCTCGCCGCCTGCTCTGGACATGATGCGGTCGAACTCTGCTAAGTCTGCGCGTGCCACTCGGGCGCGAAAGTAGTCTTGTGTATCGGGCGCGGCCAATTTTTCTGCTGCTGCCATGGTCACAAACTGGTTCACGCTGGTGCCTTTGAGTTCGACTAGCCGCTCAATGTCTGCCTTGGAATAAAGCACGTCTCCCGTCAACGGCGCAGCTTTGGGCACGCGCGCCAGCAAGGCATCCAACCTCGCCGTGTCGCCCTTTTTTGCGCGATCTGCAAAAAAACTTGGCGCATCTGAGGCGGTGGCTTTTGCGGGTTTGGTTGAGCTTGTAAAGTCGCCGGGCGAGGGTGGCGGAGTATACGGGTTCATTTGTTGGTAGTCGAGAAGGGTATTATGATGGTACTTCAGCCATGCGTTTAAATTTGAGTTTTCAGGAAAAATATTGGCAATGTCAGCGTCATATGGTCATAGTTTGCTGCGTTTTTTGTAGTTTTTAATTGCGCTATATTTCGTATGAAGCCTTCGACAAGCTCAGGCCGAACGGGTTTTTGTATTCGGTATCCGGTATCGGGGCTCCGTCCTCCAGAAAACTACAAGTCCGAGCGGGCCAAAGGGTTTGCCGCAGGACCGATGCAAGGCTATTCCCGCATGAGGGAGTGCGGCAACCCCTTTGGCTCGTTCGGACGTTATAGGAAAAGCACTGATAATTCAATAGCGCACTATGACCATATGACGGTGACATTGACAGTATTTTTCTTGAAAAACTGTTCAAACTACAAAAAACTGCGCCAAAGCCCTGCGCGGTGAAGGCGGGGTGGGTTCAGCGGTGTAGCCAATACGGCATAGCATGTGTAGCGTGGTGTCTTGTGGGCCCGCAGGCGCTGCTTTGCCTAAGCACAGCTGGTGCACAGCCTCGTAGTGCTTGCGCATTTCTGGGAACTCTTGCAATGACTGGCTCATGGGGTGTAGCCCCAAGCCTTGGGCGGTGGCGGCCAATTGCAGGCGCACATACTGCCTGCCCGCTTGAATTTGCGCATCGCGCTGGTTCCCCGCTGCAACCCATACAAAGCCCATGGCGGTCTTGGTGTAGTCTGCGTACAAATCGATTGAGCCTTTAAAAGCGGCAGAGCCGGGTGCTGGCGCTTTGCTGCGGTCAAACTGTCCCACGGCTTCTAGCGCACGTATGATGGGTTTATTCAGCGAAATACCGTCGCGGTGCTGCAATATTTCGCCAGGCCCCACCCGCATCAGCCGCATGCTCTCCATCATGGTGCGCTCGGTAGACAGCTCCACAACCGCCGCTTGCATGCACAGACCGCGCAGTGCGCTCACTTTGTCGGCGGCCAAAGTACCTCCTATAGTGATGCCTCCTGCACTTATTCCTGCATTACCGCTGCTAGCTGTGGTTTTTAGCAGGCTTTGCAGCAGGCTGTCGGCCACAGGGCGCGTGGTGTCAAAAATAGTTTTTGGGGTGTGCCGCTTGAGTATGTGTGCAAACAAGGAGTCCGGCTGTGCACCAGTTTTCAATGCAATATGGGCGATTGGGCGGCGGTCCCAGTCTTTGATTTGCGCGGGGTATTGGCCTTGCGGCCATAGGGTCACGTCGGCGGCCAAGCCCTGCTGGGCCAGTGCTATGCACAAGATTTCAATGAAGCAGCCATGGCCTATCAAAATCTGCCTGCCAAAAGGATCAGTCTCGGGCAGCATGCGGGTCACGTCGTGGTACAACGTGATGGCATTGGTCTCGCGCAAATCCACCATCCACGGCTGGCGGTTGTGCGGATTGGGTGCAGTAATGGCGTAGGCCACGGCGCGGCGGCGCGGGTCGGTCTGCGCGTCGGCGCTGCTCCACGCCTCTACTGCCTGCGCGGGGAAAGCCGTCGTGGGCATGCAGCCCGCCATTTGCGTGCCCAGCGCAGAAAACACCACGCCGCCGCCCATTAGCCGTATAAATTGGCGTTTATTCATGTTGAAATTCGCCCCGAAATTTTTGCTGGGGTCCATATTTATGCTCCTAAAGTGGCGGCCAGTGCTTGGCCTAAATTGGTGTGGGGTTCTTGGCCAATCAGGCCGCAAAGTTTGCTGTTGTCAAGCCGATGCGGCCTAAGCCACAGGTAGCGCTGGCTGAGCACGGCGCGCCATGTGGGCACGGCCCATGCCAGCGCGCGCATCACGCACCATGGCATGCTGGTCACGCGCAGTGCTTTGCCTTGGGCTAACCAGCCTTTGGCCACCACGGCTTGTTGCACGGCGCGCACCCAGTCGTGGCCGCACAGCGTGTGCCCTGCAAAGTGAAACACCGCATGCGCTGGCAGTTGCTGGGCGCGCTGTGCCACTTGCACAAAGCTTTGCGCCAAGTCGGGCAAATACGCCCAAGGCGTCGCCACCTCCATAGGGCCAGGAAAGCAAAATACCCCCTTGCGGATGTCTCGGACCATGGCCAAGTCAAACCACGAGCCTGTGCCGCTGCCAAAAAAGCTGCCCGCGCGGATAACGATGCTGCGCAGGGCGGGCGTTGAATCGCCCAGCGCTGTGGCGTCCGCTGTAGTCATCTGCGCGGCTTGCGCCAGCTCGCGCTCCATGTCTGCGCGGATGCGGGCAAACGCATTGCTGGGCTGGGTGGGCGTGTCCTCAGTCAGCACGGCGGGCATGCCCTCGCCAAAGGCATACACATTGCCCGGAAACATCAGCGTGGCTTGCAGGCGCGTGGCCAGCGCCATGCTGCTGCGCAGATTGGCCAAGGCCTCGCGCTCCCAGGTGGCCACCTTGTAGCCGGGGTTGATGGCATGCACCAGTACGCTAGCCTCGCCCGCCTGCTGGGCCAGGGCTGCTGTGTCGCTAATGTCGGTGTGCAGCCAGCGCACACCCTCTATGGCGGGTCCCGCCGCGCCCCGCGCTTGCGCCAGTACTTGCCATCCTGCCTGCGCAAAAGCCCGCGCCACGCACAGGCCAAATCGGCCACGCGCACCCACAATGAGTACTGTTTGGTTCAGCATAAAAATCCTTTTAAAAAATGGCGATGACGTGGTGATGGCGTGATTGTGCAAAAATAAAGCCTTATGCACAATTGCCTAAAAGCGCATATGATGTATGCACTAATGCATTTAATAAGCGCCATCCTATCTAGCCCACCAGCATGCAGCACACTTTCAATTGGGATTTAATCGCCTCGTTTTTAGCCGTCATGGAGCAGGGCAGTTTGCAAGGTGCCGGGCGGCAATTGGGGCTGAGCCAGCCCACCGTGGGGCGGCACATGGCCGATCTGGAGGCGCAGCTGGGCGCAGCGCTGTTTGAGCGCACGGGCAAGGGGCTGCTGCCCACGGCGGTGGCGCGCTCGCTGCTGGAGTCTGCGCGCACCATGCAGGCAGGCGCGGCCAGCTTGGCGCGCACGCTCTCGGGCGTAGACTCCAGCAAGGTAGGCAGTGTGCGCATCACAGCCAGCACCCCTGTTGCCACCTATTTGCTGCCACCCGTATTGGTCCAGATGCGCAAAAGCCTGCCCGATATTCGTGTGGAATTGGTATCGAGCAATGCTGTGAGCAACCTGCTGCTGCGCGAGGCAGATATTGCAGTGCGCATGCTGCGCCCTGAGCAAGGCAGTGTGGTGGCTAAAAAAATCGGCCATGTCAGCGTAGGCGCATGGGCCCACCAAAGCTACTTGAGCCGCAGCGGCCACCCCAAAGAGTTGTTCGATTTGTTGCGCCATGATTTGATTGGCGGCGATACCGACGAGGCGATTTTGAAGGGCATACAAATGTATGCGCCAGAGGTGACCAAAGATATTTTTAGCCTGTGCACCGATGACTTGGTGGTGCAGTGGCAAGCGGCGCGCGCGGGGCTGGGCATTGGTTTTGTGGCCGATTATTTGGGGCGATCTGAGCCAGATATGGTCAAGCTCGTGCCCGCTCTCAAAGTGCCGCCCCTGCCCATGTGGCTGGCCGTGCACCGCGAGGTGCGCAGCAACCAAAGAATTCGCGCGGTGTATGACTATTTGGCTGAGTATTTG
>JAYTMT010000342.1:0-3866 GCA_043728315.1 Polaromonas sp. | reverse complement strand
TCCATCTCGTCATCGGTATGCGTTTCAAAAGGCGCATCCATGATCCATTGGCCATCGACTGGCTCGTTGGGGCACAGGCGGGGCGCGTGCTGGGTGGCGGCCACTATGGCTGACGCGCCTGTGCGCACGCTGGTGAGCTCCACTTGGCCGTGGCAGGTGCAAAAATACAGGCCTTCGCCACGCGTTTCCATATAGGTGCCCGTGCCGCGAATGCCAATGGTGGCGGTGGCCGTGAGGATGCGCACCTGCTCTGTGCTGCGTTTGCCAAACACCGCGCCCACCGCGCCCGTGACCAAGCGCAGTGCACCAATCACGCTGCTGCGCGCCGCGCTGGGCTGAATGACCAACTCGGTGCGCTGGCGCAAAAAGATGGCGTCTGCGCCAATAGCCAGCCAAATTTGGCCGTCAGAGCCGGTCGTTAGGCTGTCGCCCGGGCGAATAAGCGCTTTTTCACTGGTAATGCGTTCGCCATTGACGCGAACCAAGCCGCGCAGGTAATGGATACCATCAAAAGCGCTGGCAATAGGCGGAGCAACCAGCGGAGCACTTGGCGTTTGCGCGCCAACGATTCCAAAAGGCAGCGCCACCGAGGCAGCGCTGGCCAATACCAAGCTACGGCGGGCGATGCGGGGGCTTGGGGCGGTTGTTGCTGGCGCTAGTTGATGTTGCATGGCTGGTTTGCTAAGCTTTAATGGATGCCTGATAGTCGCACGACAAATCTGGTTCTTTCAAAAAAACGGCATTTTTAATACCCCACACCTTCCCTGCACCACCCCTACCCAGCCCCGTACAATGCCCCATTCCCGCCAATTGGCGCTGCCAAACCTCGCAAAAACTCCTTATTTACAGAAAATTTGCCCAATGTCAGCGTCATATGGTCATAGTATGCTATTTAATTTATAGTATTTACACACCCCACTCCTACTATCACCGTGGCCGTTTACACCGAAGTCTCCCTGCAAGAAGCGCAAGCGCTGTTCACCCGCTTAGATTTGGGCACGCTTAGCAGCCTCAAGGCCTGCTCAGGCGGCATAGAAAACACCAATTATTTCGCCAGCTCCGAGCGTGGCGACTATGTGCTCACGCTGTTTGAGCGGCTCACGCATGCGCAGCTGCCCTACTACCTGCATTTGATGGACCACTTGGTCCAAGGCGGCGTGCCTGTGCCCAAGCCCGCCCCCGATGCGCAGGGCCAGATTTTGCACACGGTGCTGGGCAAACCAGCCTGTGTGGTGAACAAGCTGTTGGGCAGCAGCGCGCTTGCACCAAACGCGCTGCACTGCGCCGCCGTGGGCGCTATGCTGGCGCGCATGCACGCGGTGGGCGCGGGCTACGGCCGCCAGCAGCCTAATTTGCGCGCCCTGCCTTGGTGGAGCGAAACTGTGCCCGTGGTGCTGCCGTATTTAGATGCCACACAGGCAGCCCTGCTTAGCAGCGAGCTGGCCTACCAGCAGCACATAGCCGCTGGCAGTGCTTATGCCGCCCTGCCGCGTGGGCCCATTCATGCCGATTTGTTCCGTGACAACGTGATGTTTGAAGGGCAGGCGCTCACTGGGTTTTTTGACTTTTATTTTGCGGGCAACGACGCTTGGGTGTTTGATATTGCGGTCTGCCTCAACGACTGGTGTGTGGATTTGGCCACGGGCGCGCAAGATGCAGTGCGCGCAGCCGCATTCGTGCAGGGCTACCAGTCGGTGCGCCCCCTGCAAGCAGCAGAACGCGCCCTGCTGCCAGCCATGCTGCGCGCGGGTGCTCTGCGCTTTTGGATTTCACGGTTGTGGGATTACCACCTGCCGCGTGAGGCCGCCCTACTCCAAGCGCACGACCCAGCGCATTTTGAGCGTATTTTGCGCCAGCGCGCAGCTTTTAGCAGCCCGGCGCTGGCGCTTTAGCCCGCGCACACGGCAGCGGCAAAGCCCCTACCAATCGCCATAAACGCACACAAAATCACAGATTTGTCCGCTATGCTCAGACTTTGCCCCCAATTGTGGGGACGCAGACGTCCAAAGCGCGAACCAATTACGTACTATCTCACTCAGAGCTTTCACTCATGCAATTGAATATCGTTAAACCAAAACAAGGCATCACTTGGGTCAAGATGGGCATTCGCGTATTTTTTAAGCAACCGCTGGCTTTGTCTGGCTTGTTTTTTATATTCATGGCCATGGCCTCGGTGCTTACCGTGCTGCCATTGATTGGCAGCGCGCTGGCGCTGGCACTTTTGCCAGCGGCCACACTGGGCTTGATAGCCGCCACCCAACTGGCTGCGGACGGCAAATTCCCTATGCCCACGGTGCTGGCCACGGCCTTTCGCTCGGGCAAGCTCAAAAGCCGCAACATGCTGATTTTGGGCGCTATTTATGCGGTGGGGTTTTTGCTATTGATGGGCATCACCACGGCGGTAGACGGCGGGCAGCTGGCCAAACTGTATTTGGTAGGCGGCAAGCTTGACAAAGAAATGCTGGAATCGGGCGGCTTCCAGTCGGCCACTTGGGTGTTTTTGGCTTTTTATTCCGTGCTGTCCATGCTGTTTTGGCACGCACCAGCCTTGGTGTTTTGGCACGATGTGCCGCCCGTGAAAGCGCTGTTTTTCAGCGCCGTGGCGGTGTTTCGCAGCATGGGGGCATACTTGGTGTACGGCCTTGGCTGGCTGGCGGTGTTTGCTTTTGGCGGCGTAATTGTCACCACCATTGCTGCGCTGGTATCGCCTGGCTTCGCTGCGGTGCTGATGCTGCCTTTTGCCCTTTTGATGGCATCGATGTTTTTCACCTCGATATATTTCACCTATGTAGACAGCTTTGCCCAAGCATCAGTCAACAGCAAAGCGCCTGATACGCCCCCTGTTTAACGGAGAAACCTATGACGCAACACACCCTGCAAGGCCGCACCGAAGACGAAGTGCTGTGGTTTCAACGCCGCAGCTTTTTGAGCGCTGCGGCCGCTTTTACCGCCATGGGCGGCTTTGAGGCCGCGCACGCCCAGCAGCGCAGCAACATCGTAGAGCTGGTGGGCGACGCACTGATAAACGGCCGCCGCTTGCTGCCCGCGCAAAGCATCCAAACGGGCGATGAAGTGAGCACCGGACCGGGCTCGAATTTGATTTTTGTGATTGGCAACGCGTCGTTCCAAGTGCGGCAAAACTCCCGCGTGGTCGCTGAGCGCGGCGCATCGCTCAACGCGGTAAGTGTGCTGCGTATGTTCACCGGTGCAGTGGCCAGTGTGTGGGGCAAAGGTGGCAGCCGCAGCATCGTTACCCCCACCATCACCGCAGGCATTCGCGGCACAGGTGTGTACACCGAAATCATGGCTGCGCAGGCAAACCGCAGCTATTTTTGCAACTGCTACGGCACGGTAGACGTGGGTGCGGTGGCCGGGCCCGACACAGCCCGCAGCCAAGCGAGCTACCACCAAGCTTTTTGGGCGGAAGTAGCGCCCAAAAACGGCCGCTTCCTCACGCCAGCTGGCGCGATCAACCACAGCGATGAAGAGCTGGAGTTCTTGGCACGGCTGATTAACCAGCGCACTGCATGGCAGGTGATGGGTAAAAAGGGCGTGAAAGACGGCAAGGGCTATATGGATGACGTGCCTGGGCAGGCGCATCCGGCGGCTTTGGCGCGCTGAGTTTACTGTCGGGCCTCGGTAGTTTTGTGAGCCCCAATACTCTTCGCCTTAAACCTCTGTAGCTACTGATTTGCGCGCCCGAGCAGCGTTTTGGCTATCCCGACGCGCCCTCATGCGGTGGGTACACCGAAATCGGTCGGTCGGGATAGCCAAAACGCTGCTCGGGCTATGCTCGCTTTGAGGTTTTAATACCCGAGGCACGTCACACTTAGTTTGTTTCTTACTATATAAATAGTAGCGCACTA
>JAYTMT010000341.1:0-5612 GCA_043728315.1 Polaromonas sp. | reverse complement strand
CGTCTTTATCGCGCATCAATAATCCAGCTTCTGCGGGTTCGCCCGCCAGCGATGGCGGGCGTGGATTGAAACACCAGTAGCTTGGTCTACGATAGACTTAGCAAGCGGTTCGCCCGCCAGCGATGGCGGGCGTGGATTGAAACAACCGTCACGACTTCGGTCACCGCGCGCGGCCTGAGGGTTCGCCCGCCAGCGATGGCGGGCGTGGATTGAAACTTCATGGCTCAGCCATACGCGAGTCGGAGACGACGGTTCGCCCGCCAGCGATGGCGGGCGTGGATTGAAACCGAGTCAGGCTGCTGTATCGGGGACTCTTTGCGGGGTTCGCCCGCCAGCGATGGCGGGCGTGGATTGAAACGTGATGCGTGTAGGCGGGCAGACGTTAAGCCGTCGCGGGTTCGCCCGCCAGCGATGGCGGGCGTGGATTGAAACGCATCTTGATGATTACGCGCCTGATGGTGTCGTTGGTTCGCCCGCTAGCTATGTCGAGCGTGGATTGAAACAAACCCTTAGCGCCCTGCGCACCACTGGCGCGCCCATTAATGGAAATGTGTGGATTGAAACTTGCCTGTATTGCTCAATTGATCGAGCCACGCCAACCGCAGTGAATGACCTAGGCTAGGCCACCCCAGTCAATAGGCGATGGAGGATGGGTACGCGAGCAGCGATGGCTTGCACATGACACTTAATCGGTATTCCAAACCTCATATGTAGCGCCAACCCACTCGCCGAACTAAAAGAACATCTGCGTGATGCGCTCAGAAGCAGACTTAACTGCAACCGACCATCCCCACCAGTTGCGGCATTGAAATGTACTTGCCACACGGGTCAAGTAAACCCCCGCGCATACCTCTTGACAAACAAACCAGCTTAGAATAGATTACTAACCAGTCAGTCAGTAATATATTCAACCAACCCAAGCAAGTCTGCGCAACCGGCGCTCCAACCATGCCCACAAAGCAGTAATATATGAAAAATACATCCAATGTCAGCGTCATATGGTCAAAGTACGCTATTAAATATGTAGTAATTCCAATCGCTACAGTAGCCGTGCTGGCCGCTTGCTCTAAGCCCGCGCCACCGCCGGAGGCGATTCGGGCGGTGCGGGTGCTGACTGTGGGGGAGTCAGGCATTGCCCTGCAGCATGAGTATTCGGGCGAGGTGCGCTCGCGGGTGGAGTCGCGGTTGGGGTTTCGGGTGGCGGGCAAAATCACCAAGCGGCAGGCGGAGGTGGGGCAAAGGGTGAAGGCGGGGCAACTGCTGGCGCAAATTGACCCGCAAGACTACAAGCTGGCCGCTGATGCTGCGCGCGCGCAGGTGGCGGCAGCCGCTACCAATCGTGATTTGGCGGCGGCGGATTTCAAGCGCTTTGCGGTGCTGAAAGACCAAAACTTCATCAGTGGTGCAGAGCTGGAGCGGCGCGAGGCTACGCTCAAAGCGGCCCAAGCCCAGCTAGAGCAGGCGCAGGCGCAGCTGGCCGCGCAGGGCAACCAAGCCAATTACACCAATTTGCTGGCCGATGCGGCGGGCGTGGTGGTGGCCGTGGAGGCCGAGGCGGGGCAGGTGGTGGCAGCGGGCACGCCTGTGGTGCGCGTGGCGGTGGACGGCGTGCGCGACGTGGTGTTCAGCGTGCCTGAGGACAAAATAAGTGGTCTGAAAATGGGCCAAAGCGTGGGCATCAAGCTGTGGGCCCAAGGCGGCGACACCAGCGGCCGCGTGCGCGAGATTGCCGCTGTGGCCGACCCTGTAACCCGCACCTTCCCCGTGAAAGTGGCGCTGGACAAGTCAAGCGCAGTGATGGCGCTGGGCAGCACGGTGTATGTGTACCCCACAAGTGAGTTCGCTGGCGCAGCGGCCATCAAGCTGCCCACCAGCGCCCTGCGCCAAGAAGGCGGCGCTACCACCGTTTGGCTGCTTGACAAAGCCAGCATGACGGTTAAGCAAACCGTGATTACCGTGGCCACAGCTGACGGCAACGAGGCCGTGATTGCCTCTGGTATCAAAAATGGCGATCTGGTGGTGACCGCAGGTGTGCATGTGCTCTCGCCTAACCAGAAAGTCACTATTTTTAAAGAAAATTTGGCTAATGTCACCGCCAAAAGGTCATATAGTGCTACTGAAAAAATAGCGAATCCTACGGGCGTACCCGCCGCCGCTGCCGCAGTTTCGGGCGCAGCGGCCACCAGCGCAGCCGCCGCCAAGTGAGCCCGCCATGACCCAATCTACGCAAACTACGCAGCCAACCACCCCCAGCGCTGGCGAACCCTCTGCCGCATTCAACCTCTCGAAATGGGCCATTGACCACCCCGCGCTCACCCGCTACCTGATGGTGGTGCTGATGCTGCTCGGTTGCGCCGCGTATTTCCAATTGGGGCAGGACGAAGACCCGCCCTTTACCTTTCGCGTCATGGCCATTCGCACCTTTTGGCCCGGTGCCACGGCCCAGCAAATCAGCGAGCAGGTGCTCGACAAAATGGAGAAAACCCTGCAAGAAGTGCCGCTGGCTGACAAAATTCGCAGCTATGCCAAGCCTGGCGAGGCGCTCACTATCATGCAGGTCAAGGATTCGGGCAATCCCAAAGACGTGCCGCAAATTTGGTACAACGTGCGCAAAAAAGTGGGCGACATCCGCAGCACGCTGCCGCCGGGTGTGATTGGGCCGTTTTTTAACGACGAATTTGGCGATGTGTACGGCGTGATTTACGCCCTGCGCACCGATGGTTTCAGCTACGCCGAATCCAAGCGTTTTGCCGACGACGTGCGCCAGCAGCTGCTGCGGGTGAAAGACGTGTCTAAGGTGGAAATTTTTGGTGCGCAAGACGAAAAGCTCTATGTGGAGCTGTCGCAAAAGCGCGTGTCCCAGCTGGGCATCGACTTTAACGCCGTGTTGGCCCAGCTCAATGCGCAAAACGCCGTTGAATCGAGCGGTGTGGTGAACACGCCCCTTGACGTGCTGCAAGTGCGCGTGGGCGGCCAGTTTGACACGGTGGAGCAGCTCAAGGCCATGCCCATTCGCGGGGCGAGTGGCGCGCAGCTGCGCTTGGGTGATATTGGCAATGTATACCGTGGCTATGTGGATCCGGCCAACGTGAAAGTGCGCTATGCTGAAAACGTGGGCGGCAAAGCCAAAGGAGACAAATCTTCGGAGGGCAAAGAAGTCATTGCGTTGGGTGTGTCGATGGCCAAGGGCGGCGACATCATTGCGCTAGGCAAAGCGCTCAAGCTGGCCACCGATGCCATCGAGAATAAGCTCCCAGCGGGCGCAGAACTGGTGCAAATCCAAGACCAGCCCAAGGCGGTGGCCAAGTCGGTCAATGAGTTTGTGGCTACCTTGATAGAGGCCGTGGTGATTGTGCTGGCGGTGAGCTTTTTGGCGCTGGGTTTGCACAGCCGTGGCAAGCATGTGCCGCTGTGGCGCAGGTATTTTGTGGATATTCGCCCAGGCTTGGTGGTCGGCATCACCATACCCCTCGTATTGGCGGTTACGTTTTTGGCCATGTGGTATTGGGGCATTGGGCTACACAAAATCTCGCTGGGCTCGCTCATCATCGGTCTGGGGCTGTTGGTGGACGATGCCATCATTGCGGTAGAAATGATGGTGCGCAAAATGGAGGAGGGTTACGACAAAGTGCGCGCCGCCACCTTCGCCTATGAGCTTACCGCCATGCCTATGCTCACGGGCACCTTGATCACAGCCGTGGGCTTTTTGCCCATTGGCATCGCCAAATCACTCACGGGGGAGTACACCTTTGCCATCTTTGCCGTGACAGTGATTGCGCTCTTGATCAGCTGGGTGGTGTCGGTGTATTTTGTGCCGTATTTAGGGGTGCTGATTTTGAAGCACAAGCAGGGCCAAGCCATGCGCAGTGCCGATGGCGCTGATGTAGCCCATGAGGAGCATTTTGATTCTGCTTTTTATGTGGTGTTTCGCCGCATGGTGAACTGGTGTGTCAAGTTTCGTTGGACGACTATTGGCCTCACCGTTTTGGTCTTCGCGCTGGGCATTGTCGGCATGGGCAAAGTGCAGCAGCAGTTCTTTCCTGATTCGTCGCGGCCAGAGATTTTGGTGGATTTGTGGTTTGCTGAGGGCACGAGCTTTGCAGCCAATGAGGCGGTGGTTAAGCGCGTGGAGTCCCGCATGCTCACCGAGCCGGGCATCGACAGCGTGACCACGTGGGTGGGCTCAGGCGTGCCGCGCTTTTATTTGCCCATGGACCAAATTTTCCCGCAAAGCAATGCCAGCCAAATGATCGTGGTGCCACGTGACTTGGCCGCCCGCGAGGCGCTGCGCCTCAAGCTCCCCTCCCTCATGGCCGCTGAGTTCCCCGAGGTGCGTGCCCGCGCCAAGCTGCTGCCCAATGGCCCGCCCGTGCAATACCCCGTGCAGTTTCGGGTGGTGGGCACGGAGCCCGCCACCCTGCGCAAGCTGGCCGATGAGGTGAAGGCGCACATGCGCACTTCACCCAACACGCGCGGCGTGAACGACAACTGGAACGAATCGGTCAAAGTGCTGCGCCTAGAAGTAGACCAAGCCAAGGCACGCGCACTGGGCGTGACCAGCCAGAGCATTGCACAGGCATCGCGCGCTATTTTGAGCGGCAGCACCGTGGGGCAGTTTCGCGATGGCGACAAATTGATTGACATCGTGCTGCGCCAGCCATTGAGTGAGCGCGATGCCATCACCTCGATTGGCAACGCCTATTTGCCCACGGCCACGGGGCGCAGCATACCGCTGGCCCAAATCGCCAAGCCCGTGTTTGAGTGGGAGCCCGGCGTGATGTGGCGCGAAAACCGCGACTACGCCATCACTGTCAACGCCGATGTCACTGAAGGCCTGCAAGGCGCAACGGTAACCAACGAGCTGCTGCCCGCGCTCAAAGCCCTAGAGGCCAAGTGGCCCGTGGGCTACAGCATTCAGGTAGCTGGCGCGGTGGAAGAAAGCAGCAAAGGGCAGGGCTCGATAGCGGCGGGCGTGCCTATCATGCTGTTCATCACCTTCACCCTTCTGATGCTCCAGCTGCAAAGCTTTAGCCGCGCCATGCTGGTGTTCCTGACTGGGCCTTTGGGTATTGCAGGGGTGGCGGGGGCTTTATTGCTTTTGGGTCGTCCATTCGGATTTGTGGCGCTCTTAGGCGTGATCGCCCTCATGGGCATGATTCAGCGCAATTCGGTAATCTTGATCGACCAAATCGAGCAAGACCGCGCGCGCGGCGTGCCCGCGTGGGACGCCATTGTGGAATCCGCCGTGCGCCGCTTGCGCCCCATCGTGCTCACCGCCGCAGCGGCAGTGCTGGCCATGATCCCGCTGTCGCGCTCGGTTTTTTGGGGGCCTATGGCAGTCGCCATCATGGGTGGCCTGATCGTGGCCACCGTGCTCACGCTCTTGTCATTGCCAGCTATGTATGCGGCTTGGTTCAGGGTGCGGAGATAGGTTTTGTAGCGGTGCGCCCACGCCAGCGCGCTACCTGCCTGCGCCCGAGTTAGCGGCCCGCTTCGTGGGAAGCTTTGCGGTACTCAAAATGTGGGGTCTGTTCATAACTCGGGCCAAAGCCCTCAAACAGATGAACAGCCTGATCCCACATTTTTCCGTTCCTCAAGCCCGGCAACTCTGA
>JAYTMT010000340.1:0-29732 GCA_043728315.1 Polaromonas sp. | reverse complement strand
GTAGCGCACCAGCATGGTGTTTACTCAGAGGCTGAGCAGTTTTCCAACCGTTCCCTACAACCACCTCGTCCTGCGGCTAAGTGAGTGCTGTGCCAATGCGCAAACAATCAGGGCGCGGGGCTTGTTTTTTTACGCAAATGGGGGACCAGAATGTTCATCTGTCTGAGGGCTTTAGCCCGAGTTATGAACATTCCCCCCATTTGCGTAAAAAAACAAGCTCCCCCGAAGGGGCCAGCGATCCGTTTGCGCGTTGGCACAGCACTCGCTTGGCCGCAATAGTGACCAAGCCGGGCAAGAACCCTTCGACAAGCTCAGGGCGAACGGAAAATCGGTGAATTTAGGGAAAAAAGTGGCAATGTCATCGTCATATGGTCATAGCATGCTACAAAATATATAACATCAAAACGAAATGCCCAGACCGCTCTGCACCCGCACAGGCTGCCCAGTGACAGGGTCAATCCACGCCAACTCCTTGGCCAGCAGCTTGAGCGGGCGGCTGTAGTCCAAATCCTCGGGGGCGCATTCTGGCGTGAGCGTGGGGTACATCTGGTCGCCCTCTATGGGCATGCCTAAAGCGGCCATGTGCAGGCGCAGCTGGTGGCGCCGGCCTGTGACGGGTTCCAAGCGGTAGCGCGCCCTGCTGCCCTGCTGCTCGATCAGGAACACACGGGTTTCGCTGTTAGGCACGCCCTGCACTTCCCGCATTTGCATGAAATGCGCGGCATCCTCCATGCGGCTTTTGTGCACCAGCGGCAGCGCCAAATCGGCGCGAAACGGCGCGATGGCTTCGTACACCTTGTGGGCTCTGTGCTCTCTGAACAGCGCCGCATACGCGCCCCGTGTGGCGGGCTGTTTGCTGAACATCACCAGCCCAGCGGTGTCACGGTCTATGCGGTGCATGGGGGCTAAGTCATTGATTTTTAATCGGTTTTTTAGCCGCACCAGCAGAGTTTCTTGCACATAGCGCCCCGTGGGGGTTACGGGTAAAAAATGCGGTTTGTCGGCCACCACGATGTGCTCAGACTCGTACACAATGGACTCGTTAAAAGGCACGCGTGGCTCAGCGGCCACGCTGCGCCAGTAGTATATTTTGTCGCCCGGTTGGCAAACACAGGCAGCGCCAAGCGTCCTGCCCGCGCCATCAAGCACCGCGCCTGCGGCAAGCCGCTCCAGCCAAACGGCACTGTCAATCCGCGCAAAGCGCTGCACCAAAAAATCGAGTACCGTGGCAGCTGCACCTGCTGGCACAGTCACGCAGCTGGGCCCCACGCCGTCTCGGGCAAGTAAAGCAGCGGGCTTACTCAGCGCCATCAAGTCGCTTGGCGCGGTTAAGCCGCCACACGCCGTCGGGCGCATCTTGGTACACCTGCTCAACCGTGGTGGGGGTTTCTTGCAAATGCGTGTCCAGCGCCACGCGGCTATCAAATACGAAGCACTCACCCTTCCAGTCAAGGGCTGCATCGGGCATTTCTTTGAAATAATTGAGTATTCCGCCCTCCAGCTGGTACACATCCAGCCCCAAGTCTTGCATCCACACGCTGCTTTTTTCGCAGCGGATGCCGCCCGTGCAATACATGGCTACTTTTTTATTCTCGGCCTTCCACTGGGCGGCATGGGCTTTCACGTATTCTGGGAAATCCCTAAAATTCACCACACCCGGATCCACTGCGCCGTCAAATTGGCCCAGCTTGTACTCAAAGCTGTTGCGGTTGTCCAGCAGCACCACATCAGGCTGTTTGATCAGCTCGCGCCACTGGGCTGGGGCCACATTGCTGCGCACAATATCATCCATGCGGCCAGCAGCGTCCACGCCCTCTACGCCCAGTGGCACAATTTCGCGTTTCATGTGGATTTTCATGCGCTTAAAGGGCACGGTGATGCAGGCCGTGCGCTTGAACACGATGCCTTTAAAAATGCCGTTTTCCGCTCCGCCAAAGCCCGCATCGGTCTGCAGCGCAGCTTCAAACCCATCCATTTGCTCGGCACTGCCAGCCATCATGCCGTTGATGCCCTCGCTGGCAATCAAAATGCTGCCCGCGAGGCCCTGGGTAATCTCGCGCAGGCGCTGCGCGGCGGCAGGCACGTCGGCCACGTGGGCAAATTTGTAAAAAGCAATGTGAAAAAGTGGGGCGCTGTCCATAGTCTTGATTATCCCCGACCGCAGCGCCTAGCTGACGATGGCGCGCATCCAGTCTGGCATAGGCGCGGCTTTTTTCAGCGGAAAATTCACCCAAATGGTGGTAGCCCCGCCTGCGGCGCACACCACGCCAGGCTTGTCGGCACGCTCCATGGTGGCCCAGCTTTCAAACGTGGTGCGCTGCGGGTCGCTCACATACATCTTCACCAATACATCGCCCGGGTACACCAGCTCGTGGTAAAAATTGCAAAACGCATTCACAATCACCGGGCCTTCGCCCAGCGGATCGGGCACAGCGCCAATCTTGTGCATCCAGTCGATGCGCGCCGTCTCCAGGTAGCGAAAATACGTGCCATTGTTCAAATGCCCCATGGCATCCATGTCGCCCCAGCGGATGGGAATGGTCATCTCAAAAACGAGTTTTTTAATGTCAGGAATAATGATTTTCATGGGCTTAATTATCAACGATGCGCCCTTATCGACAGCACAATGCCGCCCACAAACAGCACGCAGGCCAGCTACTGTGCGCCGCTTGGCCATGCGCCGTCCCACGCAAACGAATACACCAAGGCAAAAATCGTCTCGCTCACAATCAGTTGGCCGCACAAACTAGGCGGCAGACGCTGGCTGGCAATGTTCCACAGGATGGTGGCTACCCATGCTGAGCCTATGCCAGTAGCTATACATAAAATAGCAAACAATGACCAATTGACGCTGACATCATGTGGTTTTTCTGTAAATCCGAGTGAAAACCACATCACCAGCGCCCCCAAACCTGTGGCCACACCCAACCAATTGGCCCAAGTGGTCGCGTTGACTTCTGGGTTTTTTTTGAGCCACGCGGCATTCAGCAGGCCAAAGGCGGTCCATAGCAACATGGCCAGCACGGCATAGGCCACGCCGCGCCAGAAATGCCGCCCTGTATGGGGCGCTATGCCCTGCGTGGCGAGTGCAGGAGAGCCCAGAGCTAGCGCGGCCTGAGCTAGCGTGGTCTGAGCTAGCGGGCTCTGAGCCTGTGTGCCGAGACCCAGCGGCTCAAAAATCTGCATACCCAATACCGCCGCCACCATCAATGCCAGCCCCAAGGCGGTGAGCACCAAGCCGGGAAACAGCCCCGCCCAGCGCAGCCCCACCGGTTTACCCAAGAGCATCATCCAAATCGGAATCGTGCCAATGATCAAGCTGGGCACTTCAGTACCCGCGTCTTGTATGCCTTTGGCCAGCAGCAAATAGTAGCCCGTAAAGCCCAAAACACTCATGCCCAGCGCGTCCAAGGCTTGGCGCGGCGTAGGCCAAAGCGATTTGCGCCAAACGAGCATCACCAGCACCGATAAAGCGCCGTAAGCCACAAAGCGCCCCGCAGTGAAATCCACCGCAGAAAAGCCTTCCACCATGCGCGGCGCTACAAACACCGTGCCCCACAGCGCGCCAGCAGCCAGCCCCGCCAGAATCCCAGTCAGCATGTTTTAAGCGCCAAACCCATCGTCCGCTGCTATCACCGCGCCATTGATGAAGTGGCTCTCGTCGCTGCACAGCATCACCAAAAGCGCATCCAAATCGGCGGGCTTGCCCACGCGCTTTCTGGGCAGCATTTGCACCAGTTTTTGGCCCTGCTCGGTGTGCCAGTGGTGGTGGTTGATCTCGGTGTCGATATAGCCCGGGCAAATGGCATTCACATTGATGCCAAATTTGCCCCACTCCACCGCCATGGATTTGGTCATGTGCACCACCGCCGCTTTGCTCATGCAATACACCCCAATTTGCGGCAGCACTTTGAGCCCCGCCATCGAGGCAATGTTGATGATGCGCCCGCCTGTGAAGCTGCCCGGCGCTGCGCCCTTGGCGCGCGCCAGCATGCGCTTGCCCACCTCTTGCGCCATGAAAAATGCGCCACGGGTGTTGGTGTTGAAGATGAAATCGTAGTCAGCCTCGGCAATGTCCACCAAGCGCTGGGTGGTGGACACCCCAGAATTGTTGATCAAAATGTCGATGCTGCCCACCTCGGTTTCAGCATGCGCCACAGCCGCTTTGATGCTCATCGTGTCGGTCACGTCCAGCTGCACCACATGGGCGCTGCCGCCCTCTGCTTCAATCTCAATGCGCAAATCGCGCAGTTTGTCGGTGCGGCGGCTGGCCAGCACCACCGATGCGCCCGCTTTGGCCAGTGTTTTGGCAAATTGCGCGCCCAGCCCGCCCGATGCACCCGTGACCAAGGCCACGCGGCCGGCCAAATCTAATTCGTATGCCATTTTTAGTGAGTCCTCTTCAAAAATAGGAGCGCAGCCTGCGCTGAAGGTCGAAAGCGTAATTGCAACGCCTAAAATACAAAACAACACCCATTATCAGCGAGCACTCTATGACAGCCCAAGAAATTTTAGCGACCCACGGTCCACGCGAAGCCATGGAGTACGACGTGGTCATTGTGGGCGGCGGTCCTGGTGGCTTGGCCACCGCCATACGCCTCAAGCAATTGGCAGCGGCCAAGGGCAGTGAGATCAGCGTGGTGGTGCTGGAGAAAGGCTCTGAGCCGGGCGCGCATATTTTGAGCGGTGCCATCATGGATCCCCGCGCCATCACCGAGTTGTTCCCCAACTGGAAGGCCATGGGCGCGCCCCTGAACCAGCCCGTGACCGACGATGCCATGGTGTTTTTAGGCGAAAAGTCCAGCTTTCGCGTGCCCAACCTATTGCTGCCCGGCTGCTTTCAAAACCATGGCAATTACATCGTTAGCCTTGGCAATGTGACGCGCTGGATGGCGCAGCAAGCGGAGAGCTTGGGCGTAGAAATCTTCCCCGGCTTTGCCGCTGCCGAGGTTTTATACAACGAAGGCGGCTCGGTCAAAGGCGTGGCCACGGGCAATATGGGCATCGACAAAGAAGGCGAGCCCACCACCGATTTCCAACTGGGCATGGAGCTGCACGGCAAATACACGATTTTTGCCGAGGGCGCGCGCGGCCACTTGGGCAAGCAACTCATTGCCAATTTCAAACTCGACGCTGGCAAAGACCCGCAAAGCTACGGCCTTGGCATCAAAGAAGTGTGGCAGATTGACCCCAAACGCCACCAGCCGGGCTTTGTCATGCACACCGCTGGCTGGCCGATGGACAACAACACCTATGGCGGCGCATTTTTATACCACTTAGAGGACAACAAAGTGGCGCTGGGCTTTATCACGGGCTTGGACTATGCCAACCCGTATTTGAGCCCGTTTGAAGAAATGCAGCGCTGGAAACTGCACCCCAATATCCGCTGGTATTTAGAGGGCGATGCTTCCAAAGGCATAGCGGCTGGCAAGCGCCTGTCTTATGGTGCGCGGGCTATCACGGCTGGTGGCCTGATGAGCTTGCCCAAGACGGTGTTCCCCGGCGGCGCACTGGTGGGCTGCGACGCGGGCTACTTGAATGTCAGCCGCATCAAAGGCTCGCATGCCGCCATTAAGAGCGGCATGTTGGCGGCAGAGGCAGCATTTGATGCCATTGGCGCAGGCCGCAGCGGCGATGAGCTATCCGCCTACCCCGAGGCATTCGAGAAAAGCTGGCTGCACACCGAGCTGCACCAGTCGCGCAACTTCAAAACATGGTTCAAAAAAGGCCTGCTGGTGGCCACCGCCATGAACGGCCTAGAGCAATTTGCCCTGCGCGGCCATGTGCCTTGGACGCTCAAGCGCGAGAAACCCGACCACCTGTATTTAAAGCCCGCCCGCGAGTGCCAAGAGATTATTTACCCCAAACCAGACGGCAAACTCACTTTTGATCGCCTCTCTAGCGTATTCATCAGCAACACCAACCACGCCGAAAACCAGCCCGCGCACTTGACGCTCAAAGACGCTAGCGTGCCAGTTAACACCAATTTAATCACCTACGCAGGCCCCGAGAGCCGCTACTGCCCAGCTGGCGTGTATGAATACGTGAAAACCGACGCTGGCCAAGACCGCTTGCAAATCAATGCGCAAAACTGCGTGCACTGCAAAACCTGCGACATCAAAGACCCTACGCAAAATATCGTGTGGGTCACGCCCGAGGGCGGTGGTGGGCCAAATTACGGCAGCATGTAAGCCATTAATGCTAAATGTTACTAAATTAAGTAAAAATCGTGCTAGTTAACTATAAAATTACTTAGCATTCAATTTATTTGGTGCATTCAGTGCCCAGCCATGTTTAAATATGTAAGGAGTGGTTATAAGTGTGAACTTAGCAATGCTTTACAAACGAAAATGGCTGTTGATTCGCTTGCCCATTATTGCGGTGCTTGCGATTGCTTCGCTTGTCATTTGGTGGGTAGGCAGTCCCTTGCCCGTGGCCAGCTTGGTGATGACTACCGGGCCTGAGGACGGCATGTACCATGCGTATGGCAAACGCTATGCCGATAAGCTCAAAGCTCGGGGAATTGACGTCACGGTTGTCAGTTCGGCGGGATCGGCCGACAACGTCAAGCGCCTCAAAGACTCGGCCGCACAATTTGATGTGGGTTTTGTGCAGGGTGGTTTTGGTTTGACCAACGAAGGCGGTGACACTGCAGCTTCGGCGCGAATCTTGACGCTAGCCAACGTAGACATCGAGCCCGTTTGGATTTTTTCTAAGCTAGGCGCTATTGATTCGCTTTTGCAGCTCAGCGGCCTACGCGTATCAATTGGCCAAACCGGCAGCGGCAGCCGTTTGGTGGCACTTAAATTATTAGAGCAAGTGAGCCTAGAGCCTAAAGACTTGATTATTTCTGAAAGCACGGGGGTTGCTGCTGCGAATGCATTGCGGATTGGCAGTATTGATGCCGCAATTTTCGTGTCAGCTCCAGGCTCTGAGGTGGTTCGCGCCATGCTAGCAACACCTGGTGTCCGTTTGGTGCAGCTCAAGCGCAGCGCGGCCTTGATTGAGCGCATCCCTTACTTAGAGCCGCGTTTGATTGCCCAAGGCTCACTGGATGCAAGTGGCAAGCACCCAGAGCAAGATGGTGCCATCTTAACCACTGTTGCGAGTCTTGTTTGCAGGCAAAACCTGCACCCAGCGATGCAGCGCATGCTGGTGGCTGTGGCCGCTGAGGTGCACCGCGAGGCAGGTTTGTTTAACAAAGCAGGAGAGTTCCCTAACCTGCGCAGGGTAGACTTCACCACGTCCCATCAGGCCAGAAAAACCTTGGCGCACGGGCTGCCATGGATTGAGGAGCACTTGCCAGTTCGCGTGGCCCAGTTTATTTGGCGCTTGTTGTTTATTGCCGTGCCTATGGTTTTGCTGGGTTGGCTGCTGTGCAAAGCAGTGCCAGCCTATATTCGCTGGACACTAGAGAGCCAAGTGAACCGCTGGTATGGTGAGCTCAAATACATTGAGCACGACTTGGGTAAACCGACCATGTCGGGTTTGGAGTTTGCCAAGCACCACCAACAATTGGCGGGGATTGACCGTGCGTTGGTAGATTTTTCTGCTCCCAGAGATTTTGCGCAGCGTTTGTATATTTTGCGCCAGCACATTGATTTTGTGCGGCAAAAACTTCTTGGTAAACGTGGCCGATGAAATTCCTACTTTTATACCGCCGCCGCTGGGGATACCTGTATTTGCCTGTGCTTTTTGTAGCATTGCTTGCCATCATGTGGTCCGCACTGGTTTGGCGGCCGCTTCCCCCTACAAAAATATCTGTTGCAGGCAGTGTCGCGCAAGGTGGCTATACAATTTTGGCACAGCGCTACCGCGATGTACTAGACCGGCACGGCATTGAAATAGAAGTCGTCAAGAGCGACGATATTTCTAAAACTATAGCCCTTTTGGCCGATGATGCCAACGATGTTGACATGGGCTTTCTATTGGGCTTGGTATCAAGCAACGCTCCTGCCAACTTAAGAGCCTTGGCGGTGATTGAGCGGCATCCCGTGTGGATTTTCACCCGTTTACCTGATATCAACCGAACCTCACAATTCAAAGGTCTGCGGATTACGGCCGCCTCAACGACGGTTCGCAACACACAAACGATTTTTCAGCTTCTGGCGCATTCTCAAATCAAGCCTAAGGATGTGACGCTTGATTTTAAAAGTGCTGCAGACGCCTCTAAAGACCTGATAGATGCGAAAACCGATGTAGTGGTGATTCTTGCCAGCAGTCGCTCAGACACAGCGCGCGCGCTTACCCGAGCTCCAGGTATTCATTTGGTGAGTATCGACAGAGTGCTTGCGCTGACTTCCAGGTATCCACTCATGAGCCCATTCGTATTGCCCCAAGGAGCCATAGAGCTTCGCGGCGATATTCCATCCAAAGACTTGGCCATGGTGTCTTATGGTTTGCATGTGGTGGTGAACGACAAAATGCACCCTGCCCTGCAACGGCAAATCATGGATGCAGCCCAAGAGATTCACGAAGTCCCCTCATTTTTGCAGCACCAAAATGAGTTCCCCACTACTGAAAATTCTGATTTCATGCTCTCTAGTGTGGCTAAATCGAATGCTTTGGGCGCGCGGCCTTGGATGGAGCAACTGCTGCCTTATTACT
Organism: Polaromonas sp.; assembly: GCA_043728315.1. Lineage (GTDB taxonomy): Bacteria > Pseudomonadota > Gammaproteobacteria > Burkholderiales > Burkholderiaceae_C > JAAFIP01. The sequence continues at coordinate 21,125 of JAYTMT010000340.1, read as the reverse complement.
GGGCGCAAGTGGCTGAGTTATTGCTTTATGCGGTGCTGCCAATTCTTGCGCTGGCTCTCATGCTGCTGCTGTGGATTCCGGATTTCTTTGACTGGAAAGTCACTGCGGTATTGCAAAATTTCTACGGAGAATTGAAGTTTCTGGAGACTGAAATTGAACCCGTTGTATCGGGCAAACCTATGGAAATCAAACGCCTGCTACAGCGACTGGATAACATCGAAGCACAGGTGGTGGCGCTTGATTTGCCCGAGCAATTCGCTGACCGCTGGTACACCCTGCGCTCCCATTTGGCCCAAGCACGAGCCCAACTGCTCAGCTTGCGCGCGCGCTAGCCGCACTCTGAGCGGCTTGGTCTAGGATAGACTTAAGGCATGCTAATCCCACAATTCTCAAAGAGACAAATCCAATGGAGCAGTGCTTTATTGGCCGCATTGCTGGCACTGGCTGCATGGTTGGTGGTGCGCTATGTGAGCCCTGCCCCGCCCCGCGCCATCACCATGACCACTGGAGCCAAGGACGGTGCATACCACCAATTTGGCTTGAAATACCAAAACTACCTCAAGGCTAATGGGGTGACATTGGAGCTTAAAAATTCCAATGGATCGGTGGAAAATTTAGAACGTCTTAATGCAGGAACACCCATTGGCTTGGTGCAAGGCGGACTAGGTTTTTTAAGGATTGACCCCGACCAAGACGAGGACGCAACGCCCCTTCGCTCCTTAGGTGTGGTTGCTTATGAACCCGTTTGGATTTTTACCCATTCCAAAGACTTACACCGCCAAATCAACCATTCTATGGTGGCACTCAAGGGTAAAAAAATAGCCCTTGGTGGGCAGGGTAGTGGTACTCGGCACGTAGCCAAGCAGATACTAGAGGCGTATGGCATCGATGAAAAAAGCGCTGAATTTGTGGCTGACAGCGCATCGGTGGCAGCGCAAAAATTGATCAATAAAGAAATTGATTCGCTGTTTTTAATTGCAGCGCCTCAGTCTGTTGTGGTGCAAGAGTTGCTTAAAAATCCCAACCTTCAGCTAGCCCGCTTAGACGAAGTTGAGGGGCTGACCCGTCGTCTGCCCTTTTTGTCAGTGGTGTCGCTCAAGGCCTCCTCGGTTGACCCAGTGCTGGGTATTCCAGCGCAAGATGTTGACCTGCTAACTACCGCAGCAAATTTGGTGGTGCGTGATGACATGCACCCTGCATTGGCATATTTGCTACTAGAGGCGGCACGTGATGTGCATAAAGGCCCAACGCTGTTAAACCGCCCCATTGAATTCCCCCACGCCCGAGCCACTGACTTCCCTCTGGCAGATGAGGCGCGGCGTTACAACAAAGATGGGAGACCATTTTTGCAGCGCTATCTGCCATTTTGGGCGGCTAATTTTGTGCAGCGTCTTTTGCTGATTTTGATTCCTCTGCTCGCGGTAGCATTTCCAGTTTTCAAAGCCATACCTGGCTTATTGCGATGGCGTCAGGAAAATAGATTGTTTAGAAAGTACGGCGTGTTGCTGGACATGGAAAAGCGCTTGGCGCACCGCACAGGTCAAGCCCGCATGACAGCCCAAGAAATCGCGGCAGCCACCACGCAACTTGACTCCATAGAAGACGATATCAGCCAAGCGCGTTTTTCGCTTGATTTCTCAGACCGCGTTTACACCCTGCGCCAACATGTGGACTATGTACGCGCTAAACTCAGCATCGAATCACAAGAGGTAACTTCCAAATGAACATTGTTATTACTGGCGGCGCTGGATTTTTAGGTCTGCGCCTTGCGCGCGAACTGCTCGCGCTAGACTCGCTCAGCATCAACGCAGGCGCGGCGCAAAGCATATCCAAAGTCAGCTTGGTAGACCGCATGGCACCTCCTCATGACATTGCCAGTGACCCACGTGTGCGCGTGCTGCAAGGGGATTTGAATGCCCTGCTTGACGGCGCTGCACCGGGCTTGCATGCGGCATTGTCTGATGCCAGCGTGGTCTACCATTTGTCAGCGGCGGTGAGTGGCGAATGCGAGGCGGATTTTGATTTGGGCATGCGCAGCAATTTGGCTGCCACCCATGGCCTCTTAGAGGCCTGCCGCAAGCTGGGTACGCAGCCTATGTTTGTGTTTGCCAGTTCGCTGGCCGTGTTTGGCCAAACGCCGCTGCTGCCGATTTCTGGCATGGTGTCGGATTTAACCCTGCCTACGCCACAGTCGAGCTATGGCATTCAAAAATTCATAGGCGAGCAATTGGTGGCTGACTATGCGCGCAAGGGCTTTGTGCGTGGGCGCAATGCACGCTTAATGACCGTGGCGGTGCGCCCGGGCAAACCCAATGGTGCTGCCTCAGGATTTTTCAGTGGCATGATTCGTGAACCACTGGCTGGCGTGGCCTCGGTAGTGCCCGTTGCTGCCAGCACCGAAGTGGCTTTGTCATCCCCAGCCCGCACCATTGAAGGCTTGATTCGTGTGGCGCAAACAGGCGACAAGGAGTGGGGTCCACTTACCGCCCTGAATTTGCCCGCCATGACCAGCACAGTGGGCGATATGGCGCAAGCCCTCAAAGCGCATGGCGGCGAGGCCGCCCACGCGCTGCTGTCTTGGCAAATAGACCCTGTGATCGAGCGCATTGTGGCCACGTGGCCTACCCGCATTGCATCGCCAAGAGCCAACGCACTGGGCCTACAGGCCGATGCAAGCTTTGACGATGTGGTCAAGGATTACATGCGCGAAAACCCTAGCATGATTGCACATTGAAACCAACGATACTCTGGTGCAGTTCTACAACCATTTTTGGAGTTTGTTATGAAATTTTCTGTATTGCTCAGTGCAAGTGTTTTAGCCTTGGGTTTCATGGGTGCTGCCAGCGCCCAAACCACTATGAAAATCAGCATCTCGGTGGCGCAAAACTCGCACCAAGGCGTTGGTATTGACGTGTTTGCCAGAGAAGTTGAAAAACGCACAGCTGGCCGCTACAAAATCCAAACTTTCTACTCTGGCTCCTTGGGTGGCGAGCGCGAGTCGATTGAAGCGGTGCAGTTGGGCACGCAAGAGTTGACCTTTACATCGACTGGTCCGGTGCCTAACTTTGTGCCTGAAGCGCGCATTTTGGACATCCCCTTTTTGTTTCGTGACAAAGCGCATGCACGCCAAGTGCTAGATGGCCAAATCGGCCAAGACATGCTGGTAAAGTTTGAGCCCAAAGGCTTCAAAGCCTTGGCTTGGGGCGAAAACGGTGTGCGCCACATGACCAATAGCAAGCGCGCAGTCAATGCACCCGATGACCTCAAGGGCTTGAAAATGCGCACCATGGAAAACCCAGTGCACATTGCAGCCTACAAAGGCTTTGGCATTGTGCCCACGCCCATGGCTTTCCCCGAGGTCTTTACTGCGCTACAGCAAGGCACAGTGGATGGCCAAGAAAATCCGCTCTCGGTCATCATGGCGGCCAAGTTTGACCAAGTGCAAAAACACCTCTCGCTGACTGGCCACGTGTATTCACCAGCTATCTTTTTGATGGGCAAGGCAGCTTTTGACAAGCTTAGCGCAGCTGACAAAACCGCCTTTTTAGAGTCGGCCAAAGAAGCGGCCAAAGCCAACCGTGCTCGCGTGGACGAGGACGACTCCAAAGGCGTGGCTGAGTTGCGCAGCAAAGGCATGAGCATTGTGGAAAACCTGGACAAAGCCAAATTCGTGAGCGTGCTAGGCCCGGTGAATGCAGACTTTGAAAAGCAATTTGGCAAAGCAGAGATTGATAAAATTCGCGCCGTACGCTGAATAGATAAATTCTAATTACATAGCAAACTATGGCCATATGGCGGTGACATATGGCCATTTTCATTACAAACTAAGGCATTTTCATGAAACACAGCTTTCTGAAGATTGAAAGCATGACTACGGGCTTTTCTATGCTCGTTGCTTGCGCCATGATGGTGGTCGCATCCAGTTTGGGCATGTTCCAAATCATCATGCGCTTTATTTTGGAGCAGCCCGCGGAATGGACTGAAGTGCTGATTCGCTTTAGCTTGATTTGGATGGTCTTCATGGGCATTCCTACCGCGTTTCGCCAAGGTGCCATGGTCAGTGTGGATGTGCTCTACCGCTGGAGTCCTGACAAAATCAAGCGCATCCTTGATTTTGTCGTCTGTGGTGCTGCGCTTTTGTTGATTGGCGTGATCATTTGGTGGGGCTGGGATTACTCCAACCGAGGCAAGGTGCAGTCTGTGATTGGATTAGAGGGCGTGTCGATGTTTTGGGCGTATTTGGCCATGCCCGTAGGAGGGCTTTTTTGTGTGCTCAGTATCATTGGTAATTTGCTCGATCCGCAGCGTTTAGAGTTGGAGACTGCACAATGAGCACGGTAATGATCCTCACCATGGTGTTGTGCTTTGCACTCACCATTTCTGTGGCCGTATCTATTGGTCTGTCAGCCATCATTGGCATCCAAATTGGCAATGCCAACATGCTGATTTCGGTCAAGGAGATGTTCTCCTCGATCAACAAGTTTCCGCTGGCGGCCATTCCGTTTTTCATCTTGGCGGGAAACATCATGGAAACCGGTGGTATTTCGCGCCGCTTGGTGGAGTTTGCCAAGTCTATTGTGGGCGGGGTGCAAGGGGGGTTGCCCATGACTTGCGTACTCACCTGCATGATATTTGCAGCGGTGTCGGGCTCATCGGTGGCCACCACCTTTGCCATTGGCGCAATTTTGATTCCAGCGCTTATTAAGCATGGCTACCCCACGCCTTACGCTGCCGCCTTGCAGGCCACCAGTGCCGAGTTGGGGGTGATCATTCCACCGTCTATTCCCATGATTTTGTATGGCGTGAGCGCAGAAGTCTCTATTGGTGAGATGTTCATTGCGGGCTTTGGCCCTGGCATCTTCATCGGCTGCGCCTTGATGCTGTTTGTGCATCTTTATTGCCGCTTCAAAGGTTGGGGAAAAAACGACGGCGTGGGACGCTTGAGCGTAGGCAAAGCCGCTTGGCAAGCAGGCTGGGCGCTGATGATGCCCGTGATCATATTGGGCGGCATTTACGGCGGTATTTTCACGCCCACAGAAGCCTCGGCGGTATCGGTGTTTTATGCCTTGGTGGTTGGCATGGTGATTTACCGTGAAATCAAGTTCAAAGATTTGTATGTGATTTTGCGCAAATCAGTGATTTCATCGGCCGTGATCATGTTCATCATTGCCAATGCGGGATTGTTTGCCTTTTTGATCACCCGCGCTGGTGTGCCAGACGCGATTGGCGTGTGGCTCAAGCATGTACTGCAAACACCTGCCTTGTTTTTACTGGGCGTGAATCTTGCACTGTTTATCATTGGCATGTTCATCGAAACCAGCGCAGCCATCATCGTGCTGGCGCCCATTTTGGCTCCAGTTGCGGTTCACTTTGGCATTGACCCGATCCACTTTGGCTTGGTGATGGTGGTGAACTTGGCGCTGGGCATGATCACGCCCCCCTTTGGTGTGAATTTGTTTGCAGCTTGTACGGTGGCACGCATCTCACTGGACCGAATCATTCCCCATCTGCTGCCCTTCGTTTTTGTGATTTTGGGCTGCCTGATGGTGGTGACCTATGTGCCGGAGCTGAGTTTGTTTCTGCGTGATTTGGTGTACAAGAAGTAAATCTGCATACTGTAAATACGCTAACTGCTACTATTATTTATGTAGCTGGTAATGACCATTCGACGCTGACATTGGCGGTATTTTTTATAAATATCTGCTTTTGGAGTGGTTTATGCAGATAAATACGGCTTTAGCCAGCCCAGTCCTTGCGAAGTGCCTTCTGCCTGCCCACCAAGGCGCGGCTTGTACTCGCAGCCTATCCAGCCTGTGAAGCCTAAGCGGTCGATCAGGTCAAACAAATAGGGGTAATTCATCTCACCAATGTCGGGCTCTTGGCGCTCGGGCACGCCTGCAATTTGAAAATGACCGACCTTGCCTGTGGGCAGATACATGGCAATTTTGCTGGCCACGTCGCCTTCTACAATTTGGCAGTGGTACAAATCCATTTGCACTTTCACATTGGGGTGGCCAATCTCGGCGATTAAATCGTGGGCATGGTCTTGGCGGTTTAAGAAAAAACCGGGGATGTCACGGGTATTAATCGGCTCGATCAGCACGTCAACACCCTGTGCGGCAGCAGCTTGCGCCGCCCAGCGGGCGTTGGCCACATAAACAGGGCGCAGCTGTTCGCGTGTAGCGCCTGCGGGCAGCAGGCCTGCCATCATGTGGATGCGTGGGCATTGCAGCACCTGCGCATACTCTAGCGCCATGGCAAAAGCGTGTTTGAACTGCGCTTGCTCCTGTGCAAGGCAGGCCGTGCCGCGCACGACTGCTTGCCATGCGGCATCTATGGAGGCCGCATCAGTGCCGCCGGGTGGTGCATTAAACAGCACTTGTTGCAAGCCATTGCCCTCCAGCCTTGCCTTGAGCTCCTGCGCAGCGTAGGCATAGGGAAAAAGGTATTCCACTGCTTTGAAACCGTCTTTTGCGGCCGCTTTAAAGCGGTCTAAAAACGGTAATTCGGTGTACATCATGGACAGGTTGGCGGCGAATTTTGGCATGTTCAAAGGCTGGTTGAAAGCAGGGTATGGGTTAAATGGACGTTTGGCAAACCCTGCGACGCTACCAGCGCGCACCAAAAGTTTGGCGCAGCTCTTGTATGGCGGCCTCGCTCAGGCTGCTGGGTTTGGGATGGCTCATGAGCCAAAGTTTGGCGGTTTCTTCGAGCTCTTCGAGCACGGCCATCGCAGACTTGGGGTCTGCGTGCCACACATTGGGACCAAGGCGCGCCAGCATGGCCGCGCGAATAGGCGTGCCCGCCTGTGCGTAGTGCTTGATGGCCTGTGCCACAAGTGCCGCAGCAACTGGGTCACCCGGGCGGTGGTAGGAAATAAGCGGCACATGGCCTACTTTCATCACAAAATACGGCGTGATGGCTGGCAGCAGCTCTGCGCCTTGAGCAGCGGTTTGCAGGCTTAGCGCCACGCAGTGCGTGCTGTGGGTGTGGATAACGCAATGGGCGGCTTCGCCCTGCTCCTGCGTGCTTGTGTAAATGGCCGCGTGCAAAGCCATGGTTTTACTGGCTTTGTCGCCGCTGATTTGCTGCAAATTACCGTCTAGCTTAGCCAGCGCAGCAGGGTCTAAAAAGCCAAGGCATGCATCGGTGGGGGTGATTAAAAAACCATCGTGCAGGCGCACGCTGATATTGCCTGCTGTGGCGTGCACATAGCCTCGCGTAAAAAGGCTTTGCCCAACTCGGCAAATTTCTTCACGCAGTTGAGATTCTGTCATTGCAGACCTTTGAAAGCTTTGCTAAAGAAATCAGGTGTCCCAAAATTTCCCGATTTGAGCGCGAGGTGAACCGACTCGCCCACACTGGGCACTTGCGCATAACACCAGGGCACACCCGGGTCTATCTGCGGGCCAATGCGCATGCTTTGCACGCCCAGCGCCTGCACACAAGCGCCCGAGGTTTCGCCGCCAGCCACCACCAGCTGGCGCACACCGGCTTGCACCAAGCCTGCGGCAATCTGCGCCAAGGCATGCTCAATAGCCTCGCCCGTGGCTTGCGCGCCGTGGGCAGACTGCACCGCTTTCACCGCCAGCGGATCGGCGGTAGAGTAGATCAAAACGGGGCCATTGGCCAAGAGCGGCTGCGCCCAATCCAGCGCTTGGCGCACCAGCGCTGCGGCCGCGCTGGGGTTGGTCGCTATGGCTTCAGTATCCAATACGTGCGCTGGCAAACCTGCATCCATCCACACCTTCACCTGCGCATTGGTAGCCAATGAGCAGCTGCCAGACACCACAGCTTGCAAGCCTTTGGCGCGTGGCAACTGCGCTGCCTGCGCTGATGGCGCAATGCCAAAATTTTGCGGCAGCCCAATGGCCACGCCCGAACCAGCCGTGACCAAAGGCATGCCGTGTATCGCAGGGCCCAAGCGCATCAAATCTTCGTTATGCAAGGCATCCACAATGGCGATGCCCACACCCTGCCCGCGCAGATGCGCCACGCGCTCTTGCACTGCGCCAGCGCCAGCGGCCACTGTGCGGTAGTCAATCAAACCCACCTTGCGCACGCACTGCGCCTGCATCACGCGCACCAAGTTGGCATCGGTCATGGGGGTGAGTGGGTGGTTTTGCATGCCGCTTTCGTTAAGCAGCGCGTCGCCCACAAACAAATGCCCCTTCACCACCGTGCGGCCGTTGTCTGGGAAGGCAGGCGTGGCAATGGTGAAATCGGTGTGCAGCGCATCCATCAAGGCTTCGGTAACTGGGCCAATGTTGCCGCGCTGCGGCCCTGTGGCATCGCTAAAGAGGCTGTCAAAGGTGGAGCAGTATTTGAAATAGATTTGCGCTGCACCCAGCGACTGCAGCCATTGCAATGCAGCCAAAGATTGCGCAACCGCCTGTGCAGCGGGAATGGTGCGCGATTTAAGCGCCACCACTACCGCGTCAACTTGCGCAAAATCCGCAGCATCTGACGCAACTGGTACGCCAATGGTTTGCACCACACGCATGCCTGCGCGCACCAGGTTGTTGGCTAAATCGGTAGCGCCTGTGAAATCGTCGGCAATGCAGCCTAATCGTACGGTCATGTATTGGCTTTCTTTGGTAGCTCAATGCCCGGAAATATTTTGATCACAGCGCTGTCGTCTTCTTTGGCAAAACCAGCGGTTGAGGCTTGCATGAACATTTGGTGCGCCGTGCTAGACAGCGGCAATGGGAATTTGCTGGCGCGTGCCATGTCCAGCACCAGCCCTAAGTCTTTCACAAAAATGTCCACAGCAGACAGCGGCGTGTAGTCAGCCGCCAGCACATGGGCCATGCGGTTTTCAAACATCCAGCTGTTGCCTGCACTGTGGGTAATCACCTCATACAGCGCAGCGGGGTCAACCCCTTCGCGCAGCCCCAGCGCCATGGCCTCGGCCGCAGCGGCTATGTGTACGCCAGCGAGCAGTTGGTTGATGATTTTCACCTTGCTGCCCGCGCCTGCGCTGTCGCCCAGTTTGTAGACTTTGGCCGCCATGGCGTTTAAAAATGGCTCGGCTATGACATAGGCCGCTGGTTTGCCAGCGGTCATCATGGTCATTTGGCCGCTGGCGGCTTTGGCGGAGCCGCCAGATATGGGTGCATCGATGTACAAAATACCCAGTTTTTCTAGCCGCGCTTCTAGGGCGACCGACCAATTGGGGTCAACGGTGGAGCACATCACAAATACGCTGCCCGCGCGCATGCTGGCCGCGCAGCCATGCTCGCCAAACAGCACCGCTTCGGTTTGCGCGGCGTTGACCACCACACTAAACACTACGTCGCACCCCGCGGCCAAGTGAGCGGGCGAATCGCAGGCTACTGCCCCCTCGCCTGCCAGCGCCGCCGCAGCCTCTGGCCGCACGTCACACACACGCAACGCATGCCCAGCGCGCAAGAGCGACTGCGCCATGCCTTTGCCCATAGCACCTAAGCCAATCAACCCGATATTTGTTGCCATTTGCTTAGCCTAGGGTGATTTTTGCAAAGGCCGCAACGCGCTTCCATTTCGCCGCATCGACAGACATAAAGCCTTTCGAAATGGATGTGTTTAGGAATCCCACATCCGCTCCGCGAGACTCCATGGCGCGGGCAGTCTCGGCATCGCGAGAAATCTTCTCTAGTGCCTGCTCTATGCGTGCAGATACTGCCGCCGGTATGTCTGCCGGTGCTGCAATGCCAAACCATGCACTCACGTCGAAATCTGGCATGCCCGATTCGGCTAGGGTGGGGATGTTGGGAATCGTTTTATTGCGCCTGCGTGTAGTTACTGCCAGCGCTTTGACCGTGCCTGCTTGGATTTGACCTACTACCGAGGGTAGATTTTCAAACATAAAATCCACTTCGCCAGAGAGTAGTCCAGTCACTGCTGCTGCCGCTCCACGGTAAGGAATATGTGTAATGAATGTCCCAGATGTACTTTTCAGCAACTCAGCGCTCAAGTGCAGTGAAGTACCGTTGCCGTTCGAGGCGTAATTTAGTTTGCCCGGTTCTTTTTTCGCCCGTGCAATCAGCTCGGCCACAGTATTGATATTGCTCTTGGGGTTCACCAGCAGTACATTGGGCACACGACCTAGCAAACCGATAGGAACGATTTGTTCAGGCTTATAAGGCATGGTCGCATACAGTGCAGGACTGATAGTCAAAGGCGGTGATGCCATTAATAGGGTGTATCCATCTGGCGCAGCGCGCGCGACTTCGCCTGCACCTAGGTTTCCACCGGCACCAGGTTTGTTATCTATGACCACTGGTTGGCCTAGTTCAATAGCTAGTTTGGGGCCGATTAGACGGGCCATATTGTCAATCAACCCACCTGGCGGGAAGGGTACTACCAGCTTTATCGGTCTGGCAGGCCAAGCTTGGGCTTGTACAAGACTTGGAACAGTCAAGCCACTAGCGGCTAAGAGCAATGCTGTTCTGCGTGAAAAAAATTGCATAGTCATAAAATTTTCCTTACTCGGCAATAGCACCGGACTCTTTGGCCACTTTGACCCACTTGTCGACTTCGAAACCAACAAATAATTTCAATTCTGTAGATGTCATCGCCATCGGTGTAGCACCTGTAGCGGCAAGCTTGTCAATGAAGGCGGGGTCTTTAAGAGTTTCTCTAACCTCGCGGTTCAGGCGTTGCACCACTTCTGCCGGTGTGCCAAGTGGCGCGAACAGTGCAAACCATACCGTTTGCTCAAAAGCCAGACCAGCTTCACCAATTGTGGGCACATCAGGCAGAGTTTTAGAGCGTAGCTTGGTAGTGACTGCCAAGGGGCGCAGTTTCCCGCCGCGCACCAAAGCCATCGCAGGCGGCATATTACTGATCATCACACTGACGCGTTGGGCGGCCACATCGCCTAATGCTTGTTGCACATCTTTATAGGGAATATGGCGCATTTTCAAGCCAGTCAGTAAATTCAAATACTCGCCTGCCAAATGCGAGGAGCTCCCATTGCCCCCTGATGAAAAAGTGATTTTGTCGCCCTCTTTGCGTGCGTAGTCTATGAATTCTTTGACGGATTTGATCGGCAACTCAGCTGACACCGTCATCAAACTAGGGGTGATTGCCACCATGGCGACCGCTTCAAAGTCTTTGACTGGGTCGTAGGGCAGTTTGGGATACACCCCCACATTCATCGCGTGTGAGCCGATATTGCCCATCACCAAGGTGTAGCCATCTGGCGTGGCTTTTGCCACCAAATCAGCACCCAGTGAGCCCCCAGCGCCTGCTTTGTTGTCGGCCACTACAGGCTGACCTAGGCGCTTTTGTAGCTCAATAGCCAGTAATCGTGTCATGCTATCTGGTGCTGAACCCGCCGCTGACGGAACGATGATCTTGACCGGTTTGGACGGCCAAGTTTGAGCCCATGCCAGGGAAATATGCATAAACATGAGACAAATTAAAAGGGTAAATTTTTTCATAAAATTTTTCAAATGAGAGTTGGGTCAATATTGGTAAGGTTATCATACAAATTATATGAAAAGCCCAAACCATTGCTTATTGGGCTTTTGAACCTGATACCAAAGCGCTTGCCAAAGCTACTCCCTCTTGCTGCCAAAAAGACGGGTCTGCTTGACCGATTCTTTTGATGGCATTCGTCATATGCTCAGCGGCGGCAGTGCGCGCTAAATCAGCGTTGCCAGCCTCGATGGCTAAACTGATTGCAAGGTGCTCATCGCGTACTTGATTTGCAAAGTCAGTGCGGCGCGCTTCATTTGCGCGGGTTACGCGCGTAGCTCCGTGCAAAAATTGCCGCAAATAGTCTAACGTACTGATGAGAAATGGGTTTTTGGCCGCATCGGCAATTGCGCGGTGGTAATCCATGTCTTGAACCACGCCATCCCCGCCAGCCCCCACTGCGCTGTCTAGCGCCACTATTGCTTGGCGTATCCGAATGGTGTCTGCCGCCGTGCGACGCTGTGCTGCCAGGCCAGCCACCTCAGCCTCTAAAGCACGACGCACTTCCACCATTTGAATCACAGCTTCTTTGGATGCAGCCAGGTGCGCGTCAAAATTTAGCGGAGAGAAACCAGCATCTTTGACAAATACGCCGCTTCCTTGCCGTGAATCGACCAGTCCAAGCGATTTCAAGCGAGATACAGCTTCGCGAACAACCGTTCGGCTAACCGAAAATTGCAGGGCCAGTGCAGCCTCTGTAGGTAATTTATTGCCAACAGTTAGCCTACCCGTTCGAATTTCAGCAGACAAAGCATCCGCAACTTGATCAGACAAGTGAACGGTAGGTGATACGGATTGGAAACGGCTGAGCATGGTTATTTATGAAGTGGTCGTGCGACTTTAACCGAATATTATTCACGCAAGCACTGGCATCGTTTGATAGAATAAGATGGCTTGGAGAGAGCCTTGTAAAAAAGGCCGCCGAAGGCGCAGTGGACACCGCGACAGCGGATTTGCAAACGCTCAGGTACAAAGGACAGGCAAAACACAATTCTGTTGGAGAGAGGCTAGCCACTGAGCTAGCCCACCGAAGGGGCAAGGCGCGCGACTGTTCGCAGCGTTGAATCTCTCAGGTAAAGCGGACAACAGAGTTCCACGGCGGCGCAGCTTGGCGCAGCCGTTCTATTGGAACTCTGCGCCTTTATGTCTGATACCTCCCTGCTAACCACCCTGCTGCACGCACTGCACCTCGAATTGGGTGCCAAAATGGTACCCTTTGCAGGCTACTCTATGCCCGTGCAATACCCCGCTGGCCTGATGGCCGAACACTTGCACACCCGTACGGCTGCTGGGCTTTTTGACGTGTCCCACATGGGGCAATTGCGCCTGTCGGGCGCGCAAGCCTCTGCCGCCTTTGAAACCCTCATGCCTGTTGACGTGATCGACTTACCCGCTGGCAAGCAGCGCTACGGCCTGCTCACCAACGAAGAAGGCACAATTCTTGACGATTTGATGTTCACCAATACGGGCACGGACTTGTTTGTGATTGTCAACGGCGCATGCAAAGCGGCCGATATGGCGCATATCAACCAGCATATCGGCGCGCGCTGCACCGTTACCCCCATGCCAGACCACGCCCTGCTGGCGCTGCAAGGCCCGCTGGCTGTACACGCCATGGCGCGCCTCGTACCCGGCGTGGAAAAACTGGTGTTCATGACGGGCGCGGCTTTCAGCTGGAATGGCGCACAATTGTTCATCACCCGCAGCGGCTACACAGGGGAAGACGGTTTTGAAATCTCCGTGCCAGCAGCGCATGCCGATGCCTTGGCGCGCGCCCTGCTGGCCCAGCCCGAGGTCAAGCCAATTGGCCTAGGAGCGCGTAATTCTCTGCGCCTAGAAGCAGGCCTGTGCTTGTATGGCCAAGACATTGACACCACGACAACACCAGTGGAGGCGAATCTGCTGTGGGCCATGCAAAAAGTGCGCCGCACCGGTGGCGCGCGCGCAGGTGGATTTCTAGGTGCTACTAAAATACTAGCGCAATATGACCATATGACGCTGACATCGGCCTCAAAAATCTTAAAAAAGCGGGTAGGACTGGTTGCGCAGGAGCGCATACCCGTGCGCGAAGGCGTGGAGCTTGTGACACCCGATGGACAGCCAGTGGGCAAAGTTACCAGCGGCCTCCTGGGCCCGTCGGTGAATGTGCCGATAGCCATGGGCTATGTGTCCGCTGAGTTCGCCGCCATCGGCACGCCGCTGCACGCCATGGTGCGTGGCAAACCCGTGCCCATGCTGGTTAGCAGCATGCCTTTTGTGCCCAACCGCTATTTCCGAGGCCCAGCGGCCTAAAATTTTTCACTTTTATTCCATTTACTTTTAGGAGAAAACCCATGGCAAGACAATTCACCGAAGACCACGAGTGGCTGGACGTATCGGGTGACATCGCCACCGTAGGCATCACCCACCATGCGCAAGACGCGCTGGGCGATGTGGTGTTTGTAGACCTGCCCGAAGTAGGCAAAAGCTACAGCGCCAAAGAAGTAGCAGGCGTGGTGGAAAGCGTGAAAGCCGCGGCGGATGTGTACATGCCCGTAAGCGGCGAAGTGACCGAGGTGAACGAAGCCCTGCGCGCAGACCCTTCGCTGGCCAACTCCGACCCAGCAGGCGCTGGCTGGTTCTTCAAAGTCAAGCTCTCAGATGCCTCGCAACTGGCAGCGTTGATGGACGAGACCAGTTACAGCGCGTTTGAAAAGAACGCTTAAAACCATTTTTTTTGAACGCAGAGGACGCGAAGGTTTCGCAGAGGGCGCAGAAGGAATACAAAAAGAATCTCAAACGATGTTGATAAGTATTACTATATTATTTATAGCAATATATGACCATTCGGCGATGACATTGGACAAATTCCTTATTTTTTTGTATTTTTGTATCACTTTTGCGTCTTCTGCGAAACCTTTGCGCCCTCTGCGTTCAAAAAATCCCCTCTTCATTCTTAAGCCCAAAGCCCACCATGCTCATGCAATCCGCCCTCCCTCTGATTGACCTAGAAAATAACAGCGAGTTCATCGCCCGCCACATCGGCATCGACGAAGCCGCCGAGCAGCATATGCTCAGTGTCGTGGGTGCTGCCTCGCGGCGCGCGCTGATTGAGGCGATTGTGCCGCGCAGCATTGCGCGCAGTGCGGGCATGGTGCTGCCCGAGCCGATTACCGAAGCTGCGGCTTTGGCAGAAATGAAGGCGATTGCGTCACAAAATAAGGTGCTCAAAAGCTTCATCGGCCAAGGCTATTGCGGCTGCCACACACCCGGTGTGATTTTGCGTAATATTTTGGAAAATCCCGCTTGGTACACCGCCTACACGCCCTACCAAGCCGAGATCAGCCAAGGCCGCATGGAAGCGCTGATTAATTTTCAGACCATGGTGTGTGACCTGACTGGCATGCCCATGGCCAATGCTTCGATGTTGGACGAAGCCACGGCCGCAGCCGAGGCCATGACACTGGCCAAGCGCAGCGTGAAAGCCAAAGGCCATGTGTGCATTGTGGCGGGCGATGCGCATCCGCAAACCATTGAAGTCATGCAAACCCGCGCTGAGCCATTGGGCATTGTGATTAAAACAGCGCAGTCACAAGAAGAGTGGGATGCGCTAATTGCAAGCAACGATTATTTTGCTGTCTTGGAGCAATACCCTTCTACCAGCGGGCGCTTGGGCGAGGAAGGCGATGACGTGAAAACGGCGCACGCCAAAGGCGCTGCGTATATTGTTGCTACCGATTTATTAGCGCTCACATTGCTTACACCCCCGGGCCAATGGGGCAATGGCGACGCGCTGGGAGCAGCTGATATTGTGATTGGCTCGACCCAGCGCTTTGGCATGCCGCTGTGCAATGGCGGGCCACACGCAGCCTTTTTGGCCTGCAAAGACGAATTCAAGCGCTCCATGCCCGGCCGCCTCGTGGGCGTGAGTGTGGATGCACATGGCAATCCCGCTTACCGCTTGGCTCTGCAAACCCGCGAGCAGCATATTCGCCGCGAAAAAGCCACCTCCAATATTTGTACCGCGCAGGTATTGCCAGCGGTGGTGGCCAGCATGTATGCGGTCTACCACGGCCCGCAAGGCCTCAAGCGTATTGCGCAGCGCGTGGCCAGCTACACCGCCATTTTGGCCAAGGGTTTGGAAGATATGGGGCTGAATCTGGGCACGCACAGCAGTGGTTTTGACACCATTTGCCTGCACACCAAAGAGCTCACCGATGGCATCGTGGAGCGCGCAGTAGCCCAAGGCGTGAATCTGCGCAAAGCGTGGGATGAATACGTGATTGTTTCGTTAGACGAAACCACCACCCGTGCCGATGTACAGCTGCTGTGGACGATTTTTGCCAACGGCAAAACCACGCCCAATTTTGCCCAGTTTGAAAAAGGCATTGAGCCTTTGATTCCACATTCGCTGCGCCGCACCAGCCCATTTCTCACACATCCCGTGTTCAACACCCACCACTCTGAGACGGCGATGCTGCGCTACATCCGCAGCCTGTCTGACAAAGATTTGGCGCTAGACCGCACCATGATCCCGCTTGGCTCTTGCACCATGAAGCTCAACGCCACCAGCGAGATGATTCCCATCACGTGGCCCGAGTTTGCCAATATCCACCCCTTTGCACCAGCTAACCAGCGAGAGGGCTACACCCTGCTCGACGAGCAATTGCGCGGCTGGCTCTGCCAAGCCACTGGCTATGCAGGCATCAGCTTGCAGCCCAATGCGGGCAGCCAAGGCGAGTATGCCGGTTTACTGGTTATCAAGGCCTACCATGCGTCAAAAGGTGAAAGCCACCGCAATATTTGCGTCATACCATCGAGCGCCCACGGCACCAACCCTGCCAGCGCGCAAATGGTGGGTATGACCGTGGTGGTGACCCAGTGCGACGACATGGGCAATGTGGACATGGCTGACCTGAAGGCAAAATGCGAGCAGCACAGTGCCAACCTAGCCGCCGTGATGATCACCTACCCCAGCACCCACGGCGTGTTTGAAACCAGCGTGAAGGAGCTCTGCGCACTGGTGCACAGCCACGGTGGGCGCGTGTATGTGGACGGCGCAAATATGAACGCATTGGTGGGTGTGGCCGCACCGGGCGAGTTTGGCGGCGATGTATCCCACCTGAATTTACACAAAACCTTTTGCATCCCCCACGGTGGCGGCGGCCCCGGCGTGGGCCCCGTGTGTGTGGTGGCTGATCTTGTGCCTTTTTTACCCGGTCATGCTACAGGTGGCATAGCAGTCAACGGTGTGGGCGCAGTGTCTGCTGCGCCGCTGGGTAACGCAGCCGTGCTGCCAATCAGCTGGATGTATTGCCGCATGATGGGCGCGCAAGGCCTCACATCTGCCACGGAAATCTCTATTTTGAGTGCCAACTACATCAGCAAACGCTTGGCAGCCCACTACCCTACCCTGTATGCCAGCGACAAAGGCTATGTGGCCCACGAATGCATCTTGGATGTGCGCCAGCTCAAAGACAGCTGCGGCATAGGCGCTGAAGACGTGGCCAAGCGCCTAATGGATTACGGTTTTCATGCACCCACATTGAGCTTTCCAGTAGCGGGCACATTGATGGTCGAGCCCACCGAGAGCGAGCACTTAGAGGAGCTAGACCGATTCATTGACGCGATGATCGCCATACGCGCTGAGATTGCGCAAATCGAAAACGGCACATGGCCACAAGCCGATAACCCGCTCAAACACGCCCCCCACACCGCGCAAGCCGTGATTGCAGACGATTGGGCGCATGCCTACAGCCGCCAAACCGGCGCGGCGATCTTGAGCGCCAAAAACCATGCCAAATACTGGCCACCCGTGGGTCGACTAGACAATGTGTACGGCGACCGTAACCTGATGTGCGCCTGCATTCCGGTGAGCGACTACGCATGAGTGCAGGTGTCCACATGCCCAAGCCAAGTAACCTCAAGTTTTTGGGCAGTCGCAAGCTTGCGGGTATGTCCAAAAGCTTGTGTGTAGCAGCCGCAGGCTGGGCATTGGCCGCTGCCGCCATGGCACAGCCCGCCACAGCCATGGTGAGCCTAGAAGCCGCCCGCGAGGCACTCGACAAATCCAGCGCATTAGTCATCGACATACGCGAGACCAGCGAACACGCCACAGGCGTAGCCAAGGGCGCTAAGCTCATCCCCATGAGCCAGCTCAACCAGCGCATCACTGAAATCCCCAAAGCCAATAACCAACCCGTACTCTTGATCTGCAACACCCAAAACCGCTCTTCTAAAGTAGCCGAGCAGCTCAGGGCCGCAGGCTATGGCCATGTCAGCTATGTCAACCAAGGCATGAGCCAGTGGGCTGCGCGAGGCTGGCCCATGGTCAAACCAGGTGCCAATTAGCATGTCTTTATCCAATAATCCAGCTGGTTTTTCAGTGCAGCGGGTCGACTACCACAATCCCCGCGACAGTGCCGCCCTGTGCGCCATGCTCAACGTCTACGCCCAAGACCCCATGGGCGGCGGCGCAGCACTAGCACCCGATGCAATGGCCCGCCTGTGCCAAGACTTGGCGCAGCGCAGCTTTGCATTCAGTTTCTTGGCTTGGCGCGGCGATCAGGCCATAGGCTTGGCCAACTGTTTTGAAGCCTATTCCACGTTCAAGGCGCGGTGTTTGGTCAATATCCACGATTTGGCCGTGCACCCCAGTGCGCGTGGCATGGGTGTGGGCCAAGCATTGCTTGCGGCAGTACAAACCGAAGCATTGCTGCGCGGTGCGTGCAAGCTCACGCTGGAAGTATTAACTGGCAACACAGTAGCTCAAAAAAGCTACGAGCGCTTTGGTTTTGCGGGCTACCAGCTCGATCCTGGTGCAGGACACGCCGTATTTTTACAAAAACTGCCATAGATTAGTTAGGCTAAAACCGAAAATCCGGTTTATAATCAAAGGCTTCGCAAAATATGGCGTGGTAAGTATGTGGCAATAGTGCTGCACGGCTACCGCAACTAAACTAGGATCGATCATGAAAGAAGGCATTCACCCCAATTACCGCGACGTGTGTTTCCAAGACTTGAGCAATGGCTTTAAGTTTGTGACCCGTTCTTGCGCTAATGCCAAAGACAAAATCACGATGGAAGACGGCCGCGAGCTGCCGCTGTACAAGCTGGACACCTCCAGCGAAACCCATCCTTTCTACACTGGCACACAAAAATCCGTGGACACCATGGGCGGCCGTGTGGAGAAATTCCGCAACAAGTTTGCCAACGCTGGCGTGGCCAAAAAGCCAGTTGCTGCCGTCGCTGCAACTCCAGTGGCTCCTGCCGCCGTAGCCGCTGCCGCATAATTTCTGCAAACGCACCCTCAGGGCAGCCGGGCAACCGCGCTGCCCTTTGTTTTTTCAAAGTGTCTCACCATCCCATGCATAGCTTGCGCTATTCTTAGGTGCAGATCACTGTTTCAAAGCCATCATCCACCGTGTTTGACCACAGCCCCACCCTAGCCAAACCACTGAGCCCCGCCATCGTGACGCAGGCTGGTGTGAAGCGTTTGCCGCGCTTGGCGCTGCTTTTGCTGTGTGCGGCCTATGTGCTGGCGGGCTTTATAGGCCGCGAACCTTGGAAAAGCGCCGACATGGCCAGCTTTGGCCTCATGCGCGAGCTGGCACTGGGCAACACCGCGTGGTGGCAGCCTACTTTGCTGGGCATGGGCGCAGAGTTGCCTGCTGTGCTGCCCTATTGGCTGGGGGCATTGGCTATCAAGTTGGCACCCGCATGGATTCCCATGGATTTTGCGGCGCGTATCCCGTTTGCTTTGATGCTGGGCTTAACCATGGCTGCCACTTGGTATGCCGTGTATTACCTTGCGCGTCGGCCCTTTGCCCAACCGGTGGCCTTTGCATTTGGGGGCGAAGCCCAGCCCACAGCCTATGCCCGCACCGTGGCTGATGGCGCTTTGCTGGCGCTTATTGCCATGCTAGGTTTGGCGCAAATAGGGCACGAAACCACGCATTCTTTGTCGCAATTGGCCTGCACAGCCCTGCTTTTTTATGGCTTTGCCGCCTGCGCCTACCGTCCGTATGTGCCTTTGCTGGCGTTGTTGCTGTCGATTGTTGGTTTGGCATTGAGCGGCAGTGCTACGCTGGGCTTGGTGCTAGGCTTGGGCGCTGCTGCGCTGCTGCTGGTGCACACGCCTGATGCGCAGCAAGATCCCAATGCCCGCAGCCGCAGCCATGTGCGCAGGGTGGCTTTTGCCACCATGGCGTTGGCTTTCGTCACCTACGCCGGGGCCTACCGCCTAAAACTGGTAGCGCCAAGCTACGCAGCAGAATTGAACGCCGCCCTGGCCCATGCGTTGCAAAACGTGCAAGACTGGCGTTTGCTGGTTTGGTTTGCTTGGCCGGCTTGGCCGCTGGCCATGGTGGCCTTGATCCGCTGGCGTGCGCATTGGCGCAATTTGCACATTGCTTTGCCTGCGCTAATGGCTGGGCTGGCCACCATTGCATCCTTGTTCGTGCCATCGCAAGACCGCGCCCTGCTCTTGGCTTTGCCTGCACTTGCCGCATTGGCTGCCTTTGCCTTGCCTACCATGCACCGCAATGTGAGCGCCATCATTGACTGGTTCACTTTGCTGTTTTTTACCGGTTGTGCCTTGGTGATTTGGGTGGTGTGGCTGTCGATGCAAACAGGCTTTCCGGCCCAGCCTGCGCTGAATGTGCAGCGCTTGGCACCAGGATTTGTGCCGCAATTTTCTTGGCTGATTTTTGGCTTGGCCGTGCTTGCCAGTCTCACTTGGCTGTGGCTGGTGCGCTGGCGTGTGGCGCGCCACCGCCACGAAATGTGGAAAAGCTTGGTGTTGCCTGCCGGTGGTGCTGCACTGTGCTGGTTTTTGTTAATGACGTTGTGGCTACCGCTTTTGGATTTTGCGCGCAGCTATGCGCCATTGGCGCGCAGTGTGTCCCAGCGCATTGGTCCGCAGCCCTGCGTGCATGCCCACGGCCTCACGCGCGGGCAGGCCGCCGCCTTTGCTTACCACGGCCAAATGCAGCTCAAAGCCAGCGATGCCGCCCAGAGCTGCCCTTGGCTGGTAGTAGACGCAGACGCAGTGCCCAGCTTGGCCAGCGCTGTGAATATTGCCCAGTGGACGCTGCGCGGCACGATTCGCCGCCCCTCAGACGACAACGAAGATGTGCTAATTTTTCAGCGCAACACGCCATGAGAGACGCTCTGTGAGCCCTACGCCGACCCTGCGCAGCGAGTGGAAAACCACCGCACAACACGCAGGCACGGTGTTCATTGGCCAGCTGGCCGTCATGTCTTTTGGCATCACCGATGCCATAGTGACCGGCCGCTACAGCGACCAAGCTTTGGCTTCGCTGTCAATTGCCTCTTCTATCTACATCAGTGTTTACGTCTCGCTGATGGGGGTGTTGCAGTCGCTGCTGCCCGTGTATGCCGAGTTGCATGGCGCTAAAAAGCACGCCCTGCTGGGCGAGCAAGTGCGCCAGTCCTTGTATTTGGCCGTAGCCTTGATTGGGGTGGGCATGCTGGTCATGTTCAACCCTGCGCCTATGCTGGCCTGGGCCGATGTGCCGCCCGATATTCGCCCCGAGATTGGGCGCTACATGGGCATATTGGCATGGGCCTTGATTCCTGCCGTGGGTTTTCGCATGTATTCCTCGCTTAACCAAGCGCTGGGCAAGCCGCTCTTGGTAACTTGGCTGCAAGTGGGCTCGCTG
>JAYTMT010000339.1:0-9003 GCA_043728315.1 Polaromonas sp. | reverse complement strand
GTAGCGCAGCATCAGGTTGTTTTGCATGTAAGGGCGGCGCAAATCCAAGACGCGGTGTGTCAGGCGCGTGGTCTCGCTCAGGTTGTCGTCGTCTAGCTGAAAGGGCGGCGTGACCGATGGGTTGAGCACATTGAGCTCATGGCAAAGCACTTCAATTTTGCCGCTTTTAAGCGTGTCATTCACCGTGCCTGCGGGGCGTGCGCGCACGAGGCCTTTGACCTGAATGCAAAACTCGTTGCGCAGGCCTTCGGCGGTTTTGAACATGTCGGGGCGGTCGGGGTCGCAGACAATTTGCACATAGCCTTCGCGGTCGCGCAGGTCTACAAAAATCACGCCGCCATGGTCGCGGCGGCGGTTGACCCAACCGCACAAAGTGACTGTTTGGCCCAAGAGGGCTTCGGTGGTCAGGCCACAATAGTTTGAACGCATTTGAGACATTGTTTTACTCCAGCCCCGTTGTGGGGCACTCCAAAAAAATAATCAGGGTTTGGCGGTCGGCAGCTTAGCAGGGGCTGTGGCGCTGCTGCTGGGCACCGAGGCAGAATTGCCGGGCACAGAGGCAGAAATGCCGGGAACCACCACGCCCATCGACACGATGTATTTCAGCGCTTCATCCACACTCATAGCCAGTTCGATGCAGTCGCTCTTTTTGAGCATCACAAAATAACCACCCGTGGGGTTGGGCGTGGTAGGCACATACACGCTTTGGTAGTCATCGCCCAAATGCTGGGCTACATCGGCACCGGGCACACCAGTCACAAACGCAATCGTCCACACATGCTCGCGCGGCCACTGCACCAACACGGCCTTGCGAAAGGCATTGCCCGAGTCGGAAAACAAGGTGTCCGACACCTGCTTGACGCTGGAGTAAATGCTGCGCACCACAGGGATGCGGTTGAGCAGCGAATCCCACCACTTCATGAGCTTTTTGCCCAAAAAGTTGCTCACAGCCGCACCCACGATGAGCAAGATAGCAAAAGCCAAAATCACCCCAAAACCGGGGATATGAAAGCCAATGAGTTTGTCGGGATGCCACTGCGCGGGCAAAATCAACAGGGTTTTGTCAAGGCTGGACAATATCCACTCGAGCACCCACACCGTGATGCCCAGCGGCACAATGACCAGAAGGCCAGCGAGCAACCATTTGCGCACCGAGGCCATCATGGCGCTGGTGCCTTGGCTGGAGCAGGGGCTGGGGCTGGGGCAGACACAGCAGGCGCAGGGCTGGCGCTGGGACTGGAGCTGGAGCTGGTGGCAGCTTGCGGCGCTGGCGAGGAAGCAGACGCTGGGGCATCCGTTTTGGCAGATGCTGCGGCATCAGAGGGTGCGGCTGTGGTCTTGGCTTCGCCCACGCCAGAGTTTGCACCGTCTTTTTTGCCATCGCGAAAATCGGTGACATACCAGCCAGCGCCCTTGAGCTGAAATCCGGCTGAGGTCAGTTGTTTTTCAAAAGTGGCGGTGTTGCAAGCAGGACATACTGTCAGCTTGGGGTCGGATATTTTTTGCAGCACGTCTTTGGCGTGGCCGCAACTGGAGCATCGGTAGGCGTAAATTGGCATATGTGGGAAACCTCATTGGGCAACCCAGCATTATAAGTTTTCTTCAGCCCCGGCAGGCTAATCCGCGCTTGCTGCGTGAAACTTTGGCTTTTTGGTTTGTGTTACCAAAGGATAGCTTGGCTGTGGTCTTTGATAAGCTGCGGTGCAAGCGAGCCCATCAGCATCAACAACACCGATACAAAAAGTCCGATTAAATTAGCCGGAATCAAGGCATCTGAGGCCACTGCCTGCGCAGTCAGCCAAGCCGACACCCCGCCAATGGCAGAAAGCAGCGCGCCTTGGGTGGTGGCACGCTTCCAATACGCGCCAGCCATGAGCGGAACAAAAGCGCCCGCCAAAGTGACGTTATAGGCGTTTTGCACCATTTCATACATGGTGCTTTTGCTGTTAAGGGCAAACAACAAGGCGCAGGCGGTGAATGTCACCAACACCAAACGCAGGGTCATTAAAAACTGCTTGTCGTTCAATTTTGGCGCAAATGGGCGCAACACGTTTTCAGTGAACAAGGAGGTGGGCGCGAGCAAAGCACCGCTGGCAGTTGACAAAATAGCCGACAGCAGCGCGCCAAAAAACACCACCTGCGCCCACAGAGGCATCTTGGTCAACACCAAATCTGGCAATACACGCTGAATTTCGCGTGCGTCTTCCGATTTAAACAAATTGAGTAAATTGGGGTCGGTCACCACGGCCGCATAGGCGATGTACATGGGCACAAAAGCAAAGCAAAAATAAACCAGCGCACCTATCAATGTGCCTCGCACCGCTGTTTTTTCGTCTTTGGCACTGGTCATGCGCTGGAACACGTCTTGCTGGGGGATTGACCCGAAAGCAAAGGCAAAAAATGCCCCCGCCATGGCCCACCAACCCTTGCTGTCCGCAGGCATCCAATTGAATTTGCCATCGGCCGCCGCTTGCGTCACCACTTTTTGTACGCCACCGGCCATGTCACCCACCAGCATAGCCACCAAAGTCAGGCCTATCAAGATCACCACCGTTTGGAACAAATCGGTGAAGGCCACCGACCACATGCCACCAAAAATCGTATACACCATGACCACCACAGCGCCCAGCATGATGGCTTGGTTCAGGCCTATGGCACCGCCCGAAAGCGCGTAAATGACCAAGCCAAGCGCCGTCAGTTGCGCCGATGTCCAGCCCAGGTACGAGGCCACAATCGCCATGCTGGTGATTACTTCGACAGATTTGCCATAGCGTTTTTTATAAAAATCGCCAATCGTCATCAAATTCATGCGGTAAAAAAGCTTGGCAAACAAGAGCGCTGCCAGTACCAAGCACACCGATGCACCAAATGGGTCGCCCGGGATGCCTTGCAAGCCGTCTTTGGCAAAAGTGGCCGATACAGAAAGCACGGTTTCTGCGCCAAACCATGTGGCAAATACCGTGGCCACATTCATATAAAGCGGCAAACTGCGCCCAGCCACCATGTAGTCGGCCGAATTTTTGACACGGCGGGCGGCCACCAAGCCAATGGCGATAGTGACGGCCAGATACGCCGCCACAAAAACGATAAGCATATTCATCTCGGTAGTTTCCAGTTTTGTTGCATTATTTTACGCAAAAAAACCTGCGCTTGCCGTTTTCCATTGGCCAGCTCAACAAGGCTAGCAGCCAACTACCAAATGCGCAGACGCAGGTACAGCTGTATCAAAACCAGGCCAATCAAAAAGCCCAAACCGCAATAAATGATTTTTTGCAGCAAAGCATTGGTGCGCTTTTGCTCGGCAATGAGTTCTTTGATGTGCCTGTCTTTGTCGGTATGCGTGTCGCGCAAATAGCCATGCAAGAGGCGCGGCAAATCGGGCAACAGCTTGGCATAGGTGGGCGCTTGGGCAGAGAGCTGCGCCAAGAGCTTTTGCGGGCCCATTTGCTCTAGCATCCATTTTTCTAGAAATGGTTTGGCGGTGCTCCACAGGTCTAAGTCTGGGTCAAGCTCGCGGCCTAGGCCTTCGATGTTGAGCAGGGTTTTTTGCAAGAGCACCAGCTGGGGCTGGATTTCCACATGGAAGCGGCGCGAGGTTTGAAACAAGCGCATCAGCACCAAGCCCAGCGATATCTCTTTGAGTGGCCTGTCAAAATAGGGCTCGCAGCAGGCGCGGATGGCGCTTTCGAGCTCGTTCACGCGGGTGCTGGCGGGCACCCAGCCCGATTCAATATGTAGCTCGGCCACGCGCTTGTAGTCGCGCCTGAAAAACGCGGCAAAGTTTTGCGCCAGGTATTCTTTGTCGTGCTCGGTGAGCGTGCCCACAATGCCAAAATCCAGCGATATGTAGCGGCCAAAGTGCGCAGGCTCGGTGCTCACTTGGATATTGCCCGGGTGCATGTCGGCATGAAAAAAACCATCGCGAAACACTTGGGTAAAGAATATGGTCACGCCGTCGGTGGCCAGTTTTTTCATGTCCACGCCTGCGGCGCGCAGTTTATCGAGTTGGCTGATTGGCAGGCCTTTCATGCGCTGCATCACCATCACCTCGGTGTGGCAATAGTCCCAATACATCTCGGGTATCAGCACTAAATTGAGCCCCTCCATGTTGCGCCGCAGCTGGGCGGCATTGGCGGCTTCGCGCACCAAATCAAGCTCGTCGTGCAAGTAGGTGTCAAACTCGGCCACCACCTCGCGCGGCTTTAAGCGCTTGCCATCCGCGCTGAGCGACTCCACCCAGCCGGCCATCATGCGCATGAGGCTGAGGTCTTTTTCAATCACGGCCAGCATGCCCGGGCGCACTACTTTCACGGCCACTTCGCGCTGCGAACCATCCTTGTGCTTGATGACTGCAAAATGCACCTGTGCAATCGACGCACTGGCAATCGGGGTTTGGTCAAAGCTGATGAAAATATCGGCCAGCTTTTTGCCAAAAGCGCGCTCGATGGTGCTCACCGCCACGTTGCTAGCAAAGGGCGGCACGCGGTCTTGCAAGAGCGCCAGTTCGTCGGCAATATCGGTGGGCAGCAGATCGCGCCGGGTGGAGAGCACTTGGCCAAATTTGACAAAAATGGGCCCCAAGCGCTCCAGCGCTTCACGCAGGCGCTGCCCGCGCGGGGCGCGCAGGTCACGCCCCACCGACACGATGCGGGCAATGATGGTGAGCCAAGGCTTTTGAAAACTGGACAAAACCAGTTCGTCTAGCCCATAGCGCAAGACAATGAGCACAATGAATGCGCCACGCCAGATGCGGGTGAACCAGCTCATGCGTTAGCCCATACAGGGCTGCTGGGCGCTGCACCGGAGGTAGTGGCGCTGCTGGTAGTGGCACCGCCAGCTTGAGCGCCAGAAGCTTGGCCTGAGGCTTGGCCAGAGGGGGCTGCTGGGGCAAACGGGGCTTTGGCCACAAAGCCTTTGAGCACGCTGGCCATCTGCTGCAAGCCCTGCATCAGGGTGTGGGCGGGTGCGTCGCCGATGATGCGGCTCAAGTCTTCTTCCGCATCCCAGCGCAAATGGTCTACCAGCCAATTGACCTCAGCGGCCAATTGCACATCGCCCTCGATGCGTATGGCGGGTTTTTTGCCCTCCAGCGCGGCCTGCGCCAGTGCAAAAGGCGATGTTTCTTCCACCGTCAGGGCCAAATCAGCGCGTGCACCAGTGGGAGCAAGGTCGAGCAGCCCCGCTGGAGTTGCTACCAATTGCATAGTGAAATATGACCATTTGACGCTGACAACCCGTCCTTTTTGCCTAAAAATACGCTCAGTAGCCTGTTTTTCTTGCGCCAACACGTGGTTGAGCAACAAAACGATGCGCCGTTGGCCCTCCTCAACAAGCCAAGCAGGCGGCTCAAGCAGTTTTTTAAACGGCTCGGACATGGCGGCTTTGAAAAAGTCGGGAATAGGAGGAAAGCCCAAAGGCGGCGTGGTGTTCATAGGTTTTGCAATTATGGAATGAAAAACGCGCCAAAAGGCGCGTTTACAAGGGGGCTTAGCGAAGATTTAAGTCAGCGCTTGCACGCCAGCTACCAGCCAGCCGCCGCCGCCCACTTTGGCCTTGGTCATGTTCCACACTTCGCGGAAGGGCTCTGCTGAAGTGGCCGGGTCTTCTTTGATCATGCCTGAGAACTCTACGCTGGCCATGTACGATGCGCCCACGTCTTCAATGCCCAAGAGCTTGGCTTCTAACATGGCCACTTCGGTGTGGTTTACCCCGCTGCCGGTGTGCGATTCACGTTCAGCCAATTGCGATTTGATTTCGATGAGCATGTCATCGGTCATCATGGCGCGCAGGCTGCCCACGTCGGACTTGTCCCAAGCGGCTTGCAAGGTAATGAAGTTGCCTTTGGCAGAGGCCAAAAAGCCGTTGGTGTCAAAGTCGGCAGGCACGCCCCAAGACTGTGAGCCCGACAGGCCTGCGCTGGATGCTGCGCCTGCGCCCAGTGCTGAACCAATCATGCTGCCACCGGTGGCTGCACCAGTAGCTACAGGTGCGGCTGGCGTAGCATCAAAAGCCATGCTGTTGCGCTCCCAAGGGCGGGCGGAAGCATCGTTGCCCACGTTGGCGGGGTTGTAGCTAGGCGCTGCATTGCCTGCGCCTGCTCCAGCGCCTTGTAGGGCGAAGGGGCTGTTTTGCTGGCCCATATTGCCGTTGCCATTTTGGTTGCCGTTTTTACGGTTCATGAACCATTTAAACGCCATCCACGCGGCAAATGCCAGCGCTGCAAACATGAGGATTTGCATGATGCCGCCGGCCATGCCAGCCAAGCCGCCCATGCCCATGGAGCTGAGCAAATACGCCAAACCTGCGCCAGCGGCCAGACCGCCAAGCATGGCACCCCAAGGCTTCTTAGGCGCAGCGGCAGGCGCTGCTGCGGCTGCGGGAGCAGCTGGCGCAGCGGGCTTGGCCGCAGTGGCCGCACCGCCAGCAGGGGCTGCTTGGCTTTGCGTCACATTGTTGGACTGCTTACCCACGGATTTACCGCCACCCATGCGCTTTGCAGCGTCGGCTTGGGCAATGAACAGCATCATCGCTGCCACTAACACTACGGACCAGACTTTCATAAAGCCTCCAGTTAAAAACAATTAAAAAAACCTAACGAAACTCTTCAACACTTAATACCCACATGCAAGGCCACCACACCACCCGTCATGTTGTGTACATCCACATGGCCAAAGCCGCTCGTTTGCATCAGCGCCTTCAAAGCGGCTTGGTCAGGGTGCATACGGATGGATTCTGCCAAATACTGGTAACTTTGCGCATCACCTGCCACCAATGACCCCAATTTGGGCAGGACATTAAAACTGTACCAATCGTAGGCTTTGGCCAGCGGCTTGGCTACTGTGGAAAACTCTAATACAAGCAACTTACCGCCGGGCTTGAGCACGCGGCACATCTCAGCGAGCGCCGCGTCTTTGTGCGTCATGTTGCGCAGGCCAAAGGCCACGCTCACAATGTCAAAATAGTTGCTGGCATAGGGCAGCTTTTCGGCATCACACACCATGGTGGGCAAATGTACCCCCGCATCGTGCAGGCGTGTGCGCCCCGTTCGTAGCATGGCCTCGTTGATATCGGTGTGCACCACTTGACCCGTAGCGCCCGCTTTTTTGGCAAACGCCTGCGCCAAATCACCTGTGCCGCCGGCAATATCAAGCACTTTTGAGCCTTCGCGCACGCCACTGGTGAGCACAGTGAAAGCCTTCCACACACGGTGCAGCCCCATGCTCATCAGGTCATTCATCACGTCGTATTTCGATGCCACAGAATCGAACACGCCCCGCACCCGAGAGGCCTTGGCGCTCTCGTCAACGGTTTGGAATCCAAAATGGGTACTGCTCATAAAGTGAATGCTATCTGCTTGCCTGCCGCGCACAGCTATTACCCCTTGCAAAATCAGGGCAATCGGGTGTTTTTCAAGGCTTTGTGTGGGGGATTTGCTGAAAATATGGCATATGTCAGCGTCATATGGTCATTGTTTGCTATTTATTTTATAGTTTTTATTGGTTCAATGTTACGCCGCACCTTGCGCTAGCAACCACTCTCTGGGTGAATAAATTTGCAAGCCGCTGCCGCGAAAATCCTTGCCATTGCGGGTGATGATGGCAGATATGCCGCAGCCCAGCGCCGCATGGCATAGCGCGGCATCCTCAAAATCGCCCAAAGGGCTTTTGATGGCATCGCTCAATACGGCGCGGGTTACAGGAGCGACTTCGCACAGATCCAAAAGCAGTGCCAGTAGTTTGCGCGCAGCGGGTGCTCCTAGCGCCTTGCTGGCCAAATAATCGATGGTGGTGACCGTGGTGGCACAAACAAAAGCGCTTAATTCCCCGCGCTCTATTTGCTCAAAAATAGCGCGCCCGTCCTGCACAAAGGCCTCGCGGCTGAGCAGCACATCCAGCACAACATTGGTCTCTAGCAGCACGGGCGCAGCACTGCGCGTCATTGGTATTTGTCTTCCAAGTGCCGCTTGTAATCCGCCTCCTGCAGCCCGCTCCCAGCCAAGGCTCCCACCAGTTGGTCAGTTTTAGAGGCGCGAGAAGGCGCTGCGCGCGCAGGTGCGGGCGACTTATCGCCCAAGGCGCTGAAATAGGCCGCCACCAAATCCGACAGCGAGCGCCCCTGCTGCGCGGCATAAAGCTTAGCCCCAGAGATAAGGCCATCGTCAAGCCTGAGGGTGAGTTTGGTGTGCATGGGAAAGCCTAGACGTGTAAATAAAAATTATTGTACGTCATTTTGTATTAATACTAATTATCAAATTTATTGCTATTAAAATTAAAGCAAACTATGACCATATGACGCTGACATTGCCAGTATTTTTCTTAAATTTGCCAGTTATACAGACGGTACATCATCCAACGACTCGTACACCAGTAAACCCAGCTTGCGCGCCGTGGCCACGTCCAAGTCTGCGCCCTTGGACGCGCCTGCTATGCGCAGCACCGCGTCGCAGCGGGTGAGCAGGCGCTGGGCGACTGGCGTTTGGTATTGCTCAAACACCGCGTCACCCTGCGTTTTGCCGCCCGCTGCATGCACAATGGGCAGCGCCATCCACTCGCTCACCAGTGGCAAATGGCCGCGCGCGTACAGCGGCAGCGCATAGCTTTCAAGGCGGGATTGGTTGGCCGCGATTTTGGCGGGGTCGCCGCCAGTGCCCGACATGTAGGGGCCTGCAATTAGGATGAGCATGGGTTTCGTAAGTCCTTCTTTCGTAGAATTTCATGTATTAATGTGTGTATTTACGCCTAAATTATCGCTTAAATTATTTTTTATCAAGCAATATTGCGTATATTCACGTAAATATACGCACATACACGCACATAAGCCTACAATTGCCCCATGCTCACTTCGCAACGCAAACACCACATATTGGCCCAACTGGCCGCCCACGGCCAAGTGCTGGCCAAAGAGCTGAGCGTGGCGCTGCAAGCCACTGAAGACACCATTCGCCGCGACCTGCGCGAGCTGGCAGCCCACGGCCTGCTGCAGCGTGTGCACGGCGGTGCGCTG
>JAYTMT010000338.1:0-31657 GCA_043728315.1 Polaromonas sp. | reverse complement strand
CGAACCGATTTGCTGTTCGCTTGGGACGTCGCGCGCAGGTGTTTCAATCCACGCCCGCCATCGCTGGCGGGCGAACCCTGCATCGAGGTCGGCCACTTCTGCGTTAGTGTACGTTTCAATCCACGCCCGCCATCGCTGGCGGGCGAACCCTTGGGTGGGCAGCAGGTGTATGTGCCTAAAGCTGTTTCAATCCACGCCCGCCATCGCTGGCGGGCGAACCCCTTCGCTTACAAACCAAAGCTTTGAAACATCTTTTCACCCACAAAACGCTAACCTGCACGCAAGTGGGTAGATAAAGTTTGAAAGCACAATTTGTAATAGATAAAATTATTTAAAATCATAGACTTACGAAGAGCGCGAACCTCGTAGAGCTTGTTTCGGCACTAAAGGTTCGCGGCGTAACCTTACCACAGCGGGCAGTGCAAATTGCAAAATCAACAATTTTTAAAGAACTAAAGGCGCATCAAAATCCACCGCCTTGAAGCTCCCATGCTCAATAACTTCAAAGCCCCGCGTTTCGGGTATGCGGTATACGCGCAAGCAATCTTGCGCAGGGTCAATTTCGGCCAGCAGTTTGCGTTGCAAGGTTTCAAACTGTGCAATATCAAGCTGGCATTCAAACACTGACTTTTGCACCCGCTGCCCTGTACTTTCGCAAACTTTAGCCACGCGGCGCAAGCGCCTGCGCCCTTCCCTAGTTTCAGTGCTTACGTCGTAACAAACCAGTACCAGCATTGCTTTGCTCACTTCACCACAAAGGGCACATAGGGGGCAGATGCATCGCGCAACGATCTGGCTAGCAAGCGCGCTTGCACCAGCGGCACCAAGCCCAGAGGCACTGTTTGCGCCAACAGCGGGTGGGTGATTTCATCGCGCTTGCGCTCTTGAAATGCCACCACTACTGCTTTACGCGCATCGGGCAATAAAGACACCCCTCCCCCCTCGCGCAACACAAAATCCTTGGCTACCAATTGGCCTCTGTTAATCAGTGTTAAAGCCAAGCGGTCGGCCCACGGCCTGAATTCTTCCATTAAATCTAGTGCTAGCGCTGCACGCCCCGGCCGCAAGGCGTGCAAATAACCCACCTGTGGGTCAAGACCTGCAGCCTCCAAGGCGCTGCGGCAATCGTTCATCCACATCGCATACAAAAAAGACAGCATGGCATTCATGCGGTCTCTGGGTGGGCGGCGTGTGCGGCCATCCATCTGAAAATCCTCCCGCAGATCGGTGCGCACCAGTAGATTTAATCCACCAAAATACTGGCGTGCGGCCTCGCCTTCAATGCCGCGCAAGACATCTAAGCTGCCAGCATCGGGCAACGCACGCAGGCTAGCGGCCAAGTCGTCGCCCAAGCGCGTGAGTTGCTTGGCCTCAGCCTCAGACTTGGCCTCGCGCGCGCCGCGCAGCAAGACTTGCCGCGTGTTTTTAATCTTGCCCGCTACGCATGCGCGGGCAATGTCTAATGTAAAAATTGGGTCCGCAGCCTTACTAAACTGCGCCTGGCGCAGCAGCACATTGCCCGACACCGCGCCCTCAAGCCGAGCCTTAAAACGCCCGTTGTCATCCAACAATACCAAGGCAATACCGTCTTCGGCCAATCGGTGCATCAGTGGCGCAGAAAAGCCTGTGTGGCCAAACGACACCACGGCGCTTAAATGGTGCAAAGGCACGCGCAGCCGCGTTTCGCGCTCCACCTCCACGCGGAGCGTGTCGTTGTCCAGCCGCAGGTAGGTATCGGGCGTGGTAATGTAGAGCGTGTTGAGTAATTGCATAGGCTGGTTTTAATCGTCTACCGCAAACAAGGCAGCGCGCGCGGCCTGCACACTTGGTGCCACGGCCTGCGGCTGGCAGCGGTCTATGAGCGAGCAGGCTTTGCAGCGCTTGGCCGCTTGCTCTGGCGCAAGCGGCGCTGGGAGCACTGCGGTTTCTAGCATATGGCGGACGGCCTGCGCAGCGCCTTGCACCTGATGGCGTAGCGCCTGAGTGATGGGCACCACGCGCCTGCGCTTGGATGATGCGTAATAGATAGCCCCCTCATTGACTGGTTTGCCAAGCATGGCCTCTAAGCACACCGCTTGGCCAGCCAGCTGCAAGTCATCGCAAGCGGCAATATCGGCGGCTTTGTTACGGCTGCCATGCTTGTACTCCACCGGATAAGGCACGCCATCTGCCAAAAACTCCACCACATCGGCTTTACCAACCAAGCCCCAAGCGTCGTGCCAAATCGGCAGCGCCCGCTCTACCCGCACGCCCTTGGCAGTCTCCACGCCCGGTTTGTCCACCTTGGCATGTACCGCCTGCCCACGCAGGGTGTGCACATTTTCATCAAACACCTGCTCTAGGTGAATCAGCCCGCACTGGCGCGGGCAATAGAGCCAGTGCTGCAAGGCAGACAGGGCGATGGGCTCAGGGTCAGTGTTCAAAAGTAACCTTATGTCCATCACCCAAACAAGACCTGCAGCAATTCATCTCGCGTTAATCCATGCGCGTCAGCTACTGCGGCCAATATAGAAGCCAGCGTACCAATGCGCAAGGGGTCGTGCTGTGGCACTGTGATGTGATGCTGCGCGGGCGCTTCGCAACTAAGGCGCACATGGCTACCAGTTTGGCGGGTAGCAACGTAGCCTAACTTTCCTAGTGCGCGAATCAGCTGTGCTCCAGTAAGGTTACGCGGTAATTTCATGCCCACACCTAGGCCGCCATCAGTTCGTCGCGCACAAAGTGCATGCGAATAACTTTGGGCATTTTGCCTTCATCAAAATGGCAATGCACAGCGTCTTGAATTGCCACACGCAACTCGGCCTCAGTATCCGCCTCAGTAACAATAGACTCACCCAAAGCGTGGGCAGTAAAGCCGCCCTCATGGGCTATCTCTACAACAAATACGATTTCAGACATTTTGGTATCTCCTGATTAAGATGACAGTTTACAAAATTTTATTGAAGTTAAATGATCTACCAAATCGCTCTTCGGTAGCTGGTCTATGCACGACATACCTTCACCCCGTTGCATTTGGCGCAATGTCTCCAGTAACGCAACCGATTCAAAGTACTGACAAATGATGATAGAGATAGTTTGCATATCTTTGCTAGCACTGAGATTTGTATAAATATACTGACAATTCGCTTGGCCACTAAAAGCCAGAAAGTATTTGACCTTCTAAACCTTCCAAATGACCACCTTCAACTGATCCATCGCTATTCACTTTCAACGAACGATGCACCTTTGCAGACGAGTATTGACCAGCTTTGCAGTTGTGCGCCCACCAGCAGACGGTGAGTACCTCCATACTGCCAGCAGGACGCGCTGAAGATTCATCGTTCTCAAACAAACGGGGAAGTACCTGTTTGATGGCTTCGGCATCCGCGTCACTAAACTTGGTTTTCTCCGCGAGTTGAGGATTCATGCTTCCAAAAAAGACATAAATACCTTTGTCCACGCGATGTTTCATGCCCATGGTGTCAGAACTTCGTTTGCCGTCCTTTGTGTCCTCACCGTTCACGCTCTTAGTTATTTGGATGCTGGCGATATCGATGGGTTCTAAGCTGAAAGCAGATTGAACAGTGACAGGCCCACGGATACCAATGGAAACTCCTGTATCGCCTTCATCATCACCACCGTCCTCTTTCTTTTTGCCCGCTTTCTTATTACTTTTCAAAGCGAAGAGTTGCCCGAACGTGCGAACGTCCAGCCATTTTTTGCATGCAAGCTCTACGGTTTTTTCTGACCCCAACTCCTTGCCCAAGCCCGCTTCTGCTCGCGAGCGCAAGCTTTTTGCATCGTCTTCTTTTCGGTCATCGGACTGCACGAAAATCATGTTGCCATCGCTTTCATTTCGACCGTCTTTAACCCATCGCTCTAGTAGTCGATCCCGAACTTTTCGCTTGATCGATACATCGCTCATTTCGCCAAAGTTCGAATAGTCGGTACGCGGACGGTTGCCATTTAGCGGGTCACCATTGGGGTTGGCATTTTTGACGCGGAGAATGACAGCGAAATCAATTTTGTTTTGCAGGGTAGTCATGTTAGTTTCCTTGGTGAGTTTATTCGGTGATGGGATCTTCAGTTGGGGTATCGTTTTCCGGCTTGGGAGGATTTAGATTTTTTCGCTGGCAGTGATAACCGAGTAGAAATTCACCTGAAAGTTTGCTGTCGTCGAGGAAATCGTCACCCACAAAACTGGGAATTATTTCATCGAGTAGTTTGTCCATCTGGTACATGAACGCGGGCCGCTTTGCCCGCAAACGTGAAATGTAGGGTTTAAGCGCAGGTTCAATAATTCGCCAAGTGCTCGCCGGGCGGTCCGCGAATCGTTGCATCAGTTTGGCGGCCATGGTGTCACGCTTTTCGCCAGCAACGTACAGGGCACGACTTTCAACGTGTTCGGCTATCGCCAGCAAGCGGCCATAAAGATAATCCCGACCGGAACGGTCGTTTTCCAGTGACATGTGGTACTCCTTGTTTTTGAAAGCGCCTTTGAACAGGGCGCAGGCGATGCCCAGGGTTTTTTCCCATTCCCAATGATCGAGCGCAATACGATTACAAGCTCTTCTCACCGTAGATACAACAAGATCGCGTGGCAACGGCTGCCCATCGACGATGCATGGCAGTAGCCGCTCAACTGTGGATTTTTTAAGCTTGTCATCTAAGCGGCGACCAAACGCAGCTTCAGCGATATCGCGCGGTGCCGGTGTCCCGATAAATTTCAAGTCTTTGCCAAAGTTTTGCGGCCAAGCGTATGCCGCATGCCAGGATTCGATTCGCTCAAGAAACTCGGACCCGGTCAGTTCGCGGTAGTACGTGATGGCCATTCGCCCCGGCGTGGCCGAATCCAAACCCATAACAACGATGTCATCCGTCGTCCCCAGCCTCGCACGGTAGCCTGCCATGGCAAGATTCAAGCGCTTGGCAAAGGCTTGCCCCACATCGCCATCAAGATATAACTCAGCAGCAATATGCTGCTCTTCGGTGGTATCTCCAGCAAGCATTATGGCCAGCGAGTTACCAAAAGGATCCGGAATGGGCGTTCCGGCAACCGCCCAACTCACGATGACCTGATCGTCGTTTCGGTAGGCTTGGCGCTGGATCAACCAGCGCAGGGCATTATGGGCTTTTTGAGTGACTTCATAACCCACACCGCACGCCTGCTGACCGGCATCATCAGTAAAACGCCCTCTGAATGTGTAGCCCGAACTGTCGTTGGCGCTGATGAGCTTGGCACCATCGCCGGAATGGCGGACACGCTTGGGGTGATTCAATGCCAGACTGGCCTGAATATCGCCGGTCACCATGCAAACCCCAACGGCTTCCTTGGTGCTCGCATCAAACTCAGCCCAAGCGTCATGCAAGGTGACATCTTCCCAAACGGCAGCACAAGGGATATCGGGTTCCCAAACAAGCCAACGAATGAAGGCATCTCCTTGATCCCGTTCGCCGGCTTTCGCTGTCAGCGCCTTAAATAGCTCGGGTGCTGGCGCTTCACTTGTCCATTGCGTAAGCAAACTGCCGTCTAACCCTTTATGCAAAACCTTCTCTCGGATCAGATCCGCTACTAGGTTGCCCTGGCGAATGTAGGTCAACACAGCCTCTGCTTTGACATGACTGTACGATGAATTGCACCACGCGGCCAGTTGCGTTTCATATTCCTTATAGAAAGACGGCTTGCCGCCGCCAGACGTGGCGTAATCAGCAGCGCAATATTGCACTTTATCGCAGAGCGGGTGCGGTGGTGGAGCCCTGCCAGTGCGTCCTGCGGATTGCTCGGTAGCCGGGATCACAGTTTCCACTTTACCAATTGTCCGAGCTGATTTGAAATTGCCCTGAACATCAAGCGTGATTTCTACATGTGCCTGCTGGATCGAATGGCTGACGGGAAGCAGGATACCAGTGCCGAACGGCTCCCTACCTTTGCACTGCTCGTACGTTTCATACAGCTTGTGAATCCAACTCATATCAAACTCCAAGGTCAGTGGCTTCTCGCGCCACGTCACGCAACGCGTCATTTCCGAAATTTTTCGGACTCATTGGTCGAACTAATTTTCGAATGGTGCAGTCTTCTGGTCGCAAGAATTGAATGCGGCCATTCAACATAGTCGGCCGCCAGAACCGGGCTTGTAAGTTGTTTTCCCCCGTTTCGTCTGAATAGTCGAACCCGTGGAACATTAACCCATACGCCAACTCACCTGCATCATCGTACGTGCTGGTGTCCGAGTTATATGCGCAGGGCTCGACATAAGCATGGCAATCGCGTGTACCCAGAAAAATGTCCTGCCGACCACCCAATTCAAGTACCCGTTTAGCAATAGCGTAGTGCTTTCCTTCCACTCGATCTTTTTCGAGTTCCGGGCGGTGCATGTTCCATTCGAAATGCGCGCGCACGTGGTATTCAACATCGGCAAGAAAAGTGTAGATAGCGAGGGTGTTCCCTCCTCCAAACTCAAGAGGTTTTGTGCCTTTGGTCTGTGTACGAATTGGCTTCATTACCCTGACTTCATCGATCACCCAGATGAACGTTGGTTTCCAGTAAATAGACTTGGCGATGCCCTTTAATGCTTCGTAGGTTGGGATGTGGTACGAGCACTTCTCGCCCCCAATCTTGGTTAACGGATCGGTAAATAGGGCGTGACGTGCCCAAACCTTGAATTCGATGCTATTACGATGCGACATAAAGAACCTCCATATTTCCTTGCGGGGTTTCAGACAGACCGAATTCCGGGCTGTAGTAGCGTGAATCAGTCAGATAAAGAATGCCTGTACCTTCTCGTATTTCCCGCACAACACCGTCTTTGGATAATTTTTCAAGCACATTTGGGAACACGTTGACACTGAATTGCTGGGCTCGGCGAAGTAATTCAAACTCTTTGTCGGGCAGGTAAGCCGCACATAAATCATTTATGAGTTCTTTGCCATCGTTGCTATAAGGGACGATGACACCTCGTGTCGGTGCATCGATAGCTTTGAACGCCTTGGCGGCGGTCATGAATGCCTGTCGCAGACAGATGGCGGGTGCTTCGCGTTTAGTTCGTTTGTAATCGGCGACTGCAACCGTATTGTCGGAGAGCAAATTGAGCAAAGTGTCAAAGTGGCCGATTTGCCTAGCGGAAATCGGGTAACACATCTCGCCTGCGCGCGCGAAGAAATAGTTTTTGTAGTACCAGGTCATCGCTTGAGGGCCAATGCGGTTGTACCCGAATTTTTCAGGGTCGGCCTCGTAGTCGTCCAAAACCCGCTCTGCCTTGCTTCGGCCAATCTGGATGTCGGGCAACATATCCAGGTTTTCGTCCTCGGCGCGCGGATTGACCACGTGCACAAAGCCCAGTTTTTCACGACCATTGCGGTTGCAGCGCCCAGCCGCTTGCGCAATGGAATCCAGCCCAGCTGTGAAACGGATGACAGAACCAAAATCGACATCAACACCAGCTTCGATCAGTTGCGTACTGACGCAAAGCGTTGGTGCGAGCGGCACCTGATCTAATCGCGCACGCACCTCGGTCAAAATTTTTTTGCGGTGTGATGGACACATGTTCGTGCTGAGGTGGAATACTTTGGCATTGCTATTTTCCTTGCACAATCGGTAAATGGCCTGCGCAGCCTTTTTGGTGTTGACAATGACAAGGCAACTGCCTGAGGAGTCGATTTTCTCAGCAGCCAAGGTTGCGATTTCGTCCTGTGACCAGCCACCCGCTTTGCGGTGATTGACGACTTCGACACGCTTTAGATCGTCGAAAAGCCGCTGCACATCTGGCATAAGCTCATTGCCCTTGGGTACACGGATTGCACCTTTGTGTGCATCCACCTGATCA
Organism: Polaromonas sp.; assembly: GCA_043728315.1. Taxonomy (GTDB): domain Bacteria; phylum Pseudomonadota; class Gammaproteobacteria; order Burkholderiales; family Burkholderiaceae_C; genus JAAFIP01. The sequence goes on along the minus strand of JAYTMT010000338.1, from coordinate 23,855 downwards.
AGCAGCGGCTGGGTAGCAGTGCAAAGTACAACCGTACTGCCACAAAAATCGGCCAGATAGTTCATGGCATTGTTGAACATATGAACGCATTTGATCGGTAAGCTCTGGATTTCGTCAAAGATCAACACCGCATTGGCGAGTTGATGCATACGCCGTGCACCACGCGTGCCTGCGCCGAACAGCGCCTCCAGTAAATGCACTGAAGTTGTATAGATGACCGGCGCATCCCAGTTTTCAGAGAGAATTTTTCCCCGCCAGCTTTGCTCCTCTGGGGTTAGGTTTGAATGGTGTTCGAGTACGACGCTGCCTGCCTCAACACCGTCAGGTTCAAGAATTTGCCTGACGACTTGCGCGTTCTGATCAATGATGGATGTGAACGGAATGACGTACACAATTCTGTCCATACCGCGTTTGAGTGCATGGTGCAGTGCGAATCGCAGACTTGCCAAGGTCTTCCCGCCACCTGTCGGCACAGTGAGGGTGTAGATGCCCTTATCTAGCGCTGCGCCCTTTAGACAATGGCGGGAAATATCTTGCCGTAAAGCATCGATGGGGTGACGCGGCTTGAAGCTACTCAGGTGCGCTTCCAGACGTTGAATCAACACCTCCCACGCTTCATAATTACCGCTCAACCGCCGCTTCGCCAACCCAGGATGCTCGAAATCGGCCGTGTCGATACGGTCAGCGTCAATTAGGCAGCTAAACAAAGAGCGGACAAGTAGACCAACTTGCTGTTGGAAAATTGGACTTTGCGATTTTTCCTTTAGCGGAACGTTACCGGGAACATTGTGCAATATTTTTTCAATCCAAACTTGAAATGCTTGCGTAGTTTCCGCACGCATCATTAAGCTGCGCGCAGCTTCTAGTAGTTCTTGATCGGCCTTACCAAGAACTTCACTGAGATAGGTCTTGTCATGCGACTTGTTCAACCGCTTGGTGAACAAGTCTTCCGCAGGTGCATTGACAGATTGCGCAAGGCAGTCAATCAAACCCGAGTGATGCGACGCGATACATACAGACAAAACTTGCGCTGAGATTAGCGCCAAATGACTTTGCGGGGCTAATTCCTGCCAAATCAACTGGGCTCCGCTGGTGGAGTGGTCTATTTTCCCCTTCAAACCAGTTGCATCGACAAAATCCTCGTCTTCATCTTGATTGAGCAAACCTGTGGCAGATTTAATGTACGCTTGAAAAGCTGCACTGTATTTGCCCAAATCGTGTAGAAGACCAATTAGCTCGCCGTGTGTATGCAAGCCAAATTTTCTAGCTAACACCCCTGCAAGTTTGCTTACATTTGTCAGATGCGCTTCAAGCGACTGAATTTTTCCGTCACTACGAACATGCGCTACATATGCGGGTTTATTCGATTGAGCCAATTGCCGAGTCACGATAGATTTATACCTAGAGATAGTTTATAAGTGTCAGCTTAACTTGATGGAGGTTCACCTGATGAACCTCTAGGGGATTTTTCAAAATATTTTTCGCCCATTTTTTCAACTTCCAAAGCAACCGATGCACGCAAGCTTTTTGGGCTGCGCACTTCGCAGTGTGCACCATGTTTGAGAATATCCATCATCAACTCCCTGTGATCGGTGTAAGGTATTCGTAGCAAATAGCCTCCTTGTGGCAGCAGCTTGCCCTGCTGGTGAGGATGCCATTGTTCGTCTTTGATCCAAGGTGTGCGTTCTGGGCTAAATTGTAGGATTGCCCATCGCACGCGCCCACCAGAGAAAATACCGTAGCTTGGACCAAAAATCGCATCAAGTTTGGCATCACTGATGTCAATTGAGGCTACATCTTGCAGATTCGCACTTTGTATGCAATCAACTGCGAAATTGCGCAGCGCATTTCGCAAGTGACACCACGCATCTAAATACCAATTTTCACGGTAATGCACAAGGCGCAGTGGTGACACCTCGCGTTGTGTCGGCATGCTTTGTTGGCCTCGTGCCAAATAGGTAATTTGCAAACGCTTACGTGCAATCAGTGCATCCCCCACGGTTTGAAAATGCGTGAGTTTTACAGCACGCTGTGCCAAGCCTATGATTCGAACACGCTCGCGCAGCTCATTTGTATCGCCTTGACCCTGACCCATAAGCGCTTCTAGCCTTTGTTTCAAAGGGTCTATGTGCAGCGCAAGTAATCCGCCAGTATCAACATGCGCTAATAGATGCTGCATCGTGAGCAGTGCCTGAATTTCACTGGGCGAAAACCATAAGCTAGGCAGCTCTTGCCTGGCATGCGGGCTGCTATTACTCAGGCTGTAGCAGCCGGTGTCACGATCCCATTGAATTTGAACGCCAATGCGATCACGCATGAACTGCAAATCTCGCTTAAGGGTGGAGCGAGAGACTTCCAATTTGCTTTGTATGGACGAAAACGCCAATGCTCGATGCTGCCGCAACAAATTGAGGATTTTGTAGGTACGCTCTTGTTGGCTCATGCCTTCGTACCGAAATTTGAATGCCCACCTGAGTGGGCGAGTGCTTGCGGCAAGGTGCTCCCCTTGTTGATATTTTGCTAGAGCTTATTGCTTTAGCAAAATATGCGCAAGCTTTTTTACATTTCAATGCATTTTTGTCAGCGCTTTCACATCCAGCGCCCCACCCACCGCCCAGCAAGCCTTAATTAGCGCATTGGTCTTGTCAGCGCCTATCACCGCATCGGCCAAGCCGTGGAATTTGCCTTCCAAAAGCGCGTCGGTCATCGGGTTTTCTAGCGAGCCAATGGCGTGTTTGACGAAGATGTGGATTTTAGTGCCGTCTTTTAAAACGGCGGTTACGTCGGCGCTGGCTTCGTCTATGCTGTCGTCCACCACGGCTACCACTTTGCGGCGCAGGGCTAGCATGTCGGAGCGGTTGACTATGTTGTCGGCGAATTCTTCTTCGGCGGCGCGGCCGAATATGAGGCCTGCCGCGCAGCCGTGGTAGACGCTGAATTTGGCTTGCAGGCCGTCTGCGGGCTCTTTTTTGCCCGTGAGCTCTAGCACCAAGCTGTGCACTTTAAGCTCAACGCGCTCGATTTGGTCTAGGCCAATGCTGGCGGCTGCAAACTGGGCGCGCAGTTGGGCGCAGGCATCGATGCTGGGGTGGATAACGATGCCGCAGGCGAAGGGTTTGTAGCTGTTGAACGAGATTTCAAAGCGCTGGCCCAGCCCGTGCGTGATTTCGCTCCAGTCGTTTTTGGTGGAGATGGTTTGCATCATGCCGCGTGGGGCCTCTAAAGCTTTGGGACTGGCGGTGAAGCCTTCTTTGGCCAAAAGCGCTGCCATCAATCCTGCGCGGGCTGCTGCCCCGGGGTGAAAGGGCTTGGTCATGGTGCCAAACTGCTCGCGCATGCCCACGGGCTGGGAGGCGGCTATGCCCAGCGCCATGGCGGTTTGCTGCACATTGAGCTTGAGGAGGCGCGCGCAGGCTGCGGCAGCGCCAAGGGTGCCGGTGGAGCCGGTGATGTGCCAGCCGCGGTCGTAGTGCTCGGGGTACATGGCGTTGCCCACGCGGCAGGATACGTCGATGCCGATGACCAATGCGTCGATCAGCTCGCGGCCTGAAACGCGCAGCGCGGCATTCGCACTGTTGCCCAAATGCTCGGCCATGGCCAGCGCCGCCGAGGCCACGGGACCTGCGGGGTGAATGATGGTTTTGAGGTGGGTATCGTCAAAGTCAAAGGTGTGGGAGCTGATGCCATTAACCAGCGCGGCGCTGGCCATGTCGAGCTTGGTGCTGCTGCCCAGCACGCTGGCCTGCGGGGCGCTTTGCAACACCATGGCTGCGGCTATGGCGGCGCGCGGCGCTTCGTGGTGTACAGCGCCCACGGCACAGCCCACCCAGTTCATGAGCGTGCGGTGCGCCTCGTGGTCCACCGCATCGCTCCAGCCACGGCTGGGGTGGGTGGCCACAAATTGGGCCAAAATTTGGGTGACAGCGGGGGCGTTGTGGTCGGCTGGGACTTGGGTGTTGCGTGCCATGGTTTGTCTTTTTTAGCTAATTTATAAAGGGTGTAATAGAGAGAGGGGATAGGCCGCGAAGGGCGCGAAAATTACGCGAAAAACGCGAAAGAAACACAAAAAAAAATACTAGTACTTGCTATTAAATAAAAAGCAAACTATGACCATTTGATGCTGGCATTTGGAAATTTTTCTATAAATAATCATGTTTTGGTATTTTTTTGCGTCTTTCGCGTAAATTTCGCGCCCTTCGCGGCCAGAAACTGGGGTTAAGACCAAAGCCAACCAACCAACTCAGCCCTCAAGCGCAATCTTGCGCTCGAGTGCCAGCTTAGTCCAGCGGGCGATGTCGGCTTTGATGAAGGCTGCGAATTGCTCGGGCTGCATGGTCATGGGCTCGATGGCTTCTACGGACAGGCGTTCACGCAGGTCGGGGGCTTTGAGCACTTGGGAGAGCGTGTCGTTGAGCAACTTGACAATCGGCGCTGGCATGCCCGCAGGTCCGACCACGCCGTACCACTGCTGGGCATCGAAGCCTTTAAAGCCTGATTCATCGAGCGTGGACAAATCTTTGAACTGCGGGTGGCGTGCCAGCCCAGTGACGGCCAGCGGGCGCACGCGGCCTGAGCGGATGTGGGGCATGGCCGCTGCCAAGCCGGGGAACATGGCCTGCGTTTGGCCGCCAATTAAATCGGTGAAGGCGGGCGCTATGCCTCGGTACGGAATATGCACCATGAATGAATTGACCTGCTGCTTAAAAAGCTCCATGGTCAAGTGGGTGAGCGAGCCCTGCCCGGCTGAGCCGTAGCTTAGGCGGCCTGGGTTTTTCTTCAAATAATCGACGAATTCGGCCACGGTGTTCACGGGCAGCGCGGCATTCACCACCAGCACATTGGGCGTGGCGCCAATCATGCCAATGGCGGTGAAATCTTTCACTGCGTCATACGGCAAGCGCCTCGTGGCGGGGCTGGTGCCGTGGGTGGCCACATAGCCTTGCAACAGGGTGTATCCATCGGGCGCGGCGCGGGCCGTGGCTTGGCAGGCAATCACGCCGCCGCCGCCGCCTTGGTTGTCCACAATGAAGCTTTGCTTGAGCAGCACGCCCCAGCGTTCGGTCACGGTGCGGCCCACCATGTCGCTGCCGCCACCGGCTGACACAGGCACGATGTAACGAATGGCTTTGTTGGGGTATGCCGCCTGCGCCAGCGCCAAGCTAGGCGCTAATACTATGGCCGGAGCAGCTTGCAAGAGTATGCGTCGTTTCATGGCGGTGCTTGTCTCGTGAGGGCGGCCGCGCGCAGGCAGGCCAGTTTTTACTTAACCATCTAATTATCGGGCGAGAACGGTGGCTAGTCGTTAGTAAAAACCGCAGGCTTTTGCATGGGTGCGGCGGTTAATCACCATCTTAACTTGCGTCCATGCCACAATCGCCGCCATGTCTGGCATCCATTATTCTGACTCTAGCCAAGCGAAGTCGCATTACGAAAACTTTCCCGTGGCGTCTTGGCTGTGCCCGCCTGCGCTGCGCCCGCCGATTGCGGCGATTTATGGGTTTGCGCGCACGGCCGATGATTTGGCCGATGAAGGCGTGGCTACTCCAGCGCAGCGGCTGGCAGATTTGGCAGCCTTTCGGGCGGATTTGGTCGCTTGCGTGGCGGGGGATACGCCGTCGCCCCGCTGGGCGGGCGTGTTTGCGCCGCTGGGCGTGCAGATTCGCGCTTTTGGCCTGCCCACGCAGCTTTTGCATGATTTGATCAGTGCTTTTGAGCAAGACATTGCCTACACCGGCACGGCCACGCAGCCTGCCCACCAGTATGCAGACCACGCCGAGCTGCTGCGCTATTGCGCGCTGTCGGCCAACCCAGTGGGGCGGCTGCTGCTGCATCTGTATGGCGTGAGCGACGAAGTGGCGCTGCAAGAGTCTGATGCAATTTGCTCAGCGCTGCAGTTGATTAACTTTTGGCAAGACCCCTCGCGCGATATTCCGAATGCACGCTTTTATTTGCCTGCCGATTTAATGGCCGCGCATGGCGTGCGCAGGGCTGATTTACAGGCTTTAGTCGACACCCAGAATACTACACAATTAATAGCGCAATGTGACCATATGGCGCTGACATTGATGCAAAATGGCTTCAAACTACCTGCCAGAGTGGCCACCAGCGTGGGCGGATTCGCAGGCTGGCGCGCCGCGCTGGAATTGCGCTGCGTGATGCACGGCGGGGCGCGTATTTTGCACAAAATCCGCAAGCTGCAGCACCGCACCCTGAGCCAGCGACCGGTAATCAATGCGTGGGACGGCGTGGTGATTTTGGCCAAAGCCCTGCGACAATCTAAGCTCTGAGCCCATAACTTACCTAGCGCATCTACCAGTGACCCCAGAGCAATACGTCCAAGCCAAAGCCGCCGCCTCGGGCAGCAGCTTTTACTACGCCTTTTTGTTTTTGCCCAAACCGCGGCGGGCGGCTATCACGGCGTTTTATGCGTTTTGCCGTGAAGTGGACGACGTGGTAGACGAGGTGAGTGACGCCAGCGTGGCGGCCACCAAGCTGGCTTGGTGGGCCAAAGAAGTGGCGCAGGCTTTTGCCGAGCCCAATTACCTAGAAAGCAGCCCGAACCGCCACCCCGTGATGCGCGCCCTGCTCCCGCATGCGGCCAATTACCAGATTGAGGAGCGGCATTTGCAGGCCGTGATCGACGGTTGCCGCATGGATTTGGAGCAAACGCGGTATTTGGATTACCCCAATTTGCAGCGCTATTGCCATTTGGTGGCTGGCGTGGTGGGCGAGGTGGCTGCGCGCATCTTCGGCCAAACTGACGATAACACCACCGCATATGCCCACAAACTAGGCCAAGCCCTGCAATTGACCAATATCATCCGCGACGTGGGCGAAGATGCAACCATGGGGCGCATTTACCTGCCTGTGAATGAATTGCAGCAGTTTGACGTGAAATCGCACGAGCTGGGCAAGCGGGTGTATTCGGAGCGCTTCACCGCGCTGATGCAGTTTCAGGCCAAGCGGGCGCATGGCTTGTATGAAGAAGCCTACGCTTTGCTGCCAGTTAGCGACAAAAGAGCGCAAAAGCCGGGCTTGATGATGGCCAGCATTTACCGCACCCTGCTGCGCGAGATTGAATCTTCAGATTTTCAGGTGCTGCACCAGCGCATCAGCCTCACGCCGCTGCGCAAGTTTTGGCTGGCTTGGAAGGTGCAGGCGCTGGGGCTATGAGCAGCCGCAGCACCAGCAAACTAGCGCACGCATGGCAACTCTAAGCGCACGCATTGCCGTAGTGGGCGCTGGCTGGGCGGGTTTGGCCGCTGCCGTGGCGCTCACCCGCGCTGGGCATCGCGTGGCGGTGTTTGAAGCCGCGCGCAGCTTGGGCGGGCGGGCGCGGGTGGCTTTTACACACCATGGGCAGCCACTAGACAACGGGCAGCACATTTTGGTGGGTGCATATAGCCATACTTTGGCTCTTATGCGCGAGCTGGGCGTTGACATTGACAAGAGCTTGCTGCGCATTCCCATGACGCTGCGTTACCCAGATGGTGGCGGTTTAGTGCTCCCAGATTGGAAGCCTTCTTGGTGGAATGGCCTGGTTAAAGGCGCGGATGTAGCAGCTGGCATATTGCGCGCCAAGGGCTGGACTTGGCGCGACAAGCTCTCGCTGCTGCGCGCGGCCGATGCGTGGCGCAGGTCTGGCTTTGTCTGCGCGGCCAATGCCAGTGTGCGCGATCTGTGCAAAAGCATCAGCCCACGGGTAATGGCTGACATGATAGAGCCGCTGGTGGTGTCGGCGCTCAACACACCACCAGAGCGCGCCAGTGCGCAGGTTTTTCTCACTGTGATGCGTGATGCCCTGTTTGCACCTGCAGAGGGGGGCATTGCAGGCTCGAATATGCTGCTGCCGCGTGTGGACTTGGGTGCGCTTCTGCCTGATGCGGCTGCGGCTTGGCTGGCAGCGAATGGTGGCGCGCTGCACTTGGGCAGTAGAATTGAGTCACTATGCTTTTCAGAGCAAGGAATGACGATATCACGACGACATTCTGCTAAAAATATTCAAAAAACAGACAACTTGGCGTTTTCAGAGCCTGAGAACTTCGATGCGGTAGTTTTAGCCACACCCCCATGGGAAACGGCCAGAATTTTGCGCGATGCTTGCAAATCCGCCCAGCCCGCAGCCAGCTTGGCAGCGGCTACAGTGCCCAGCCCAGAAACTGCCTCTGAGCTACAGGCTTGGTGCGCCAGTGCCGAATCTTTGCAGCACGAAGCCATCACCACCGTGTATGCCTACGCAGAGGGCGCGCAACTCGCCGGCCCCATGCTGGCGCTTAGAAGCAGCGCCAAGCACCCTGCGCAATTTGTCTTTGACAGAGGCCAGCTAACAGGACAAAAAAGCTTATTGGCCTTCGTCGTGAGCGCCAGCACGGGAACGGCGCAGGCCATTGAATCACAGGTCATTGCCCAAGGCCGCAACGAGTTGGGGCTAAAAAATCTGCAAGCGGTGAAAACCATTGTGGAAAAACGCGCCACTTTTGCCTGCACCCCCGCTCTGCAGCGCCCCAGCGTGCAGATAGCGCCGCGCACCCAACCCCGCCTGCTCGCCTGTGGCGATTACACGGCAGGCCCGTATCCGGCCACGCTAGAAGCTGCAGTGCGCAGCGGCCAACTTGCAGCACGCACCTGTATTGCACAGCTGCGCTAGAGGGTATCTCCCTAGGCTAAGCGCGTGTGGGAATGCACCCAAATGCAGCGGCTTGGGCTACCATCCTGCCCCAGAGACCAGTAATATTGAGCACCACTGGGCACGCTTTTGCTTAAGGCTGATTGATGCTGGTATCGACCATGATTGATGATTACTTTGCTTCTTTTTGGAGAATAAACGATGAAACTGATGAAAAAACTCGGTCTGCTCAGCGCAGCCGCAGCGCTCACCGCCCTCACCCTGCCCGCCCATGCTGGCAAAACCCTTGACGCTATCAAAGCCCGTGGCCAAGTGGTCTGCGGTGTGAACGTTGGCTTGGCTGGCTTTTCAGTGGCCGACAGCAATGGCGCTTGGACTGGCATGGACGTAGACGCATGCAAAGCCATCGCAGCGGCCACCTTGGGCGATGCCACTAAGGTTAAATGGGTGCCCCTGAACGCCCAGCAGCGCTTTACGGCTTTGCAATCTGGCGAAATCGACATTTTGGCGCGCAACACCACCTTCACCCTCACCCGCGACGCATCGCTGGGCCTGCACATGACAGCAGTGACCTACTACGACGGCCAAGGCTTCATGGTGCCATCCAAAGGCAAAATCAAGAGCGCCAAGCAGCTCAAAGGCGCTACGGTTTGCGTGCAGTCTGGCACCACCACCGAGAAAAACCTCACCGATTACAGCAAAGCCAACAATCTGGGCATGAAGCCTGTGGTGTTTGAAAAGCAAGAAGCTGTGAACGCGGCGTACTTCTCAGGCCGCTGCCAAGCCTACACTACCGACGCATCAGGCCTGGCCTCTGTGCGCAACAAAGAAGCCAAAGACCCGAAAGACCATTTGATTCTGCCCGAGCTGATCTCCAAAGAACCACTAGGCCCCATGGTGCGCCGTGGTGACGACGAGTGGTTTGCCATCACCAAGTGGGTGTTGCATGGCTTGGTGGAAGCTGAAGAATATGGCGTGACCCAAGCCAACGTCGAGAGCATGTCCAAAGACAGCAAAGACCCCGGCATCATGCGCCTGACTGGCAACGGCGAAGACACCGGCAAGCTCTTGGGCCTGGACAAAGACTGGATGGTGCGCGCAGTGAAAGCAGTAGGTAACTACGGCGAAATTTTTGAGCGCAACGTAGGCACCAAAACCGCCATTGGCCTGCCACGCGGCACGAACAACCTGTGGAACAAAGGCGGCCTGATGTACGCGCCACCGGTTCGTTGATTATTGAGTTGGTTTTACGCTAATTTCGCACTGACACGGTGCGCTGATTGCAAATAAACCAAGTGAACGGGCTGCCCTGCGTAGCCCGTTCCTGTTTCCAGTTTGTGTAACACGCCTTCGGACTATTGCCCCATGTCAGACACAACCCTCATCCCCCCGCGCCCCGCGCCTGCCGCCAAAGGCCGCCAATTTTCATGGAAAAGCAAGCAAGCCCGCGCCTTGGTGTACCAAGTGGCAGCAGTAGGCGCGATTGTTTTTCTAATTTGGCTGCTGGTTACCAACACCATGACCAATATGAAAGCGCGCGGCATCCAAAGCGGTTTTGATTTTCTCTGGGGACCGGCCGGCTTTGACATTGGTGAGGACTGGATTGGCTACGACTCCGCAAACGGCTATTGGAAGGCGTTTTTGGTGGGCGTGGTCAATACGCTGCGGGTGGCCATAGTGGGTATATTTTTCACCACGATTATTGGCACATTGCTGGGCATTGGCCGATTTTCGCGTAATGCTCTGGTGCGCGGCTTTTGTTACTGCTATGTAGAAATGTTTCGCAACATTCCGGTGCTACTGCAGCTGTTGATGTGGTATTTGCTGTTTACCGAATATCTGCCGCAGGTGCAAGACGCGCTCAATATCAAGCATTTGTTTTTTTTAAGTAAAAACGGCATTTCTTTCCCTAGCCCCGTGTGGCAATTAGGGCAAACTTTAGCCGTGCTGGGCGCTGCGCTTGGCGCTGTAGCTGCGTATTTTTATGCGGCCAAGGCCAAGGTACATTTTGAAGCCACTGGGCAATTGCGCCCCGTGCTATGGATTAGCTTGGCGGCTATTTTTGGTGGCGCTTTGCTCGGCTGGCTGGCTGGCGGCGCACCTTCGCAGTGGAATATTCCCACACTCACCGAAACGCAGGTTGAAGGCGGCGGTGCGCTCACTCCAGAATATTTGGCAGTCACCATTGGTTTGGTGCTCTATACCTCAGCCTTTGTGGCCGAAGTGGTGCGCGGCGGCATTGCATCCGTGTCGCTGGGGCAGCATGAGGCCAGCGCCTCGCTGGGCATCTCACGCGGCCACTCGATGCGCTTGGTGGTCTTGCCCCAAGCTTTGCGCGTGATCATTCCGCCCATGACCAACCAGTTTTTGAATTTAACCAAAAATTCATCGCTGGCCGTGGCGGTGGGCTACCCCGATGTGGTGTCCATTGCCAATACATCGCTCAACCAAACTGGCCGCGCTGTGGAATGCATCGCCATCATCATGCTGATTTACCTGACCACATCCCTGCTCACATCGGGTTTTATGAACTGGTTCAACGCCCGCGCGGCGATTAAGGAGCGTTGATATGAGCGACACCTCAACCATCGTATTCGTGTCTGCCCCGTCGCGGCCAGCGCCCCACAAAACCCAGGGCTTCGTGCCTTGGGTTAAATCGAACCTGTTTGCCAGCGTGCCCAACGCCATCATCTCGGTCATCATCATTGGCATTTTGCTGTGGGCGGCATCAGGCGCTCTGAGCTGGGGTGTTTTCAATGCCGTGGTGCAGGCCAATGCCGATGCTTGCCAAGCCGCGCGCGGCGTGGGCGCTTGCTGGGGCGTGGTGAACGAAAAAGCCCGCCTGATTGTGCTGGGGCGCTACCCGCAGCCCGAGCATTGGCGGCCTGTGATAGCCACGGCGATTTTGCTGGGCTTGGTGATTTCTAGCTGCATGCGCTTTTTTTGGAAACCTTGGCTGGCCTTGGTATGGATTGCTGGCTTGGCTGCGTTTTTCACGCTCATGGCGGGCGGTAGTTTTGGCCTTACCAAAGTGCCCACCGATCAATGGGGCGGCCTGCCGCTGACCATCATGCTGACGGTGATTTCCATGACGCTGGCCTTCCCCATTGCGGTGGCTGTGGCGCTGGGCCGCAGATCGAACATGCCCGCGATTAAGAGCCTGTGCGTGGTGTATGTGGAGCTGATTCGCGGTGTGCCACTCATTTCTGTGCTCTTCATGGCCAGCTTCATGCTTCCACTGTTCATGCCCGTAGGCAAGTCGCCCGATGTGTTGATTCGCGTCGTGGTGGGCATCATGTTGTTTGCAGCGGCCTATATGGCCGAGATCATTCGCGGTGGCTTACAAGCACTGCCCAAAGGCCAAGCCGAGGCAGCGGCCAGCATTGGCCTAGGTTACTGGCAAACGCAGATCAAAATCATCTTGCCCCAAGCCCTTGGCACAGTGGTGCCCAGCATCATGAACAACTTTATCTCGCTGTTCAAAGACACCTCCTTGGTCACCATTGTGTCGCTGTATGAGCTCACGGGCGCGCTAAGCTTGGCGGTGGGGTCTGACCCGAACTGGCGGCCTTTCAAAATCGAGGCCTACCTGTTCATTGCTGCCATTTATTTTGTGTGCTGTTTTGCCATGTCACGCTACAGCCTGTGGATCGAAAAACAAGTGGCCGTGGGCAAAGCCCGCTAAAAATTTAGGAAAAATATCATGACAGAAGCAATCATCCAGTTCGACAAAGTCAACAAATGGTATGGCAACGATTTTCACGTCTTGCGCGATGTGGATTTGAGCATCAAGCAAGGCGAGCGTTTGGTGATTTGCGGGCCGTCAGGCTCGGGCAAATCCACCTTGATCCGCTGCATCAACGCGCTAGAAGAATACCAACAAGGCACACTCACCGTGGCAGGCTCGGTGCTGGGCGACGATGTGAAGGCAGTAGACGCCGTGCGCCGCAAAGTGGGCATGGTGTTTCAGCAATTTAACTTGTTCCCCCACTTGAGCGTGATCGAGAACCTGACGCTATCGCCCATGTGGGTGGCCGGCATGCCCAAAAAAGAAGCCACCGAGCGCGCCATGGCCCAGCTAGAGCGCGTGAAAATCGCCGAGCAGGCCAACAAATACCCGCTGCAACTCTCAGGCGGCCAGCAGCAGCGCGTAGCCATTGCCCGCGCACTGTGCCTCACGCCGCAAATCATGCTCTTTGACGAGCCCACCTCGGCGCTCGACCCCGAGATGATCAAAGAGGTGCTCGATGTGATGATAGAGCTGGCCAAAGGCGGCATGACCATGCTCTGCGTCACCCACGAAATGGGTTTTGCCAAAGCCGTAGCCGACCGAGTGATCTTCATGGACCAAGGCCAAATCGTCGAGCAAAACTCGCCTGAGGAGTTCTTTAACCACCCCAAGACGGACCGTAGTAAGGACTTTTTGTCGAAGATTTTGGGGCATTGAAGTCGATAATTTCTTGCGACTCTCGATTTGAAATTATCGATTCAAGAGTATCAGGGACTTGACCGATGGACTTGTACCTGACTCAGATCAACTCTGTTTGACTACCGGCATCAAGGCAACGCTGCTTTTAATGAATCATAAGCCGCTTTGTTAAACCGCACTTGGTACTTCAATCTGTCTATATTTGGGTTGGGACTTGACAGACCAGTAGGATAAATTTGCCCATTCTCAGCGCCGTCGGGATATAGTATTCCCGAATAAACTGCGCCAGCCACTTCACAGTAGGCACCGAAGTTTGATACCGTACCATTACTCAACACAACAGTTGATGAAATATTGGGGGCACCACTCACGTTGTTAATCCAGCAACGCGCGCCCTTGACTGTGCGTATAGTGCCCAGCGCTAAAGTAAGCTGACTTGGTTGGCTGGCCGCAAACTGCTCAATCGTACCCGTCAAAGCAACTGGCGTGGCAGATTGAGGGTTTGTGGAAGGATTAGCGTCTGCATCCCGCACCACCAAGTGGTCACCCACTCGCTTGCTCACGCGCTTGTAGTACGCCGCGTCTGGTAAAAAATTCGTACCTGCCTTGATGTAGCTAGCCAGAGGTCGAAAGACGTTAATTAAATCTGCGGGAGCGGCAGATAAAGCCCCAGTTAGCGGTACTTTTGTGTAGCCTGTGACTAATACTTTAAAGCCGACCTCGCCGCCTGGCGCAGCAGTTTCAATAAGCACGTCATTTCCTATAAAGGAGTACTTCGAAGGAGCGCTTGCAGAAACAAAGCGAACTTGACCCGCATCAACGAATGCAGTCCCTAAGTTTGGAGAGGTTTCTAAAGAATTTGCAGGTGTAGGTACAGTGCTAACCATCTGAATACCGACTGTAGCAGTACTAGTAACTCCGCCCGGCACATCAATCGGGCTTTTCAACAATGATGTGATGCCAGCTTGCGCAGAAGTTAGAGTCACAATAGCACCTGAAGCGGAGAAACCTAAGTTAACGGTATAGCCGCCGCCGTTGCTTGCCAGCGTGTTTTCTAGAAATGTATTTTGAGTTTCACTTAAAACTGGAGTAACAGTAGCGCCACTATTTGTGTTGTTAGAGCCGCCTCCGCCGCAAGCGCTCAACGCACACGCAGCAACGATAGATAAATTCAAATGTTTCAGTTTCATAATTCAGAATTTTAAAATTTAAAAAAGTTCAAATTGGTATTTTGTGTTTAACCGTAACCTTAAATTACACTTTGCCACACGCCTATGATGCCAAATAGCAATCCCAGTGCAAATTGGTTCTGAATGTGATATTTCGGCATGTAGCGTATGCTTTGACGAAAAACCAAGAGGCAATGAGACTTGCTGCGCAGCGATTACTTCGCAGTAATTCATACAAATAGCCCTTTAAATACACGATAAATTTACTAGGTCACTACACAATCCATAGTACACAATCCATAGCGCAATCGCCATATAATTACGCTATGTGTCAACTTCTTGGTATGAATTCAGCCAATCCGGCTGATTTGCGTTTTTCGTTCACCGGCTTTGCGGCGCGTGGCGGGCTTACTGACCACCATGGCGATGGGTTTGGCGTGGGGTTTTTTGAAGACAAGGCTTGCCGTCTGTTTATGGACAACCAGCCAGCAGCCGTGTCTCCCGTGGCCGAGCTCATCAAGCAATACCCCATCAAATCGCGCAATGTGGTGGCGCATATTCGCAAAGCCACACAAGGCGATGCCATGCGCCTAGAAAACTGCCACCCTTTTACCCGCGAGTTGTGGGGCAGGCACTGGCTGTTTGCCCACAATGGTGACCTTAAAGACTACGAACCCTGCCTGAACGGTGACTACATGCCCGTGGGCAGCACCGACAGCGAGCTGGCATTTTGCGACATCATGCAAACCCTGCGCGCGGTGAGCCCGCCCAAGCCCTGCGCGGGCAACCTGCACCCCGAGCCCTGCTCGCTTGACAAAGTGTTTGACGCGCTGTGTAAGGCCACGCAACGCACGGCCGAGCATGGCGTGTTTAACTTTTTGCTCTCCAATGGCCAAGCGATGTTTGCCCACTGCTCCACACGGCTGTGGGTGCTCACGCGCAAATGGCCGTTTTCTAATGCGCAACTGGTGGATGCCGACTTGAGCATGGATTTTGCACAAACCAATGCCTCCAATGACCGCTTGTGCATCATCGCCACCCAGCCGCTCACCACCAACGAAGACTGGCAACCGCTGGAAGCGGGTCAACTGCTGTGGATCGAGGGCGGCCACATCGTGCGGCATGCGCAATTAGCCGTGAGCGACGAGGTGCGGCGTAAAAACGAAGAGAACATGGCCTGCGTATAGCTCGGAGCGCTCTAGCAAGGCCTTAACCACTAGCTAGTCAGCAATTTTAAGGTTTTTACGGGAGATGTCAGCGTGAAACGGTCATATCCTGCTCTTAATTATGTAGCATTTGCAACCCTGCTTACAGCTTGCGTACATACACCTAAACCCACCCCAAGTAGCGCAGACAACGGCGCTAGCCACAGCGCCAAAAACGCCGCCGCATTCAACTACAGCCCGCCTCTGCAGCCCGAGGGCGCATCCGGCTACACCGACAAATCCGGCTGGGCGACCAGTAAATTTGCCGTAGCCGCTGCCAACCCCTTGGCTACCGACGCAGGCTACCAAGTGCTCAAAGCGGGCGGCAGCGCGGTGGACGCGGCCATAGCCGTGCAAATGGTGCTGGGCTTGGTGGAGCCGCAAAGCAGCGGCATAGGCGGCGGCGCGTTTTTGCTGCACCACGACGGCAAAAGCACGCAGGCTTTTGATGGCCGCGAAACCGCACCAGCTGGCGTGGATGAAAAACTATTCGTAAAAGCCGATGGCAAACCTATGGCTTTTATGGAAGGTGTGGTGGGCGGGCGCAGCGTAGGCACGCTTGGCACCGTACATATGCTGCAAATGGCGCACCGCCAGCATGGCAAACTGGCGTGGGCGCAGCTTTTCATACCCGCCATCCGCCTAGCCACCGATGGCTTTAAAGTGAGCCCACGCCTGCACACCTTGCTATCGAACGAGGTTCAGCTTAAAAAAGACCCTGTAGCCGCAGCGTATTTTTACGATGCGCAAGGCAAGGCTTGGCCAGTAGGCCACGTGCTGCAAAACCTTGAATACGCCGCCGTGCTCCAGCGCATAGCCGCACTGGGCGCTAAAGGTCTGTCGCAAGGCGAATTTGCCGAGGCTACCGTACAAAAAGTACAGCAACACCCCAGCAATCCCGGCAAGCTCAGCTTGGCTGATTTGGCCAACTACCAAACCAAGCTACGCGAGCCTCTGTGCCACGACTACAGCGCCCAGGGCCGCGAATACCGCATTTGCGGCATGCCACCGCCCAGCTCTGGCGCAATAGCGGTAGGGCAAATATTGGGCATGCTAGAGCATACCAATGCCTCCCGCTTGCCGCTGGATCGCATCAAGCAAGCAGCGCTTATCGTCAACTGCGTGCGAGCGCCCTGCCCCCAAACGATTGCACAAGCGACGGCCGATAGCATTCCCAGCACTACACCACACAACAATGGTTTGTTATCCAATACGACAGTCGACTACGCGCCTTCAGCCGACTGGCTGCACCTGTACACCGAAGCCGCCCGCCTAGCCTTTGCCGACCGCGCCCAATATGTGGCCGACCCTGATTTTGTGAGCGCGCCCGCGGGCAGCTGGGCTAGCCTGCTCGCGCCCGAGTATCTGGCCAGCCGCGCCAAGCTGATTGGTGCGCAGGCCAATAAATCCCCCGCAGCAGGCCAACCCAGCGGCGCAAAAATAGCCTACGCCTCCATGCCCGACCAGCCTGAATACGGCACCAGCCACATCAGCATCATCGACGGATCGGGCAACGCCCTGTCCATGACCACCACCATAGAAGACGCTTTTGGTGCACGCCAAATGGTCAACCGCGGCAAGGGCCTCTCAGGTGGCTTTTTGCTCAATAACGAACTAACAGACTTCAGCTTTGCCCCCACTGACGCAGCAGGCAGCCCAATAGCCAACCGCGTGCAGCCGGGCAAGCGCCCGCGCAGCTCCATGAGCCCCACCCTCGTGTTTGACAAAGCCACAGGCCAAGTGCTGATGAGCGCGGGCAGCCCTGGCGGCTCACTCATCATCCACTACACCGCCAAAACCCTCTACGGCGCGCTCAACTGGGGCCTGAACACCCAACAAGCCATCAACTTGCCCAATTTTGCCGCCACTGGCGCGCCCACCCTGCTAGAAGAAAAGCGCTTTCCCCCAGCCACCGTAGACGCGCTCAAAGCCCGCGGCCACGAAGTGCGCGAACAGACCCTCACCAGTGGCCTGCAAGCCATACAGCGCACACCCGCTGGGTTTTTTGGCGGCGCCGACCCGCGCAGAGAAGGCGTGGTGATGGGGGACTAACGACAGGGGACTGATACACTCACCCCTCCATGGCCATTCCACCCAGTTTCATCCAAGAACTCATCGCCCGCGCCGACGTGGTGGAGGTGGTGGGGCGCTATGTGCAGCTGAAAAAATCGGGGGCTAATTACTCGGGGCTTTGCCCTTTTCATGGGGAAAAAACGCCTTCGTTCAGCGTCAGCCCTACCAAACAGTTTTTCCACTGCTTTGGCTGTGGAAAAACCGGCAATGTGATCGGTTTTATGATGGAACACACGGGCGTGGGCTTTATTGACGCCATCAAAGATTTGGCCCAAAGCATGGGCTTGCAAGTACCCGAAGACGAGCGTAGCCCTGCCGACCGGGCCCGCGACGCGCAGGTAAAAACCGTGCAGGCCAGCCTCACCGAGCTCTTGGCCAAGGCCGCCAACGCCTACAAGGAGCAGCTAAAGCTAAGCCCCCGCGCCATCGATTACCTGAAAAATCGCGGCCTGAGCGGCGACATAGCGGCGCAATACGGCATGGGCTACTCGACAGAAGGCTGGCGCAGCTTAGCCAGCGTATTCCCCGATTACGACGATGCACTGCTGGTCACCAGTGGCTTGGTGATTGAGAAAGCCGACGACGAGCACCCCGATGCCGAGGCCAAAAAGTACGACCGCTTTCGTGACCGCATCATGTTCCCGATTCGCAATGTCAAGGGCGAGACCATCGGCTTTGGCGGCCGCGTGCTTGACAAAGGCGAGCCCAAATACCTCAACTCGCCAGAAACCCCTGTATTTAGCAAAGGCCGGGAGCTCTACGGCCTTTTTGAAGCCCGCTCCGCCCTGCAAAAAGCGGGCTACGTGCTGGTTACCGAGGGCTACATGGACGTGGTGGCGCTGGCGCAGATGGGTTTCCCTAACGCGGTGGCCACGCTGGGCACGGCCTGCACGCCCGAGCATGTGCAAAAACTGTTTCGCTTCACTGACCACGTGGTGTTCAGCTTTGACGGCGACGGCGCGGGCAGGCGGGCGGCTGTCAAGGCGCTGGCCGTGGCCATTCCCTTTGCTACCGACACCCGCACCGCCAAATTCCTCACGCTGCCGCCCGAGCACGACCCCGACAGCTACATCCGCGAACACGGGGCCGACGCTTTTCGCCGCTTTGTGAGCGATGCCACGCCGCTGTCGCGCTTTTTGATTGATGTTGCGCGCGATGGGCAAGATTTGACCATCAGTGAAGGTAGGGCAAAATTCTCAGACCGAGCACGACCGCTCTGGAGTGCCCTTCCTTCCGGCGCATTTAAAATTCAAATGCGAGGAGAAATTGCAAGAGTAATTGGTATAAAAGAGTACGAACTAGATGACCATTGGAAGGCGCAAACGCCAGCCACCTACAACGCGAGGCCAGAGAGCAATAACTACAATAATAATAGCGAGAAACGACCATATGACGCTGACATTGGTCAAAATTCTTATAAAAACAAGAAATGGGAAGGCGCTGGGCGCTTTAACAAAGCCAAAGACGCTTGGAACTCATCCGCAGGCGCTGCACCGGGCCTGCGTGCGCGCGGCGCGCCCGCCAGCCGCGAAGACCGCGCCCTGCAAATTTTGCTTACTGACAATGCCGCGTGGGAGCAATTGAGCCAGCGCCAGCACGAGCTGTTGTGCGCCCTGCCCGCCCCGCACGGCGCGGTGTTTAGCTGGCTGGACATGCAAATGCACGAGCACGGCGCGCAAAGCTGGGGGGCGCTGTCGCAGGCGCTCATGGGGCAAAGTTTTGAGGGCACTGCCAGTAAATTGGTCAACCTGATGCCCGACGACATAGTGCCAGACCCTGCTGAATTGAGCGGCATTTTGCGCGAAATGCACCGCAAAGACATCAGCGCGCAGATGAACACTGCTGCAAAATCTGCCGGTGATCCGGTGGCGTTTGAGCGCTACAAAGCCTTGGCCGCCGAGCTCAAAGCCCTGCCTGCTTGAGCCCAGAGTACGTACTCTTTATATCCAGCTTGCGCATCAGATCTTACAATCGGATCGTTGTATTCAATCTGTACTATCCACCCGCATACTGGCTCCAAATACCTAAGCACGCAACAGCATGGCCACCGTTGTTTTTGCAGACCTTGTAGGCAGTACGGGCATTTATGAGCGCTTGGGCGATGCGGCGGCATCGGGGTTTGTCACGCAGCTCACGACATCATTGGGCGCACGCTTTAGCGCCCACGGTGGCCGCGTGGTCAAGCTACTAGGCGATGGGCTTTTTGTGCTGTTTGCCAATGAAAAAGACGCTTTGTCAGCCTGCGTGGCCGTGCAACAGGCGCTGTTTGAAAACCCTGTGTACCCAAGACTTGGCGAGGCCACAGCCGTGCAAATGCAACTGGGCATGGAATCGGGCGATGTGGTGGAAATTGATGGCGATTGCTTTGGCGACGCAGTGAACAGCGCGGCGCGTTTGGCCGATTTGGCAGGCGGTGCGCAGATTTTGACCACGGCACGCGTGCGCAATGCCCTTCCTGGCGCGCTCAAAAGCCTTTTGCACAGCTTGGGCCCTTTGTTTTTACGCGGTAAAACCGACGCTACCGAGGTGTTCAGGGTGCAGTGGCGCTCTGAGAGCGACAGCGATGTGACCATCATGAGCCCTTCATTTTCAGCCTCCGTGTCAGCCGCATTGGCCACACCAATTGCTAAAAGCCGCCTTAGTCTGCGCAGCGCTTTGCTGCACACAGATGCACCGCATGCCGACTCTCCCAGCGCGCAAAGCATGGTTTTAGAAGCCCCACTTGGCCGCGCCCATATTGGCCGCACCCTGCAAAGCGCTCAGGAATTAGGAGCATCTCAATACCTACTGATAAGTGACAGCCGCGTCTCGCGCTTGCATTGCAGCATCACTTGGCGAGGCACGCATTGGCTGCTGGCTGATCTGTCAAGCTTTGGCACTTGGGTTTACGCAGGCGCTCAAACCACGGCCATTGCTCTGCGCCGCACAGAATGCCAATTGGTGGGCACTGGCAGCATCAGCTTGGGCTGTGAGCGCGCTGAGCACTCACCCGTGCTGCACTACCAAGTGCTTTGACCTGCGACAGCGTTTTTGCGCTGCCAAACGGACTTTTCACCCTAAAAAATCACCGTTACATTTAAAAAAGCGCTTTTTTTAGTGTTTTTGGGTATAATCCATGTAACAACGCAAGCGCGACAGTAGCACCTTCCGTATCGGCCACTCCCGCACCCACCGTGCACATCGGCCACCCTCGCAAGTGCTGCACTCCAAATGATCGCCCATCCTCCTTGCGAAGCTACTCCTTTTTTCATTTACTTTTATATGTCGCGTTGACATCAGCCACGCCAGCTTTTTGGCGTTTGCCTGTGCTTTTGCCTGTTATTGAATGCGTTTTTCTTTTTTGAAAAGAGTTCTTCATGCCTACGAAAAAACCTGCTCCCGCCCCAGTGGCCGCCCCTGCTAAGAAGCCCACTCAAAAGCCTGCTGTCAAAGCTGCTCTTGTAAAAACCTCAAATACCAAAGCGCCAGCTAAACCTGTCGCTAAAACTACCGCTAAACCTGCCGCCAAAATGCCCAATAAAACCATCAAAAAAGAGCCGGAAAAAGCCAGCAAAATATTCACTTTGCCTGCTGACGCACCTAAAAAATCCGCTGCTACAAAAGCCGCTGCTCCAGCACCAGTAGCCGCCAAAGTGGCGGTGAAGACTGCTGCAAAAGTAGAAACCAAGCCAGTTGCTAAACCTGCAGCCAAGCCTGCGGCAAAAGCAGCCAAGCCAGTGGCCAAAAGCGCTGCCAAGGCCAAAGCCAAGGGCGGGCTAGACGATGCCGACATGAGCGACATCGAGGCCGACTTAGAAGGCGAACCAGTGGCAGTGGCCGATGCCGCCGTAGCCCCCGGCGCTGAAGGCGTAGAAAAAGTCAAACCGCTGCGCATGAAGCTGTCCAAGGCCAAAGAACGCGCCTTGATGAAAGAGTTTGGCCTAGACGACACGGTCTTGTCTGAGGAAGACATGGCCAAGCGCCGCCTGCGCCTCAAAGCCCTGATCACCCTTGGCAAAACCCGTGGCTACCTCACCCACGGCGAAATTTCTGACCACTTGCCCGACAAATTGGTGGATGCCGAAACACTGGATGTGGTGTTTTCGTTGCTCAACGACATGGGCGTGGCCGTGTATGAACAAACGCCCGATGCTGAAACCCTGCTGCTCAACAACAACACGCCATCGGCGGCCACTGTAGAAGAAGCCGAAGAAGAAGCTGAAGCTGCGCTGTCCACCGTCGACAGCGAATTTGGCCGCACCACCGACACCGTGCGCATGTACATGCGCGAGATGGGCACCGTAGAGCTGCTCACGCGCGAGGGCGAGATTGAAATTGCCAAGCGCATTGAAGGCGGCTTGAATGTGATGATGGAGGCGATCTCCAACAGCCCCGCCACCATTGCAGAGATTTTTCGTCTGATCGAAGAAATTCGCACTGGAAAAGTAGTGATTTCCACGGTGGTGGATGGCTTTAGCAACCCCAACGAAGCCGACGATTACGTGGCCGAAGAAGACTTTGACGAGTTCGACGAAGCCGACGACGACGACGGCAATGGCGGCTCCAAAGCACTCACTAAAAAGCTCGAGGAGCTCAAGGTAGAAGCATTGCGCCGCTTTGACGTGCTCAAGGATTTGTTTGAGAAACTGCATAGCGTCTATGACAAAGAAGGCTACGGCGGCGCCAACTACTTGAAAGCGCAGCAGGCAGTTACCGCTGATTTGATGCTGATTCGCTTCACTGCCAAAACCATTGAAAAGCTCTGCGAGCTAGTGCGCGGCCAAGTACTGGATGTGCGCAACAAAGAGCGTGAGCTGCGCCGCATCATTGTGGACAAATGCCATTACCCTCAGGCCGATTTCATCCGTGATTTTTCGGGCCGTGACAAAAACAACCAACGCGCGCCCTCGTTTTTGCTAGACCGCGCATGGATTGAAAAACAATCCCACGCTGGCAAACCATGGTCAACCACCATGGGCCGCTTTGTGCCGCCAGTGCAAGAGCTGCAGCAAAAGCTCATGGATCTGCAAGCCCGCGTGGTCGTGCCACTCGATGAACTCAAAGACATCAACAAGCGCATGAACGCAGGCGAGCGCGGCTCGCGCGCGGCCAAGAAGGAAATGATTGAGGCCAATTTGCGTTTGGTGATTTCGATTGCTAAAAAATACACCAACCGTGGCCTGCAATTCCTTGACTTGATCCAAGAAGGCAATATTGGTCTGATGAAAGCGGTGGACAAGTTTGAATACCGCCGTGGCTACAAGTTCTCCACCTATGCCACATGGTGGATTCGCCAAGCGATTACCCGCAGCATTGCCGACCAAGCACGCACGATCCGTATTCCGGTGCACATGATCGAAACCATCAACAAGATGAACCGTATCAGCCGCCAACATTTGCAAGAGTTTGGTTTTGAGCCCGATGCCAGTGTGCTCGCCGAGAAAATGGAGATTCCTGAGGACAAAATCCGCAAGATCATGAAGATTGCCAAAGAGCCAATCTCCATGGAAACGCCAATTGGCGACGATGACGACAGCCATTTGGGCGACTTCATTGAAGACAGCGCCAACACCGCACCACTGGAAGCGGCCATGCAGGCAGGTTTGCGCGATGTGGTGAAAGACATTTTGGACGGACTCACCCCGCGCGAAGCCAAGGTGCTGCGCATGCGCTTTGGTATTGAAATGTCTACCGACCACACACTGGAAGAAGTGGGCAAACAATTTGACGTGACACGCGAGCGCATTCGCCAAATAGAAGCCAAGGCTTTGCGCAAGCTCAAGCACCCATCGCGCTCGGACAAACTGCGCAGCTTTGTGGATACGCAGTAAATTACAAACCTGCACTTCGCCCGTGCCTGCTAGCGCCTACAAGCCTAGCAGGCATTTTTTTGCATTATTTGATTTGTCATGGGTAGGAAGAGTGTTGGCTGGCATTTGTACTGGCGCAGGACGGTGGTGCTACTTCAGCTGTGCGGCTGTCCCCCGGTCTCGAGGCTGGGGGACAGCCGCACAGCCAATACTGTTTGTTTAGAGCCGCTGTAGCAACTGTTTAGCGCGCTCTCCGAGTTTGAACGCGCCCGATCAGCGTTTTGGCTATCCCGACGCGCCCTCATGCGGGAGTACCCGAAATCGGTCAGTCGGGATAGCCAAAACGCTGATCGGGCTATGCTCGCTTTGAGGTTTTTAATACAGCAGGCACGCCACACCTTGTTTGTTAAATACTATATAAATAGTAGCGAAGTATGGCCATATGACGCTGACATTAGCACTATTTTTCATGGAAAGTACGACTCTGCGCGTGAAGTAACGCGCCAGGTAGGTTGCCGTGTCGCCGATGTAGCGGAAGAAGGTTCCCAGCGGGCCATCGTTGTT
>JAYTMT010000337.1:0-12589 GCA_043728315.1 Polaromonas sp. | reverse complement strand
GCCAAGCCCGGTGCCATCAGGGGCAAAAACACCGAGGTGAATACGCGCAGCGGCCCGCAGCCGTCAATGGCGGCTGCTTCCTCCAGCTCCGCAGGCACTTGCAGCACAAAACCGTAAAGCAACCAAATAGTAAAGGGCAAGTTCACCGCCACATACAACAAAATCAAGCCCCACAAACTGTTGACCAAACCCCATTGGTTCCAAATCACAAATACCGGAATCGCCATGACAGCCAGCGGCACGGTGCGCAGCAGCAGCGTGGTGTAAGCTACTGTGGTGCGCCCAGTGAAACGAAATCTTGCTAGTCCATAGGCTGCCATGCAGCCCAATACCAAGGTGATTAAAGTAGACACCACGCCCACCACAAGGCTGTTACGCAAATACACCTCCAAACGGTCTTCTTGCAAAACAGCGCGGTAGTTTTCAAGTGTAGGAATGAACAAGAAGTTCAAAGGTTCAGAAAAAATTTGCACCTGCTGGCGCATGCTGGTGGCAAAAATAACCAAAATAGGCGCAAGGCATACCAAGGCCAACACGACCAGCATGCTGTAGTGCATGGCCACAAGCGAGGGGTTACGCTTCATCTTGCATCCTTCATGGGGTTAGACAAACGCAGCGCTGCCCAAGACAAACTCGCCACCACCACCAGCAGCAGCACCGACACCGCTGCGGCCACGCCCATTTGCTGGCCAACAAATGCTGTTTTGTAAATATGCACAGCCAAAATCTCGGTGCTGTTGCCCGGCCCGCCAAAAGTCAGCACATAAATGACCTCCAGCACGCGGAATGCATCAATCAGCCGCATCATCAGCGTAATGGCAATCACATGCATCACCATGGGCAGCTTGACCAGAAAGATTTGCTGCCACCAGTTTGCGCCGTCAATCCGTGCTGCCTCCATCACGGCGCTGTCTACGCTGGCCAGCGCGGCCAGCATCATGATGAAGACAAAAGGAGTCCACTGCCAAATATCAGCGATCACAATCGCCACAAAAGCCAGCGTGGGGTCGGCCAGCCAAGTCATGGGCTTGACGCCCACCAAGCCCAGCACCGCATTGATCAAGCCAAACTGCGCATCAAACATATAGCGCCAAGCCAAGCCCACCGCAATCGGCGCAATCATCATTGGCAAGATAAATGCCGTTCTAAAAATTGCCATGCCCCGCACGGGGTGCTCCAAAGCGAGCGCTAGAGCAATGCCCAGCACCATTTCCGCAGACACACAAATGCCTGCAAAAAGCAGGGTGGTCCACAGCGAAGCCCACACCTGCTCGTTGCCAAAAGCGGCTACAAAATTGTCTAAACCCACCCACTGCGCGCTGCTCCAGGGCGTGCCCATTTCCCATTTGTAGCCCGCCAGCTGAAAAGCTGTGAGCACGGGGTACAGGCAAGCCGCCGCCATTACCAAAATGGCAGGCCCTAGGTAGATGGCCAGTGTCCAGCGAGAAACGCGCATGGGGTAGTCCGATTAAATTTTGTAACCCGCTTCACGCATGATTTGCGTGACCTGCGGCACCATGCCATTGAGTGCGTCTTCAGCACTCTTTTTGCCAGTGAGCGCCTCAGAAATACCCACGCCCAGCGCCTGCACATTGATGCGGTCCCACACTGGAATAATTGGGCGCCAGTCAGGATTAGAGTACTTCAAAGCCTCTTTGAAGACTACAAACTCTGGATATTGGCGCACCAAATCCACATCACCCATGGTGGAGTTGCGCGTGGGCGCGCCGCCCAGACGCGTCACCGCTTTGTCTTGCGCTTTGGAGGTGAGCCACTGCATCAGCAAAAAACCTGCTTCAGGATTTTTAGCGTTCTTAGGAATCGTTAGGCCCAAGCCGCCGGACTGCGACGCACGCTTGACACCTTTGGGATGCATGGCCCAGCTCACATTGCCCACCACTTTGCTGCGTGCAGGGTCACTGACCACGCCAGCAAACGAAGTGGAATCCAAATACATGGCCGCTTGGCCTTGCAAGAATGCCGTATTGGACTCTCCTTGGCCAAAGCCGGGAATGCCCGCTGGCCCGGTGGCCACCACGTCTTGCAAGAATTTAAGCGCTGCCACGCCCGCTTTGTCATTAAAGCGCGGCCTCCACTGCTCGTCAAACACGCTGCCGCCCATGGGGTTTAGGTGTAGCAACCACGCGTGCACGCACTGGTGGCCCGCCTGCCCGCGCGATGTGAGTGCGCCCATGCCAGATTGGTCTTTGAGCACCTTCAATGCTTTAGAAAAATCGTCGTAGGTCTCGGGCACTTTCAAGTTGAGCTTGGCAAATACATCGCGTCGGTAGGCCAATACCGAGGTTTCTGCGCCGTATGGCAGGCCATACAGCTTTGCGCCTGCGCCCGCCAAGTAGCCCTTTGGCCCGCCCACCATGCCTAGGTTTTCTAGGTAAATCGGAATAATGTCCTTCATGTCGTAGGCTGGATCGGCCAAGGCAGGGTTGGCAAAAAACGGTTCGAGCGGTTGCACCAAGTTTTTAGCCACGTACTCGCCTTTCCACATCACAATGTAGCAAGCCAAGTCGTAATCGCCTTGCGGTTTGGACATTTCCAGCAGCTGCTTTTCTTTCAAGCGGCCAATGGCTAATTTGTCTATCTCCACTTTGATGCCAGTTTCTTTGGTGAATTCTGGCAGCAGCTTGGTCATGGCATCGTAATGCGGATGGGCCGGTATGTTGATGGTGACGGTTTTGCCTGCGTATTTGGCATAACGGTTTTGTGCCATGGCCCCGCTAAAGGGTAGCCCTGCACCAAACACGGTGATGCCTGCATTTTTGATAAGTGTTCTGCGGTCTAAGCTCATAAATGAGTCTCCATTCAAGTTAAAAAAACAAAACTGAAACTGAAATCAAGGGCGCAATGAAAGCCCCGTGCTGCGGTCAAAAATATGCAACGCATCAGGTTCAAAACCAAAATGAACCTCTGCCCCCAAGCTGGCCTTGGCGTCGCCGGCCACTACGGCTGATAGCCTTTGGCTAGGTTGCCCTGATTGGCCTAATTGGCCTGATTGACCCAACATGGAGCCTGCCACTTGGCTTTCTGTGCCCAGGTATTCCACCACCTCGGCATGCAAGGACAGCCGATTGGGCAATGCATCCCCCAGTTGCAGCGCCTGCGGGCGCAAGCCTACTGTCAAGGGCTGGCCCAGGCTAGCTGGTGTTTGACCCAGCCAATCGGGGGCGGCCCAGTCTACCCCAAAGCCCAGTAGTCTGGCCTGCCCGTTCACCATAGCCAATACCACTTCAAACATATTCATAGTGGGTACACCAATGAATCCTGCCACAAATACATTGGCTGGGCGGTTAAAAACCTCAGTGGGTGTGCCCACTTGCTGGATTTGGCCTTTGTCAAAAATCACAATGCGCGAGGCCAGCGTCATGGCCTCGACTTGGTCATGCGTTACATACACCGTGGTTTTGCCCAAGCGCTGGTGCAGCAGAGCCAGCTCAGCGCGCATGTGGCTACGCAATTTGGCATCTAAATTGGACAGCGGCTCATCAAACAAAAAGACCTTAGGCTCGCGCACAATGGCGCGGCCAATCGCTACGCGCTGGCGTTGCCCACCCGACAAATCTTTGGGTTTGCGCGAGAGCAGGTGCTCGATATTGAGTATTTTTGCTGCGGCCGCTACTTTGGCCTGCACCTCGCTGGCCGGATGGCCTGCAATTTTGAGCGAAAAAGACATGTTACGGGCTACGTCCATGTGCGGGTACAGCGCATAGTTTTGAAACACCATGGCTATGTCGCGGTCTATGGGATGCAAATTAGTTACATCACGCCCGCCTATGAAAATTTGGCCTTCAGTGGCTTCTTCTAAGCCGGCAATCATGCGCAGCGTGGTGCTTTTGCCGCAGCCAGACTCGCCCAGCAAGACCATGAATTCACCGTCGTGGATGTCCAAGTCGAGGTGTTTAACCACGGTGACATCACCAAATCGTTTGACTATATTTTTTAATTGAAGGCCGCTCATACTCTCTCCTGCGCGTTGTTGTGTATGCGGTTGCTCGGATGCTTTGTATCGGGCCCCCAAATAGCTTGGTAAGTGCCAATGCGCCTGCCCGCACGCTCCAAGCGCATGCCCCAAGCCAGCAGCATGAGCCACCAAACGGCCAGCACCACGGCCATCCAGCGCGGCGCATCAGCTGCCACCAAGCCTAGCACCACGGTCAACACGGCAGCAATGATTGCAACCCAGCCGCAGCTTTTATGGATGCGCTCAAACCAAATTCTGTGGGCAGTCATGTCGTAATGGTCGCCACGCATCTGCGTATCGGTGGGTCCCCCTTTGCTGCCGCGACACCACGCGCTGAGGACTTGCAGCATGCCCAAAGCTATGACAAACCAGCCCAAGTAGGCATGCAACAAAGCGATTGTGGATGCGCCAGCGCTGGCTTTCCACGCCAAGGCAACACCCACCAGCATGAGCAGTGCGCCGCTGTACTGCAGGGCAAGGTGTGTATGCCACCATGCGCGCGTGTCCACCACGCGCGGCCAATCTTGTTTAGGTGTTACCTTGTAGTAGCGCGCTGCAATAGCACCAACCGGCAAGACAATAGCCCAAGCCACTACCATCAAACGCGAATGCCAAGCCACCAAGGCATCAATATGGTGGTTGCTCGCCCCGCTCAGCGGGCTAGAGAGCCAATGCCATGCGTTTTCTATACCCAAGTACATGGCAGACCCCGGGTATTCAAGCGAATGCTGTAGAGCGACTGGCTTGCGCAAATGTACAAGTCCTTGCCTTGTGCGCCGCCAAAGCACAGGTTACCTACTTTTTCTGGCACGGCAATCAGTGCCAGCTTAGTGCCGTCGGGGTGGTAGACCAAAACACCAAGCAAACTGCTGGTGTACAAAAAACCCTGTGTGTCCAAACGAAATCCGTCTGACAAACCATGCTCTATGGTTGCAAACACACGGGGTTTATGCAGGTCTTGGCCAGCCAGCACCTCAAAGGCCATGATGTGGTGGTTGCCACTGCCATCGGTTTTAAGCGCGGCCGACGTGTCTGACACATACAGCGTGGATTCGTCTGGTGAGAATGCCAAGCCATTGGGCTCTTCGATTAAATCGGTGACTATGCGCAAGCTGCCAGTTGCGGGGTCAAAGCGAAAAACATAGCAATTACCCAGCTCACTGTCGGCTTTGTAGCCCTCATGGTCAGACAATATGCCGTAGGGAGGGTCGGTGAACCACAGTGTTCCGTCTGATTTCACCACAATGTCGTTGGGTGAATTGAATCGGCGGCCTTGGTAGTTGTCCACCACTATTTCATCGCGTGCTGCCGCCAATCCGCCGGCAAAACGTGTGCGCACAATGGCGCGCAAGCCATGTGAGCAGTGCAAAAGCGCACCATCGGACTCGCGGGCGTGGCCGTTGCAAAATTCTGAGTTGGCACGCCAAACTGACATGCCGTCTTGCGCATGCCAACGCAGCATGCGTTTGTTGGGAATATCGCTCCACAACACCGACTGGTCTTCTTGCATCCACACCGGTCCCTCGCTCCATTGTGCTCCCGTGCACAAACGCTGGAGTTGACCCGCGCCTTGGGCAACGGCTTGGAAACGGGCATCGTAGATATGAATCATGCCGCTGCAGCGTTGCGTTTGCCCAGCGCAAGCACCCGAAATACCAAGCACAGCGCCGAGCTGGATAGCGCTATCCTATTTGGGCAATAAAAAATCATGGTGGTCATGAGGCAAGTGTATTGTGGAGCGGCAACATAGCAATTGGACTATGCTAGCGGGATAAAAAAAATTGCCCACTAGGAAATACCCTCTGTGCAAATCAGCGGCTCTTTGTGCACTGGCGACGGGGCAAATCCGAAGGCTATTTGCTGCGCTACAAACCCGTCAAACGCAGTAAGCAAATTCGCCACTTGCTGCGGGTTGGCGCCCAACTGCTTCAAAGCCGCACAAGTGGCCTCCAAAGTTGACAGTTGTTCAGGACGGTGCGCTTTGCGGATGCGGTAATTGGGTATCGGGATGTTTTGCAACAGCAAGCGTGGCAAACGCTGTAGCGCAAGGTTTTGGTAGAGCATTTTGCGGCTTTTGCGCCATGTGGCGTCAATGACAACCAGCTGCAACTGGCTCGGGTCTTGCCATGTGCTGGCTTGTAATGGGGGCGACTCTAACAAACCGAGGGTCAGGTCTTGCGCTGCATGCGGGTAGAGCAAGACAGATTGTTTGCCGCAAAAAAGCGCAGCATGCAGCGTTTGCGGATCAAACACGTCTCCCTCAAGCATGCGGCTGTTGGCCACGCTCAAATGCAGCAGACGGGCACTTCCTTTGGTTTGCTTGACTTCCTCTGGATGCTGCAACACCAGCAGTTGCACTGCTTGGTCAAGGGGTGAAATCCATTGGCAAATACACGCCAACTGTGGCCGCAGGCAGCGCTCGCAGATGCTGCGCTTGGCGCGCACGGCCGTGCTATCGTGTGCGTTCAACGGCGTTTGCCTTTTATATTTTATTAAATCGTCACGCAGTTCACTCCTACTTCACCCCTTTTTCACCGCCTCTACCAGCCGCAGCGCGCAGCTTTTGGCCATGCTCGCGTCTTTGGCTTCCACCATCACGCGCAGGAGCGGCTCGGT
This sequence comes from Polaromonas sp., assembly GCA_043728315.1. Classification (GTDB taxonomy): domain Bacteria; phylum Pseudomonadota; class Gammaproteobacteria; order Burkholderiales; family Burkholderiaceae_C; genus JAAFIP01. Next base: position 5,997 of record JAYTMT010000337.1, on the reverse strand, counting down.
GCCGCTGGCGCGAATCAAAATACGGCCTGTATTGCCTAGCTCGGCTTTCACCGCGGCGCTCTCGGTTTCTAGCAGCTTATTGGCCTTCCAGTCTTGCCCGGCTTGCAGGCGCACATTGATCAGCTCTTGCGGAAACAGCTCTATGCCATGCAAGAGCTGGGCCAGCGTTTTGCCGCTGCGCTGGGTGGCTTGCAACACTTGCAGGGCGGTGATGATGCCGTCGCCCGTGGTGTGTTTGTCCAGCGCCAGTAAGTGGCCAGAGCCTTCGCCGCCTAGCAGCCATTTGTTTTTTTCTAGCTCTTCAAGCACATAGCGGTCGCCCACCTTGGCGCGCACAAAGCCCACGCCGCGCGCCGCCAGCGCCAGCTCCACACCCATATTGGTCATGAGCGTACCCACAGCGCCTGGCACTTTTTCGCCGCGCTCTAGGCGCTCGTTCACCATCAAAAACAACAGCTCGTCACCGTTGAACAGCCTGCCCTTGGCATCCACCACCTGCAAGCGGTCGGCATCGCCGTCTAGTGCTATGCCGTAGTCGGCGCGGTTGGCCAGCACGCTGCGCACCAGCGCATCAGGGTGGGTGGCCCCCACGTCTTTGTTGATATTGGTGCCGTCTGGCGCGCAGCCCATGGCAATCACCTCTGCGCCCAGCTCGTGGAACACCTTGGGTGCAATATGGTAGGCCGCGCCGTGGGCAGCATCCACCACCACACGCATGCCTTTGAGCGTGAGGTCGTTGGCAAAGGTGGATTTGGCAAACTCGATATAGCGGCCAGCGGCATCGTCTAGGCGGCGCGTTTTGCCCAAATTGGCAGACTCGGCCCACACGGGCGGTTCAAGCAATGCAGCCTCTACATCTAGCTCCCACGCATCGCTCAGCTTAGAGCCTTGGGCGTTGAAAAACTTGATGCCGTTGTCAGCAAAGGCGTTGTGGCTGGCGCTGATGACGACGCCCAAGCTTGCGCGCAGCGCACGGGTCAAATACGCCACGCCGGGCGTGGGCAGGGGCCCGAGCAGCACCACGTCCACCCCTGCGCTGTTAAAGCCAGACTCCAAGGCCGATTCAAGCATATAGCCCGAAATACGGGTGTCTTTGCCAATCACCACGGTGGGGCGATCCTCGGTGCGCTTGAGCACGCGGCCCACCGAGTGCGCCAAGTTGAGCACAAAGTCTGGTGTGATGGGCGCTCTGCCCACCGTGCCGCGGATGCCGTCTGTGCCGAAATATTTACGCATGTTTTGCCTCTTTTTAAGAAAAATTTGTTCAATGTCAGCGTCAAATGGCCATTATTCGCTATGAATTAGTGAGTATTTGGCTGAATAACTTAGATTTTAACTGCTGGCCTGCATGGCGGCCAACACCTTCAGCCCCGCCGCTGTCTCGCGCACATCATGCACCCGCAGCACCTGCGCGCCCCGCTGCGCCGCCAGCACAGCCGCCACCACACTGGGGAGCATGCGTTGCCCCACCTCCAGCCCCGTCACAGCGCCCAAAGAAGATTTGCGCGACCAGCCCGCGAGGATCACACAGCCCAAACTTCTAAATTGCGACAACTCGCGCAGCAGGCTGAAATTTTGCGCCACGGTTTTACCAAAACCTATGCCGGGGTCAATGCACAGGCGGGTGCTGGGTGTTAACTGGTTTTGATCGGAGGGTGATGCATGCAGAGCCGTTGGCGATGCAGATGCAGCTGATATATGAAGTTTTTCTGCCCAATGTCGGCGTGATATGGTCATTTGTTGCTCTAAAAATAGAAGCACCTGCTGCACCGCATCGCCCTGCCCGCCCTCTGACTCAGGCGCTTCCCGCATAGGTGATACCTGCATGCTCAGCGGCTCGCCATGCATGTGCATCAGCACCACGCCACAGCGCGGATGCGCGGTCACCGCCTCTTGTGCGCCGCTTTGGCGCAGCGCCCAGACGTCGTTGATGATGTCAGCGCCAGCATCCAGCGCCGCGCGCATCACCTCGGCTTTGTAGGTGTCCACTGAAATCGGCACACCCAGCTTCACCGCCTCGCTCAGCACAGGCAGCACCCTACCCAGTTCAACATCCAGTGGCAACGGCGTAGCGCCAGGGCGGGTAGATTCACCACCAATGTCTAGAATGTCAGCCCCATCTTTGATCAACTGCTCACAATGCAGGAGCGTGGTACGCGCGCTGCCATGTGCGCCGCCGTCAGAAAATGAGTCTGGCGTGACGTTGACAATGCCCATGATCTTGGGCTTGGTTAGGTCTATAGTGAAGCGGGAGGTTTGCCAATGCATGGCTTATTGTCGCTTCTTTGGGTTGCGTATCTTCGCAGGGCTTTGACAGACATTAGGCTTGCGTTTGTACGGGCTTAGGGCGGCGGTGCTACTTCAGCTCCGCGGCTGTCCCCCGTGCCTGCCTAGGGCAGGCGACTCCTCCTTTATGCCGCTGCGCTGAAGTAGCACCATCGACCCGCGCCTGCGAATTTGGTGGCGCTCTACCCGCACGCGCAGAGTATGTCACGCCAGCAAGCGATAGTGAACTCTACCGAAAAAACCTCTATCGACGCTGCGGCGTTTGGATTGGACAGCGCAGCGGCATAAAGGAGGAGGCCGCAGGCCGGGGGACAGCCGCGGAGCTGTCCAATCCAAACGCCGCGGCGTTCGTGCACACTTCTCTGAGTGCACAGCTGTTTAAATCAAGCATCTAGGCAAGAAGCGCTCGGTCTGCAGAAAAACTCAAAGCAATCAAGCCGCGTTTGGCGCAGGGTTAACCGCAGGATTCACAGCCACAGGTGCAGCGCCTGTGCCACTGTCGCCACCGCCAGCACTTGGCGGCTGGCGCGGTGTCCAGTCTTTGTGCGGGCTGGGTGGGCGGCCAGCCATGATGTCGTCAAGTTGCGACATGTCGATGGTTTCCCATTCGAGCAGAGCCTTGGCCATGGCATGCATTTTGTCGCTGTTGTCTTCAATCAGCTTGCGCGCTAGGGCGTACTGCGAATCAATGATGCTGCGAATTTCTGCATCCACCTTTTGCATGGTGGTCTCACTCATGTTGGTGGTTTTGGTGACCGAGCGGCCCAAAAACACTTCGCCTTCGTTCTCGGCATACACCATGGGGCCCAGCGCATCGGTCATGCCGTAGCGAGTCACCATATCACGGGCAATCGAAGTAGCACGCTCAAAATCGTTGCTGGCGCCCGTGGTCATTTGGTTCATGAACACTTCTTCGGCAATACGGCCACCAAACAACATGGCGATTTGGTTGAGCATGAACTCTTTGTCGTAGCTGTAGCGGTCTTGGGCGGGCAGGCTCATGGTCACGCCCAACGCGCGGCCACGTGGGATGATGGTGACCTTGTGCACAGGATCGCACTTGGGCAAAAGGCGACCAATCAGAGCGTGGCCAGACTCGTGGTAGGCAGTATTTTTGCGCTCTTCTTCAGGCATCACCATGCTCTTACGCTCAGGGCCCATGAGGATTTTGTCTTTGGCTTTTTCAAAGTCTTGCATGTCCACAGTGCGGGCATTGCGCCGCGCCGCCATCAGCGCCGCTTCGTTGCACAAATTGGCCAAATCAGCACCGCTCATGCCGGGTGTACCTCGGGCGATGATGCTGGCGCTCACGTCTTGCGACACCGGAATTTTGCGCATGTGCACACCCAAAATCTGCTCACGGCCACGAATATCGGGCAGGGTTACATAGACTTGGCGGTCAAAGCGGCCTGGGCGCAACAGGGCTGCGTCCAAAATGTCGGGCCGGTTGGTGGCGGCTACCACAATCACGCCTAAATTCGTCTCAAAACCATCCATCTCCACCAGCATTTGGTTGAGGGTTTGCTCGCGCTCGTCGTTTCCACCGCCCAGACCTGCGCCCCGCTGGCGACCTACCGCGTCAATCTCGTCGATGAAGATGATGCAAGGCGCATTCTTCTTGGCGTTTTCAAACATGTCGCGCACCCGCGATGCGCCCACGCCCACAAACATTTCCACAAAATCCGAGCCTGAAATGCTGAAAAACGGCACTTTGGCTTCGCCTGCAATCGACTTTGCAAGCAAAGTTTTACCCGTGCCAGGAGGCCCTACAAGCAGCAGGCCGCGTGGGATTCGCCCGCCCAGTTTTTGGTATTTGGTTGGGTCTTTTAAGAAGTCCACCACCTCTTTAACTTCTTCTTTGGCCTCGTCGCAGCCTGCCACGTCGGCAAAAGTCACGGTATTGGTGTTTTCGTCAAGCAGGCGGGCTTTGGATTTGCCAAAGCTGAACGCCCCGCCCTTGCCGCCACCTTGCATTTGGCGCATGAAATACACCCACACGCCAATGAGCAGCAGCATGGGGCCCCAGCTCATGAGGATGGTGGTGAGCAACGATGCTTCTTCGCGTGCTTTCACGTCAAACTTCACGCCATTGGCAATCAAATCGCCCACCAAGCCGCGGTCTAAATAGGTGGCATTGGTGCGGATGCGACGGTCGTCTTGCGTGGTGGCATTGATTTCTGTGCCGCCTTGGGCTTCAGAGATCGTCACGGTTTTGATTTGCTTGGCCCGCACCTGCTCCAAAAAGTCAGAATAGCCTACATAACCTGAAGCAGCACCACCGGGAGCACGCGTTTCAAACTGCTTGAAAACAGTGAACAAAACCAGCCCGATAACGAGCCAGACAGCGACTTTAGAAAACCATTGGTTGTTGTTGTTCAAAACGAACTCCGAGTTAACGATGCAAACGATATGGAGGGTATTTTATGCGTTTCAAGACGCGTTCCCCGTTTTTTGAGGTTTCACGGGGGTTTTGTAGGGGCTTATTTGAGCCCCATTCCCACCAAAAACGTCTCCGACGATTTGTCGCGGCTGGATTTGGGTTTGAAGGGTTTGACTACTTTGAAGGTCTCGCGAAACAGCTTCACAATGGGCTCGTAGGCTGCGCCCATGAAGAGTTTGACGACCAGCGCGCCTTCAGGTTTGAGTTGCGTTTTGGCAAAATCCACCGCTAGTCCGACCAATTCTTCGATGCGGGCAGCGTCTTGGCTGGCTATGCCGGACAGGTTGGGAGCCATATCGCTGACTACCACGTCTACTGCGCGCCCAGCTGTTGGCATCGTTTGCTCTACTTTTTGGAGCAACTGCTGCAATACTGCGCCTGTGGTGAAATCGCCCAAAATGAACTCCACGCCTTCGATGGGCTCCATGGGCAGGATATCCAGCGCGATGATGTGGCCGTTGAGCTCGCCAGCGGCTGCGCCGTCGGGCGATAGCTTTCGGCGCAGGTATTGGCTCCAAGCGCCGGGCGTGCTGCCCAAATCCACCACCACATGGCCGGGGCGGATGAGTTTGAATTGTTCGTCAATCTCTTTAAGCTTGTAGGCGGCGCGGGCGCGGTAGCCTTGAATCTTGGCAAGTTTGACGTATGTGTCGTTTACATGGTCGTTTAACCACGCTTTATTGACTTTTTTCGATTGTGTTTTGACCTTCATAGTTGATAATTGTCCCATGACTAAAATAATCCTCAGTATTCAAGACCGAAAAGCGCACCGCGCCGACGCCCACCACCTCGATCCGGTCGTCATGATCGGCAACGATGGCCTCACCGCCAACGTGAAAAAAGAGGTGGACCACGCCCTCAAAGCCCACGGCCTGATCAAGGTCCGCGTGATGGGCGACGACCGCGATGCCCGCGCCGCCATCTACGAAGAGTTGGCCAACTCTCTGAAAGCCGCACAAATCCAATCCATTGGCAAACTGCTGGTTCTTTGGCGGCCTAAGGTTGAGAAAGTAAAAGCCGTAGACGAAGACCGCATGGCCGGACCCAAAGAAGTGAAAGTGCTCAAATACAGCAGCCGAGGCGGCCAACGGCCCGAGGTGAAAATGCTCAAAGTGCTGGGAAATCAACGACTTACGGCAGGTGGCATGGTGAAACGGGCTGCCAAGCCGAAGCAAACCTCGCTTAAAAAACGGTCGCAGACTTGAAGCGCTTTTTAATGCGGACTTCCGGCCGCGAAGGGCGCTAAGTTGCGCGAATGACGCTTAAGGAAT
>JAYTMT010000336.1:0-2282 GCA_043728315.1 Polaromonas sp. | reverse complement strand
ATTTGTTCAGGCCTACGGCTTGACAACCGCCGCTGCCCTCGGCTCGATCACTTCAAACATAGGACTAAACTCGTCCAGCATGCTAAACAGCTCTTGCAGTTTGCTGCCATTGCCGTCGATTTTTACGCGGCCACTTTTCAGTGCGTCGCCCATCGCCAGCTCTTTGAGCGTAATGGCATCCCAGGTGCTGCGCGCCAGGCTAACACTGGCATCAGCGGCGTTGTCTTGCCTGCCGCTGCTGTGGGTCAAGGCTGAGTTGTCCACACGGGTCACGTAGCGCTGCGCCATGCCTTGTGCGTCGGTGATCAACCAGTTTAGGACGATTTTTTTTCCCGCAGCTTTGTCGGGGTTCAGGCGCGTGCCCATGGCATCAAACACCAGCTCCATCGGCAGGCTGCGCACCAGGTCGGCGGGTATGCGGGTGGCGGGCAGGCGCGTCATGCCCTGGCGCAGTTCGCGCGCGCCGTACAGGTAGGCGTTGCGCCAGGTGCCCGCCTCGGCTTGGTAGCCTAGTTGCTCCAGCGCGGCTGCGCCCAGCTCTCGTGCGGCTTGGTTGCCGGGCTCAGCAAACACCACTTGGTTGACCACGCTGGCCACCCAACGGTAGTTGCCAAGGTCAAAGTCTTTTTGTGCTCGCTGCAGCACGGCAGCTGCGCCACCCATGTATTCAATTTGCTTGCGTGCTTGCTCTACCGGCGGCAGGGGGTTTAAGTTTGCAGGGTTGGCGTCATACCAGCCCATGTATTTTTGGTACACGGCTTTGGCGTTATGGCTTAGCGTGCCGTAGTAGCCGCGCAGTGCCCAGTCTTGGCTCAAGCTCTCGGGCAGTTGCAGCGTGGCGGCAATTTCGTCGGGTTTGTAGCCTTGGTTAATCAGGCGCAGCGATTGGTCGTTGATAAATTTATACAAATCGCGCTGGCGCGTCAAAAAGCTGCGCACATTGGCAGTGCCAAAGGTAGGCCAATGGTGCTGGGCGATCAGCACATCACTGCTGTCGGCAAAGGCATCCATCGCCTGTGCAATATGGCGTGACCAAGCGTTGCCGTCGCGCACCTCGGCACCGCGAATGGTGTACAGATTGTGCATATTGTGCGAGGTGTTCTCTGCCATATTGAGCACCCGCAGACCAGGCATAGCCATGTTCATCTCGCTGGGTGCCTCGGTGCCGGGCGTGAGCTGGAAAACAATGTCTACGCCGTCTATCGTGCGCCGCTCCATCGGCTGGGTAATGTAGGTGGTAGGCGCTATCAGCGACACCGTGCCGCGCGACACGTTCTTGCCCAAGCCCGCGTCCACCTGGCCGCGTGGGCCGGGAGCGAGCAGCGGGCCAAACTGGAACTGGGCGCGCCTGCTCATGGCATTGCCCGCCAAAATGTTTTCAGCCACCGCATGCTCCATAAAGCCTTCGGGGGCAATGATGGCTACCTTGCCCGCTTGCACATCGGCCTCCTCCACCACGCCGCGCACGCCACCGAAATGGTCAAGGTGACTGTGGCTGTAGATGACGGCCACCACCGGCTTGGCTGGGCGATGCTGCAGGTACAGCGCTAGCGCTGCCTTGGCCGTTTCGGTGGCTAGCAACGGGTCGATGATGATCAGGCCCGTATTGCCCTCGACGATGGTCATGTTGGAGATGTCCATCCCGCGCACTTGGTAGACCCGCTCGGTTACCTTAAACAAGCCATGAATCGCGTTGAGCTGCGCCTGGCGCCACAGGCTGGGGTTGACTGTGTCGGGCGAGTCTTTGGCCGGGTCGGAGTTTTGCAGAAATCCGTAAGGCTTCATGCTCCACACCGGGTTGGGCGCGCCCGTGGCGCTTGGCACCGAGGCATCGGGCACAGCAGCGATAAAGCCACGCCGTGCGTCCTCAAAATCTGCGCGGTTGGCAAAGGGCAGGCTGGCACGTACCTGGGCGTTGGCAGCGCGGGTGGCGGGCTGGGCATCTTGGCTGATAGCAGTTTGCGCCCCTACCAGCGGTGTGCACAAGGCCAATAGACATAAGATGGTGCGCTGTGTGGGAACAGTTATCATAGAAGAACGCAGGAGAAAAGTTAAGGAACAATCACAGCAGGTTTGAAGCCCGCACGTTTGGCACGCCGTGCAAAGCCTTTGTCATCAAAGGTGGCGACCGATGTGCAATTGCGGTAGCTGGCGTGGTGCAGGGCATCGGCAAAATCAAAACCTAGGGCCAGTGCATTGACAGCGGCCTGAACAGCCACTTTGTCTTCTACCTCGACATGGGCCAGACTGAGTAAATGCGCCAACACTTTCTGGTTTTGGCG
>JAYTMT010000335.1:0-7467 GCA_043728315.1 Polaromonas sp. | reverse complement strand
GTGCAAGCAGCCCGATTATTCCCATGGGGCCGATCACGCAAGACCAACTGCTGATGGCGGCAGTGGCCAGTTCGGGCAATGCACGTCCTAGTTGGGCTGCGTGATGGATCATCGTGCTTTAAACGCATACGAACGAAGAAGTGGAAAATAAGTTAGAATTTCCTACTTATCAAGTTATTTCACACTGAAAGGTGTTCATGCCACACGTTCGAGTACGCGAAAAACACCAAGTCACTCTGCCTATGTCCATCGTGCGCGATGCCCATATTCAGCAAAACGACATGCTAGAGGTGGGCTACAAAAATGGCGTGATCACCCTCACTGCCAAGCAAACGCAGCGGCCTAAGCGCTCCCTCATGGACTTTGTGGGAGCGGCCAAGGGTGTCTATGGCGCTGACCCCGCGCAAGTGCTGGCCTATTTAGACCAAGAGCGCGACACATGGGAGCGCTAGCCCCAACGCTGGCGCTCAACCTGGCTCAAACGCTTGCCCGCATGCAAGGCAAGCGCGTCTATTTTGGTACCAATATCCTGATTTATGTGCTGGACAACACCGCTGGCTATGTGGATGCGTGTTTGCCGTTTTTGCAAGCAGTGGCCCAGCAAAGCATCATCGGCTGCACCGGCGACATCACCAGCGCTGAACTCTTGGTCAAGCCCATGCGCAGCAACGACCTGCTGGCCATAGAGGCCATAGAGGCATTGCTGGGTGAGAACGGCTACTTTGAATCTATCGCCCACACCAAACCCGTGCTCGAACTGGCCGCCTACATCCGCGCCACCCAGGGCCTCAAAATGGTCGATGCCATCCACACCGCCTCAGCCATCAAAGGCGGCTGCAGCTTCATGCTCACCCATGACCGCCAAATCGAGCGCCAAGCCAAAGGCATTGAAGTGGTCAATATCAGCGCTTGGCTAGGCACAGCGCTGCATTGATTGGCTAAAGTATCCAGCCAAAGCATCCAGCCAACATCCACTCAGGGCTACCCAGCCAACCATCCAACACGCAAGCGCAGCACCCACCATGCCCATTCGCCCCGCCCGCACAGAAGACTGAGCTGTGGGCCAAAAACCGCAACGCCGTCGAGATCAGCTTTGGCGTGAACAGTGAAGACAACATGCAGCGCATAGGCCAATTCGCCACCAAAATGGGCTACCGCAAAGTGGGGGAGAACTACGTGCGCGCCACGGGTTGAAAGCGCAAAAAGCCACAAGTGCATCACAATGTCATGCAATTGAGTAAATTACCCAGCAAGGAAATCAGCATGACAGCCAACGCATTGGTTCAAACCCGCATCGACACCGTGGTTAAAAACGAAGCCGCCGCCGTGCTTGCTGCCATGGGCTTGACCGTTTCTGACGCGGTGCGCATGCTGCTCACGCGCGTGGCCAGCGAACGGGCGCTGCCCTTTGACCCACTAGTGCCCAACGAGAAAACCATCGCTGCCATGCGCCAAGCCCGCAGCGGCAATCTGCCCTCGTTTGACGGCGTGCAGGCGCTCATGGCAGATCTGAATGCGCCCGATTGAGCCCACCATCACGTTTCGGCGAGACTTCAAACGCGAATCCAAGGGAAAGCACAAGGCTACGCTAGCACAGCAGCTCCAACTGGTGCGGCTAGGTTCGCATTCAGAGCTTGGGCTGTGAAGACGGTGTCTGAAGTATGCGCAATAACTACAAATTAAATAGCACACAATGACCATATGACGCTGACATTGGCCAAATTTTTTCAAAATAATCAATTTCTAACCATCCAAACAGCTACCACGCAAGCTACCGCGCTGCGTATCCTCCCAGTGTGCCACTGGCTACTGCAAAGCCTGCGCCAATCCCTCAAAACCCACTTAGCGCAGGCACTGCGCCAGCTGCTGCGCTGGCTGGGCAGCAGCCAGCATCCACAGATATTCACCCGCCATAAAGCCAAATCCCAGCATGCAAGCGCGCTAGCCAAGCTGTCAGCAAACAGCCCACGCCACCCCCACGCCAAACCCCCATGGATACGCCAGCGCATCCTCAGCCTCAAAGCCCTGCTGCCCAGCGGCACTGGCGTGCGCAAAATCGCCTACAGCTTTAACCGCCAGCACGCCGCCAATGGCCACACAGTCAGCAAAAGCTATGTAGCCAACACCATAGCCGCCAATCTGTATGCAATTCACCAGATCAAAGCCAACCGAAAAGCCCAAGCCCGCGCACCAAAAGCGGGCAAAATCAACCGCACATGGGGACTAGACTTCACCGGCCGCGAAGACAGCGCAGGCGTACTGCACCACATCCTGGGCATCATCGACCACGGCAGCCGCAAGCTCCTAGCCCTGTGCGTGAGCAGCAAAGACGCGATAACGGTAGGCCATCGCATACATAAAGCCGCCCAGCAGCACGGCAACCCCAAACACATCCGCACCGACAACGAGCGCTGCCTCAATTCCCCCATCTTTAACATGTCAGTGAGCGCCCTAGGCGCGCAGCACCAGCGCAGCCAGCCGCACTGCCCATGGCAAAACGGCCGCATTGAGCGCCTGTTTGGCACACTCAAGCAGCAGCTGCGCCAGCTGCAATTCACAGGTGCTGCACAATTGCAAACATGGCTTAACAACTTTGTAACTTGGTACAACGACATCCGCCCCCACCAGCACCTTAATGGCCGCACGCCACAGGAAGTGTGGCAGAGCATTGACTACGAGAAGCAAAAGCCCAAAAAGGTGACATGGTGGAGCGCTGAAAACGGGCAATTCAGCGGGGTGAAGCTGCGATGGTGAAGTGCAAAAGAACCCCAATAAACCGTTTAAAAACAAGGAATCAACGCTGTCCAGCAACCAGTTAGGAAGAGCCGCGTGGAAAAGCTAAAAAGCTAGGGATTCCCCGCGCTTTTTGCATACAGGTAGGCTGCTGCGGTGTGCCAAAATATAGCCCATCTGATCAAAAGGAGGCTGAAAATGACGCAAGCGCAAGGCTTTGACGAAAAAAACCAGCGGAAATCGCTGCAAATACTCACGTGTGGACGGTGGACAGGACACTTCATAGGCATGAGTTTTGGCGTGAATGCTACTCATGTGAGTTACTCACAAAAACATAGCGCACTACGACGATATGACGGTGACATTGGACTTAAAAATCTTAAAGAAGAGAGTCCAAGTAAAAAGTACAAACCAGAAACATCCACACGGAGACGTTGTGGACGAACCGACAGACATTTGAAACGGAAAGTTTGTGGAGAAAACTGGCAATGTCAACGCCATATGATCATAGTTTGCTTTGAAAAAAGTAGTGAATTAAACAAAACTTTGACACTACGAGGTATTTTATGAATATCAAAAAAATTCTAATTACTATTTTTTTAATGACTGCAATCTACCAAATTTTCGGTTGCGCTTCTCAACGCACCGAGCCCTTATCACCAGTACTTACCGTGAAAGTCCAACCAAAACTAACTGATTACCCAGCGAACGAGGCTATTTTAGAGCTTATCAGTCGAATCGTTGATGCGGGCAAAGCAGGTGTAATGACAAATGAATCGGCTGTGGCAAACGAGTTGGGAGTAGTAATCCTGCCGATGCACGATAAAAAAAGAAAAATAATCACAGGAGTTGAAGAAATTGATTCAGAAGAGCAGATGGCGACCTACTACGGCATCAGTTCTAATGTGGAAGACAGAATTCGATGGGAATTAACCATCCGATTCTTAAAAACATCAGTATGCATCGGACCAGAAATTATGCGAGCACGATTTGGCACTGCTACAGGAATCTATTTTGGACACCAAGATCGTCCCACTTTAGGCGGACGTTTTGAGTATCTATTTAATGGCAACGTACAAAAAATACAGGCCTCGTTTGACTATGTAATTCGACCTGGAAAAGGCTCATGTCTGCGATTATTTACTGTTACTCCTGCTATTTAACCACTTTCACAAAAACTACTGATACGGAATATTCATGACTAATTCTGAACTAGCTAATTTAAGCCAACGTTTTCAAAGTGCATCTAAGGTGTTTTCTGCCGACTTTTTGGCTCTAATGCCCTTGCGCGTTGCGCAGGCGATGGATGCATCGCCCAGAATGCTGGCGCTATTAGAGATGCAGTTCGCTAAGGCAATACCCGGTGTAGGCCGTCAAGACAGTATCCGATTAGGCGAACCCGGCGCAGGTACAACTAACGGTGTTCGCTACATCATCGAGTTCGACCCCAACGATTTCGACAACGCTTCACCGAGTTCAACAACCGCTTCTGTAGCTACAGTAGCTTTAAGAATAGCCCACGAGATTGGGCATACGATTGATCCAAACGGGATTGCAAATGCCAGTAATTTCACTGACCCACTGTCATATGCCCGAGCGCGTTCGCGCGGCGAAGGCTTTTCCCAAGCAACAGAACTGAGCGTTTTGGATGACTGGAGCGCCACGCCTAGTTCACCTTACAGATTTGCCTCAATATCGTTTGATGCTGCCAACGGCAATCGCAATTTGCAGTACCAATTGTTGGACATACAGGAAAAAGGCAGGATAAATGGATTGAGCCAATCCCAAATTGACGAACAGATCATATTTGCCGCTGCGCAGGCAAACGGTGCAAACCATCCATCCAGCGAATTGGCCAGCACATATTTCAAGCAAGACATTCGTGATTTTGTGCTCACCAGTTTGGGAGTCGAAAATCCCGAGTTGGCCAGAGCCATACCCTCTCTCAATTTCACTTCGCCCACAGTTGACGACTACTCATTGGGATTGTGGTCTATATCGTTTACTTTGCCTGATGCAAACGGGCGCTACACAACATATACCAGAACCAACTTGGGTGAACTCGTCAGAGAGCGGTTCACCAAAGAGGGTGGGTTAATTGAATCGTCCACAACACCGGGCGGTAAATTTAGTACCTCATTTGAAGACACGCCAACTGGTCGTGTTTTTCGCGTCAGCGCTCCAACTGGTGAATTGCTTGGAAGTTTTGGTGAAACCGCTGGTGGTAATAAAGAATATGACTTGTATGGGTTCGGTGGTGAATTAAGGCAGAGGACGATTGTTTTGCGTGACCCCGCTGGCAACGTCACAGGCACACAAACCATCACTCCGCAATACGATGTGGGCCCAGACGGCATCCCCTTTGTGGTGCCCAACACTTACTTGGTGGTCAACGCAGACCCAAGCGGCACTACCACTAGCAGCGGCACGCGCACAGTCAACCCCATCACTGGTGGCTTTGAAGACAGCATCACCCCAGTAACCCCACCAGCTCCCCCACCCGTATTAGGCCAAGATACGCCCCCAGCTGCGCCAGCGCCAGCCACTGTGGTCACCGCCACCGATGCCGCAGGCAACACCAAACCCGTCTTTAACAGCGCAGGCCTGAACAACCTCCACACAAGCGCCACCATTGTCAACGATGCCATCACCATCATCCAATCGCCCACCACAGCAGGCAAAGTGGTAGGTATCCTCAACGGCACGAACAACATCGTCCTAAACACAGGAGGCCAAAGCGTAGCCGTGCTCAGCACCGTGAGCAACGCCATAGGCGCTGTCACAGGCTTACAAGGCATAGGCAGAGCGTGGAACGCAGACGGCGGGACGGATGTGCCCGGCGTGCTGCTTGGCGCAAACAGCGTAATCACGAATGCTGGCAGCCTCTATGCCGCGAGCTTGGGCTATACCCACACAGCAGGTAAATCAGCCTACCAATGGGCGCTCAGCGACTTAGACCCCATCACGGGCGAGAGCATTTTTGGCGCAGCAGGTGATGCGCTCAACGGCTTTAACGAGGCTGTGCCCTACTTGAGCGCCATGAACAATATCCTCAACGGCAATGTAAGCGGCGCAGCAGGCAGCGCCATAGGCAGCTGGCTCACTGGCGGCGCACTGCAAGGCTTAGGCTACGCCGCAGGCCCGGTGGGCGCCATCATCGGCTTGGCACTGGGCAAAATATTTGACGGCCTGTTTGGCTCCAGCCCGCCAGTGCCAGTAGGCACAGCGGTGGCCGTGCTCAACGCAGAGGGCAAGTTTGCCATTGTGCAGGTCGGCTCGGTGGCGGGCGGGGGCGCAGTGGCAGAGGGCAAACTACGAAGCATCCTCAACTCCACAGGCGGGGTCTTTAAAATTGCAGATGCCTACAACCAAGACATCAAAGCCAGAACTGCTGCAGGTGAGACAAACCTGCAAGGCATAGGCCTAATCCCCCAGCGCCTAGGCAGCGTCATCTACAGCCGCGACAGCTTTGTCCACAGCAACGGCTTCATAGGCATGAGTTTTGGCATCAACGCCACCAACCCCGCCACAGGGCAAGACCCCGGCATACGCTTTGACGTGGATACAGGCCGAGCCCTGAATGTGACCGACAGCAGCAACCCGGCGTACTTTCAGACCATGGAGCAGTATTACAACGCCAATGCACTGGCCAGAGGCGCGCTAGCTCCCCTGTGGGAAGTGGCCACGGCTAAGCAGCAGGCTGCTAGCGGCTTGAGTAATGCAGGCCTGTCGGAGGTAGAACGTGCGGCTAACCTTGGGCATTTGGCGGCCAAGATACCTACCACTCAGACCACCGAGCATTTCAACCCCATAGCCATAGACCTCAATGGCGATGGACAGCTGAGTACCAAGTCTAAAGAAACCAGCAATGTGCTCTTTGACATAGACGGCACCGCAGACCTATCGGCCAAGCTACAAGGCCAAACGGCCACCCATTACCTCAAACGCACGGCATGGCTCAATAACCAAGACGGCTTCTTAGTCTTGGACAAAAACATCAATGGCAGCTTAGACAACGGCGAGGAGATGTTCAGTAACTCCAAAGTCAATGAGCAGCACAGGGGCGTGGCTAGTCTTGCGGTGATTGATGGGGATGGCAATGGCAAGATTGACAGCGCCGATAAGGTGTTTACAGAACTAGGCGTGTGGAAAGATGCCAACGGTAATGGGCGTATCGATGCCGAGGAGGTAAAGACGCTTACCGCGCTAGGCATCAGCAGCCTGAACTACGAGGCGGGCACGGTGACCCGCAATGGAGCCGCCACCATGCAGATGCACACGCTCACGCTGGAGGCCGACACGCTGGGCACGAGCTTTACGCCTAAGGGCGATGGGATTGTGCTGCAAACCACGGATGGGCAGACTACGCTGCAGGTGACTAAGCTGCGTAGGCTGGGGGAGCAGGTGATTGTGGCGCCAACTGTTACGCTGCATATCAGCGGGGAGACGTTTACCACTGACGAAAACCTCAAAGCAGTGATTTTGGTGAAAGGGGTGAATGGCGCCCAAGGCTTGACGGAGGACGACTACGCAAGTGATGGCTCGGCCATTACGTTCAGCGGCGTGGGCAACGCCCAAAACGGCACAGTGTCATTCGATGCGGCCACAGGAGAAGTAACATTTACACCTACGGATTATTACAACGGCACAGAGGCTGGTTTTGACTATTACCTCAATACGGCACTGGGATTGAAAACGGCGCATGTGCAGGTGAATGTGAATTCGGTGAATCAG
>JAYTMT010000334.1:0-22756 GCA_043728315.1 Polaromonas sp. | reverse complement strand
GTCACCCTGTGACTGACTAACCGTCAATCAGTGCGGGGTCCCACGCGTACACGGTCTGTTGTTGTTCGCCCAGACCTTCGATGCTGAGTTTCATTTTATCGCTTACTTTCAGAAATACTGGTTTCGGTTTGCTACCCATTCCCACACCTGGGGGGGTTCCGGTGCTGATCAGATCCCCCGGATAGAGGGTCATGAAGCGGCTGATATAGCTCACGAGGTGGGCGACACCAAACACCATGGTGCGGGTGTTGCCGGTCTGGCGGCGCGTGCCGTTCACGTCCAACCACATGTTGAGTTGTTGTGGGTCGGCCACCTCGTCGGCGGTGACCAGCCAGGGGCCGATGGGGCCAAAGGTGTCGCAGCCCTTGCCTTTGTCCCAGGTGCCACCACGCTCCAGTTGGTATTCACGCTCGGACACGTCATTGACCACGCAATAACCCGCCACATGGCCCAGCGCATCCGCCTCGCTCACATAACGGGCTTGGCGGCCGATCACCACACCCAGCTCGACCTCCCAGTCGGTCTTGACCGAGCCTTGGGGCAGCACGATGGGGTCATTGCAGCCGACCACCGTGCTGGTGTGTTTGGTGAACAGCACCGGCTCAGCCGGCACCGGCATGCCGCTCTCGGCGGCGTGGTCGGCGTAGTTGAGGCCCACGCAGATGAACTTGCCCATGCCCGTCCAGGGCGGCGCCATGCGGCCAGGCTGCGCCACCAGCGGCAGCGTGTTGGGGTTGAGTGCACGCAGCGGCGCCAGGCCCTCGGGCGTCAGCATGCCGGCCTGCAAATCCTTGATCACACCGGACAGGTCACGCACGCCGCCCTGGGCGTCCAGCATGGCGGGTTTTTCTTGGCCTTTGGGGCCGTAGCGCAGCAGTTTCATCGGTGGTCTCCTTGAGTGCAGTGGTGGAAATTCAGTTGGACCAACCACCGTCGATGACTTGGGTGGTGCCGGTGGTGAAGCCGCTCTCGTCGCTGGCCAGGTAGACGGCCAGCGCAGCGATCTCGCTGGTGCGGCCCAGCCGGCCCATGGGCTGGCGCGCCACAAACGCGGCTTCGATCTGCGCCACCGTCTGGCCGCTGGCCTGGGCCTGGGCCTTGATGCGCTCGCGCAGCGAGGGCGACTCCACCGTGCCCGGGCAGATGGCGTTGCAGCGCACACCCTGGGTGATGAAGTCAGCGGCCACCGATTTGGTCAGGCCGATCACGGCGGCCTTGGTGGCGCCGTAGACAAAGCGGTTGGGCGCACCTTTGATGCTGCCGGCCACTGAGGCCACGTTGATGATGGAGCAACTGCGGCTGTTGGCGGGCTGGGCCAGCATGCCCGGCAAAAACGCCTGGATGGTGCGGAACTGCGCCCGCACGTTGAGGTTGAAGCCGAAGTCCCACTCGGCCTCGGTGCAATCGAGCACCGTGCCGGCATGCACAAAACCGGCGGCGTTGACCAGCACATGCACCACGCCGGCCTCGGCCGCTGCGGCCTTGACGGCGGCGGCGTCCGTCACATCCAGCACGGCGGCGCGGCAGCCGGTGGCCTCGACCAGCGCATGCAGCAGCGCGGCGTTGATGTCGGTGGCGATGACTTGCGCACCCTCTTTGACAAAGGCCTCGGCAATCGCCCGGCCGATGCCCTGGCCTGCGGCGGTGATGAATGCGGTTTTGCCCTGAAGTCGGTTGGCCATGGGGTGTCAGGTGGGTGGGTGGAGGAGTGGGGTGGGCCGCAGCGGCCGGCGCCGGCTGCCGGGGGCGGCTGCGTTTGCGGCTGCCGCTGCCGCTGCCGCTGCCGCTGCTGCCGGCAATGCCGCGTCAGCTCCGGGTGCGGCCACGCTGGCGGCCAGCCGGTCATGCGATTGCTGCAGGTGGTGGTGCATCGCGGCGCGGGCTGCCGGTGCATCACCAGCGAGGATGGCGGCCAGCACCGCCCGGTGCTCAGCCAGTGCCAGTTGCCAGGACCGCAGCGTCTCAAAGTGCTGGCCCAGTTGCTCAAACAGCGCGTTGTCGCGTTCGTCAAACAGCGCGGCCACGGTGCGCACCAGCGGGCCGTGGCCGGCGGCCTGCGCCACGCCCAGGTGGAACAGCCGGTCGCCGCGCACCGGCGCCAGCCCGGCGGCCACATCGGCCGCCATCAACGCAAGTGCGTGCTGCAGGTCTTGCAACTGGTCAGGCAGGCCATGCAGCGCGGCTTGCGCAGCCAGCTCAGCCTCCAGCAACTGGCGCGCCAGCAGGGTCTCGAACGGGCCAAACGCGGTGTCCACACGCGGTGCGCTGGCGGCGGGCTCGCGCGCAATCACCTCGATGCCCGAGCCCATGCGCACACTGACCAGGCCCTCCACCTCCAGCGCAATCAGCGCCTCACGCACCGACGGGCGCGACACGCCCAGTTGTTGCGCCAGGTCACGCTCGGGTGGCAGCCGGGTGCCCACCGCAAATTCACCGGCCTGGATCAAGCCCCGCAACTGGTCGGCGATCTGGCGGTACAGGCGGCGGGGCGCCAGGCTTTGGATGGGCATGCGGTGGGGTGTCGCGCTGGGCTATTGCGATAGAAAACTGCGACCGGGTGTGGTGGATATTTGGCAAAGAGGTCAGGCCAATTTAGGTGCAGTGTCCCATTGAACAGTGCAGCCAGACTCGGTGCAAACCCGGGTCACGCCGTGGGTGGCCGGGACGGCCCATCACCAGCGGCAGCCCTTGTCGCGCAATGCGTCGAGCGCCAGCGGAGCGACGGCGAGCAGGCCCGCGCCGCTGTAGGCCTGGCGGCAATCAGGCCGGGCTGATTTAGCGATGTCGTCGGCCAGTTTGGACGGCGACTCGGGTGGATGCGGAAGCAACTGCAGCAGGCCGTTGCCACCACGCGCCGAGATGACGCCACCACGCGGGCGCACCAGGTCCAGGTTGAGGCGCGGCGCGCTGGCCGGCAATGACGGCGCGGTGGCCACGTCATGGCCCACGCGCGGGCCGGCGGTGGGTGCGCCGGCGCCGGGCGCCGGTGTTTTGCCGCTGGCGGTGGTGGACGCGCCGGCACTGTCGCGTGGGCGGTCCGGGCCGGGCGCTGCGGCGGCGGCTGTGCTGTTTGGTGCAGGTGCAGGTGCAGGTGCAGGTGCAGGTGCAGGTGCAGGTGCAGGTGCGAGTACTGGTGGAGCGGGAGCAGGCGGCACTGGTTTGGGCGGCGCAGGCACGGGAGCTGCGGGTACTGGAGCGGGAGCTGGCGATGGAGCGGGAGCGGGAGCGGGCGCAGGGCTGGGGGCTGGCGCAGGCACTGGAGCAGATACTGGAGCAGATACCGGAGCAGATACCGGAGCGGGCGCTAAAGCGGGGCTAGGCACAGGAGCAGGAGCTGGTACAGGCTCAATCACAGCCGTAGCCGCCTGCTCAGCCACCAGCACAGGTTCGCTCTTTTCCCGAATCGGCATATCGGGCGATGGCACGGGCTTGGGGGTGCGCTTGGGTTTGGCGGGGCCCGGCGGTGGCAGCGTTTGCGTCACCTCCAGCGGCGTGCTGGGCTGGGCTTCTAGGCTGCTTAAGGTGAGCGATGTGCTGCTGCGCAGCTTAGCCGCTGGCGATATGCCGCGCGTGCTGGTTTGCGCATCGGGCAGCAGCAGCTCTGGCCGCGCCACTTGGTACACCACGTAGCGCACCGCCTGCGCAATGGGCCAATACAGGTTAATTAACCACAGCAGCAGCACATGCGCCAACACCACACCCAGCGTCACCGCGCGGCTGCGCTCAGGCTTGGCTAATGTGGGGGTTTGACTGGGCAAAAGTGGCATAAATCAGTGGCAGATTTTGGCATGGGAATATGGCACGGCTTGCACAGGCAGTTACAAATTCAACAAAGCGCCCATTTGTATACAGCTGCGTCCTGCGAAGCCGATAAAATCTAGGGTTTTCACGTATACGACCCAATTTGTGACATTCCCCGTGATACAGCCCCAAAATCTAACCCAGTCCACCGCCATGGTTCTAGCCACTTTTGCAGGAGGCAGCGCCCTGAGTGCCGCGCAAATCCAAAGCCTGTTGGCGCAACTGCAGGCCATCGAGCCCAAAATCGCCCATGTCAGCGCGCAATTTGTGCACTGGGTGCATACCGATGCCGAGCCCAGCGCCGACCTGCAGACCAAGCTGGCAGCGCTTTTGACCTATGGCGAGCCATTTGTCCGCGCACAGGGCGAAGAAAGCTTGGTGCTGGTGATGCCGCGCTTGGGCACGGTATCGCCTTGGGCTTCTAAAGCCACCGACATTGCCCGCAACTGCGGCCTGCAAGTGCGCCGCCTCGAGCGGGTGCTGCATTACCGCATTGGCATGCAGGCCAAGCTAGGCGGGCTGCTCAAGTCCACGCTTTGCGCCAACGCTTTGCAAGCCTTGGCCGCCCAGCTGCACGACCGCATGACCGAATCAGTGGCCTTTGAGGCCGACGCGGCGCTCAGGCTTTTCACCAGCCTGCCCAGCGCGCCGCTGACCACGGTAGACGTTTTGACGGGCGGGCGCGAGGCACTAATGCAGGCCAACACCGACTGGGGCTTGGCCATGGCAGGCGACGAGATTGACTACTTGGTGGATGCCTTTGCCAAGCTGGGGCGCAACCCCACCGATGTGGAGCTGATGATGTTTGCGCAGGCCAACAGCGAGCACTGCCGCCACAAGATTTTTAATGCAGCCTTCAGCATCGACGGCGTGGCGCAAGATCTGAGCCTGTTTGCCATGATCCGCAACACCGAGGCGCTCAATGGCCAGCACAGCGTGGTGGCCTACAGTGACAACGCAGCGGTGATGCAGGGCAGTGTGGTAGAGCGCTTTAATTCAACATTTTTGAATAAAAATGACCAATGTCAGCGTGATATGGTCATATCCAGCTATGACAAGCATAGCGCCACACAACACATCTTGATGAAGGTGGAAACCCACAACCACCCCACCGCTATCTCACCCTTTGCAGGCGCGGCCACGGGCGCTGGCGGTGAGATTCGTGACGAAGGCGCAACGGGACGCGGCGCAAAACCCAAGGCGGGAATTACGGGCTTTACCGTGTCAGCGCTCCATGGCACCAGCCTGGCTCACCCTGCGCACATGGCCACGCCGCTGCAAATCATGACCGAGGGCCCGCTGGGCGGCGCAGCCTTTAACAACGAGTTTGGGCGGCCTAACCTGGGCGGCTATTTTCGCGCCTACGAGCAAACCATCGCTGGCCAGCGCTGGGGCTACCACAAGCCCATCATGATTGCTGGCGGCCTAGGCGTGATTGACGCAGGCCTGACCCACAAAATATTGTTCCCCGCTGGCTGCTTGCTCATAGCGCTGGGGGGGCCTGGCATGCGCATAGGCATGGGCGGCAGCGCGGCCAGCTCCATGGCATCGGGCACCAATGCCGTGGCGCTGGATTTTGACTCGGTGCAGCGCGGCAACCCCGAAATTGAGCGGCGCGCCCAAGAGGTGATTAACCAATGCTGGCAATTGCTGGACAAAAACCCGATTTTGGCGATTCACGACGTGGGCGCGGGTGGGCTCTCGAATGCCTTTCCTGAATTGGTAAACGACGCAGGGCGCGGCGCGCGCTTTGATTTGTCTGCTATTCCTATAGAAGAATCGGGCATGGCCCCCAAAGAGATTTGGTGCAACGAAAGCCAAGAGCGCTACGTGATGGCCATAGCGCCTGAGTCATTGCCAGACTTTGAGATGCTGTGCGCCCGAGAGCGCTGCCCGTTTGCGGTGGTGGGGGTGACAACCCAGGAGCGGGAGTTGGTATTAGATAGGCCAGTCATCGAGCAAGCACCGAGCGCCGACAGGCCGCCCTTAGGCGCGAGAGCCCCCCGTATCGGCGAAGACGGTTCTAGCGTACCGCTTGGGGGCAGCGCAGCACATGCAATGGCAAGCGTGGGGGCATGTGTCCAGATGCCAATGAACGTGCTATTGGGCAAAACCCCCAAAATGCAGCGCAACGCCACCACCGTGCAGCACCAATTCCAACCCATCGACCTCACAGGCATCGCCCTGCAAGACGCAGTGATCCAAGTGCTCTGCCACCCCACAGTGGCCAGCAAGCGCTTTCTCATCACCATTGGTGACCGCACCGTGGGTGGCCTCACCCACCGCGACCAAATGGTGGGCCCCTGGCAAGTGCCTGTGGCCGACTGCGCCGTGACCTTGGCTGATTTCAAAGGCTTTGCGGGCGAAGCCATGGCTATCGGCGAGCGCACGCCGCTGGCCGTGTTCAACGCGCCAGCCTCTGGCCGCATGGCCGTGGCCGAGGCCATTACCAACCTGCTGGCCGCGCCCATCGAGCTGCCCCGCGTCAAACTCAGCGCCAATTGGATGGCCGCCTGCGGCGAGGCGGGGCAAGACGCGGCTTTGTATGCCACTGTGAAAGCCGTGGGCATGGAGCTGTGCCCAGCGCTTGGCATCAGCATACCGGTGGGCAAAGATTCGCTGTCAATGCGCAGCCAGTGGACGCAGGCGGGTATCGAAGGTGTAGAGGGCGCTGCTGACCCAATGACCCACAAAGTCACCTCCCCCGTGAGCCTGATAGTCACCGCCTTTGCCACGCTGGCCGACGTGCGGGGCACGTTCACGCCCCAGCTAGAGCGCGATAGCGATACATCCCTGATTTTGATCGACCTAGCGCGTGGCAAAAAGCGCATGGCGGGTTCGATATTGGCGCAAGTGCTGAACCAAGAAGGCGCAGACGTGCCCGATTTGGACGACCCGCAAGACTTGGTGCAATTGGTCAAGGCGATCAACGCGCTCAGAAGCGCCAACCACGTGTTGGCCTACCACGACCGCAGCGACGGCGGCTTGCTGGCGGCAGTGTGTGAAATGGCCTTTGCAGGCAACGTGGGCGTGGCGCTGAATATTGACATGCTGCTGGTTGAGGGAGATGGCATCAGCGACAGCCGCATGGAGCATGGCGACAGCAAAAACTGGGCGGCGCAGGTGAGCGTGCGCCGCGACGAGCTGACTTTGCAAGCCTTGTTTAATGAAGAGCTGGGCGCAGTCATTCAGGTGCGCACAGAAGCCCGCAGCGCCGTGATGCAGGTGCTGCGCGCGCACGGCCTGTCCAAGCACAGCCACGTGGTGGGCAAAACCCGCCCCGCCAGCAGTGCGCTGGATGATGGCAAAGGCGAGATACAAGTCTGGCGCGACACCAAAAAGGTATTTGCCGCCAAGCTGCAAGACCTGCACCAAGTGTGGGACAGCGTGAGCTGGAGCATAACGAAAACCCGCGACAACCCAGAGAGCGCTGACGCAGAGCACGCCAGCATGGGCAATCCGCAAGACGCAGGCCTGCACGTGCATCTAAACCCAGAATTTAAAGAAAAATTGGCCAATGTCAGCGTCATATCGTCATATACCGCTATCAATACTGTAGTTAATGCCAAGCGCCCCAAAGTCGCCATCCTGCGCGAACAGGGCGTGAACTCCCAAATAGAAATGGCCTATGCCTTCACCGAGGCAGGCTTTGAGGCCTTTGACCTGCACATGACCGATTTGCAAACGGGCAGGGCGAAGCTGACCGATTTCACAGGCTTAGTGGCCTGCGGCGGCTTTAGCTATGGCGACACCTTGGGCGCTGGCATTGGCTGGGCGCGCAGCATCACTTTTAACCCCAATTTGCGTGCCCAATTTGAAGCTTTTTTTGCCCGAACTGACACCTTTGGCCTTGGCGTATGCAACGGCTGCCAAATGTTTGCCGAGCTGGCCGACATCATCCCCGGCGCTTCGCATTGGCCACGTTTCACCACCAACCAATCGGGCCGATTTGAAGCCCGATTGAGCATGGTAGAAATTGCCGAGTCCCCCAGCCTGTTTTTCAAAGGCATGGCGGGCAGCCGCCTGCCCATAGCGGTGGCCCACGGCGAAGGCTTTGCCAACTTTGAGCCCGCACGTGGCGGGCGGGGCAATGCGTCCCAAGTGATTGCCGCCATGCATTTAACCGACAACGCAGGCCAGCGCACCGAGCAATACCCCGCCAACCCCAACGGCAGCCCGGGCGGCCTGACCGCCGTTACCACCTTAGATGGCCGCTTCACCGCCATGATGCCCCACCCCGAGCGCGTGTTTCGCAATGTGCAAACCAGCTACACCCCGCTAGACATCTCAGAGCACAGCCCGTGGATGCAAATGTTTCGCAATGCGCGGGAGTGGGTTGGCAACAGCGCCGTCGATAGAGCCATTGACAACGGGCGAGTCGCTTAAACTAGGATACATATGTCAATCAGCCTATTAGCCCTTTTAGACGATATTGCCGCCGTTTTAGACGATGTAGCGGTGATGACCAAAGTAGCCGCGCAAAAAACTGCGGGGGTGCTGGGCGATGATTTGGCGCTCAATGCCCAGCAGGTGGCGGGTGTGCGCGCCGGGCGTGAGCTGCCGGTGGTGTGGGCGGTGGCTAAAGGCTCTGCGCTGAACAAAGCCATCCTCGTGCCAGCCGCATTGGCCATTAGCTATTTTGCGCCTTGGGCCATTACCCCGCTTTTGATGGTGGGTGGTGCTTACCTGTGCTTTGAAGGATTTGAAAAAATCTTCCACAAATTCGTGCCCCACACCTCGCAAGAAGATGCCGCCCATGCGCAAGCTGTCCAACAAGCATTGGCCAATCCTGAAATAGATTTGGTAGCGCTGGAAAAAGACAAAATCAAAGGCGCGGTGCGTACTGATTTTGTGTTGTCAGCCGAAATCATTGTGATCGCACTGGGCACTGTAGCGGGTGTTGCATTTGGCATGCAGGTAGCTGTGGTGTGCGCCATAGCTGTGGTGATGACAGTTGGGGTCTATGGCTTGGTGGCAGGCATCGTCAAGCTCGACGATGCGGGCTTGTATTTGCTGCAAAGCCAGCGCGCTTATGCCAAAGCGCTGGGGCAGGGGCTGTTGTGGTTTGCGCCTAAGCTCATGAAAACCCTCTCGGTGGTGGGCACTGCAGCCATGTTCATGGTCGGCGGGGGCATTTTGGTGCACGGCTGGCCTGGGCTGCACCATGCTTTTGCAGCCCTGTCTGCCCCGCTCGGTCCACTTGCTGTGCTGGGCACGAGTAGTTTGGATGCCCTATTCGGCGTGGCTGCTGGCGGACTGTGTTTACTGGTTTGGATGGGCATACGGCGGCTGCTTCCGTCCAAAAAGGCAGCAGTAGCCTAAAACTTCTCAGGCCGAATCACCGCTACATCGCTGAAAAACATGCTCACGCCGTAGTGCGGGGCATAGCGCTGCATCACATGGGTGGCTATGCTATCGGCCACCGTTTCACTGCAAATGATTTTCATCTCCACCATGCGGTCGGCCTCCCACTGGCCTTCATGGGTGGCGTGCGCTGAGCCGCCGCGCACATCCAGCACCGTGTAGCCCTGCGCGCCTAGGCGCTTGGCATCGGCGGTGAGCAGCTTTTCAATGGCTGCTTCGGTGATGATAGTGAGGAGTTTTTTGGGGTGTTTGGTCATCTTATTGCTATCAAAACATCAGGCCATCGCCTGCGCCAATTTCAAATACAGCGGGATTCCCAGCACCACGTTAAACGGAAAAGTAATGCCCAGCGCCGCCGTGATGGAAAGCGCGGCATTAGCCTGCGGCACCGCAATGCGCATGGCGGTGGGCGCAGCAATGTAGCTGGCGCTCGCTGCCAGTGTGGCCATAATGGCCACCCCGCCCACGCTCAGGCCCACAAGGGTGCCCCCTAGCGCGCCCAGCAGAGCCAAACCCATAGGCGCAAGCAGGGCAAATACCACCAATGGCAGGCCATAGCGGCGCAGCTCGCGCAGCTGCGCCCCAGCCACCAAGCCAAGCTCCAGTAAAAACAGCGCCAACACGCCCTTAAAAAGCACAGTGAAAAGCGGTGCAATAGGCGCAGTGCCTGCTTCCCCCATCACTGTACCAATCACCAGCCCGCCCACCAAAAGCAGCACCGATTTTCCTAAAAACACGTCGTGGGCTAGGGTTTTCCACTCAAAAGCAGCAGCAGAGGCAGATTTGTCAGAATTTTTGGCCAATGTCAGCGTCAAATGGACATTGTTTGCTGCATTATTAGTAGCGTTTTCGGCTATTAAGCGCCCCGCTTGCCAGCGCGCCAGCGCTATGCCAGCCACTATGCCCGGTGCTTCTAAGAGCGCCACCCACAGCGCCGCATGCGATTCAAAAACCACCCCCTGCGTGGCCAAATACGCGCTGGCCACCGCAAAAGTCACCACACTCACCGAGCCATAATGCGCCGCCACCGAAGCCGCGTCAAAGCCATTGAGCCCCACCAGCTTGCGCAGCAGCGGGTACAGCAGCAGGGGAATGGCCAAACCCAGCACCAAGCACAGCGCCACCTGCGGCGCAACAGCTGACACGCTTTGCTTGGAAAGCTCTATGCCGCCCTTCAGGCCAATGGCCAGCAGGAGGTAAATTGACAGGGTTTCATACAAGGCTCCGGGCAAAGTCAGGTCGCTTTTAAGCAGACGTGCCACTACGCCGAGCAAGAAAAATAAAACAACAACATCAATCATAGGCACGATTTTGCCACGCAATTGGCACGCCGCTGCGCGTTGTATGCTGGTAGCCGAAATTTAGCAAAATTTATAAAAAATACTGGCAATGTCAGCGTCATATGGTCATAGTTCGCTATTATTTTTGATATTACTTGCATCTAAGCAAAGTAAGCTGCGGCAGCCGCTGTAGTCGCCCACATGCTTTTTCAAAGCTGTTTGCGAGCACTATAGGCTAAACTCAAAAGCCATATTGTGCAATCAAAACCCTTCACGCAACAGGAACTCCAGCATGCTCTCTGATACAGGTCTCATCGGCGTTGGCCTGATGGGCGAAAACTTGGTGCTCAACATGGCCAGCAAAGGCTTTGCGGTGTCGGTATTTGACATCGACCGCACCCGGGTGGATGCATTCACCGCCGGGCGTGCCAGCGGCCAGCGCATCACGGGCTGCCACAGCTTGGCGCAGCTGGTGCAATCGCTGGCGCTGCCTCGGCGCATCATGCTCATGGTGCCGGCGGGCAAGGCGGTGGACGACATCATTGAAGAGCTAGCCCCCCTGCTGGCCAGTGGCGACATCGTCATTGACGGCGGCAATTCGCATTTTGCTGACACCACGCGGCGCGTCAACAGCCTAGAGGCGCGCGGCCTCTTGTTTGTGGGCGCGGGCGTGTCAGGCGGGGAAGAGGGCGCGCTCTTGGGTCCTTGCATCATGCCCGGCGGCTCAGGCGCGGCTTGGCCATACATCAAGCCCATATTCCAAGCCATTGCCGCCAAGGTGGACGACGGCGTGCCCTGCTGCGAGTGGATTGGCCCGGGCGGCGCGGGCCATTTTGTGAAAATGGTGCACAACGGCATCGAATACGGCGACATGCAGCTCATATGCGAGGCCTACGACGTGATGCGCAAACTGCTTGGCATGCGCGCCTCTGAGATGCACGCGGTGTTCAGCCAATGGAGCCAAGGGCCGCTCTCCAGCTACCTCATAGAAATCACCCGTGACATACTGGCCACCCAAGACGATGATGGCCTGCCGCTGGTGGACAAAATACTAGACAAAGCGGGCCAAAAAGGCACTGGCAAATGGACGGTGAACTTGGCGCTAGACCTAGGCACGCCGCTCACGCTGATCACCGAATCAGTTTTCGCCCGCGTGCTCTCGTCCATGAAAGACGAGCGCGTGTTGGCCGCGCAAAGCTTGGCAGGCCCTGAGTATGTGTTCACAGGCAACCGCCAAGCCCTCATTGACGACATAGGCCAAGCCTTGTACGCCGCCAAAATCATCTCTTACACACAGGGCTACCAGCTGTTGCGCGCAGCCGCGGCGCAGCACGGCTGGCCGCTCAACTACGGCGGCATAGCCATGCTCTGGCGCGGTGGCTGCATCATCCGCTCGGCGTTTTTGGTGAAAATTAAAGCTGCGTTTGACCAAAATCCTGCGCTGGGCAACCTCTTGTTAGACCCGTTTTTCAGCCAAACCATGGCCAGCGCCCAACAAGGCCTGCGCTCCACCTTGGTGCAAGCCCTTCAAGGCGGCATCCCCATGCCCGCCATGTCAGCCGCGCTAAGCTACTACGACAGCTACCGCAGCGCCAGCCTGCCCGCCAATTTGCTGCAAGCCCAGCGCGACTTCTTTGGTGCCCACCAATATGAACGCACCGACCAGCCACGCGGCCAGTACTTTCATACCAACTGGACCGGTAGGGGCGGGGAGACGGCATCGACGGTGTATGGGGCTTAGCTAATTGCCCCTCTGTTTGTAGGTAAAAATCCCTTGCGTCACGGAATATTCGTTTTTACTTGGTATAAGAGGTTAAGTTTTTATCAAGGAAAAATAAATGGAAAAAATTCTCTCAGGTGTCGGATCTTTGCTCTACGGCATGCGATTTACCATGCTGTTTTTTTATGTGGGTTTGGTGGGCATTATTTTTGGAATTTTAGGTAAGTTTCTAGTTGAAACATACAAGTTGATGACTACTTTGATGTTTGGTGATCTGGAAAAAATCGGCTTGATTATCAAAGTGCTAGAGCTGGTAGATATGACCATGGTGGCACAGCTGGTTTGGGTGGTTGCGTTGGCAGGCGTTTCGCTGTTTGTGACCACAGGGCACTTTGACAAAAAAGACATGAAAAAGCCCGACTGGCTAGACCACGTCAACACCTATAACCTCAAGCTCAAACTGGCCTTTGCCATCATCTCCATATCTGGCGTGCACGCATTAAAAACGTACTTAAGCGGTGAGCTGAATTTAGAAAATATTCAAATCGTGACCATGGTTGCGGTGATTCACTTTACCTTTGTACTTTCAGCCATAGGAATCTCTATTGCAGAAAGACTCACAAGGGAAAAAATATAAACCATTGCATACCATCACCTGGCTATGAAACGAAATACCGACCATTTAATTGGACGTGGCTCACTGGCGCCGCGTTTTGAGCAAGGCCGTTTGACTCGTCAAAACTGCCCCCGCTCAGCACTGGGCCTGCACCACAGCGGCGGGCGCGATGCGCTAGCTTTGCTGGCCGCATCTAACGAAGGGCGCATTGCCCAGCTGCTGCCCACGCGCTTTGGCCGCATGCTGGCCAGCCCGTTTGCGTTTTACCGAGGCGCAGCCATGCTCATGGCGCACGACCTTGCGCAAACGCCGCGTTGCGAAGTGCAGGTGCAGTTGTGTGGCGATGCGCATTTGTCCAACTTTGGTTTATTTGCCAGCCCCGAGCGGCGCTTGCTATTTGGTCTGAATGATTTTGATGAAACCTTGCTTGGGCCATTTGACTGGGATGTGAGGCGACTAGCGGCCAGCTTTGTAATAGCCAGCCGCGAGCAGGGCTTTAAAAAATCCGCCATCGATGCCATTGTGCACACCCTGCTGGACACCTACCATAGGCGCATGCTCGATTTTGCTGAAATGGACACGCTCGATGTGTGGTATCACCAAATGACATCAGACACGCTACTCAAGCTTGGCGGTGCCAGCAAGCTTGAAAAAGCCGCGATAGAAAAAGCCCGCGCCAAAGGCAGCAAGCAGTTGGTGAGTGACGCGGTGGAGTGGGTGGATGGCCCGGCAGGTAAAGAAATGCGCATCAAAGACACGCCGCCGTGGGTGTACCACCAAGCGGATGCCACTGCGCGCGAGATCGGCAAATTTGAGCAAAGTATTCAGAGCTTTTTCATCCAATACCGCAACAGCTTGAGCGCCGACAGGCAAGTGCTGTTTGACCGCTACGAGCTGATGGATGTGGCCGTCAAAGTGCCCGGCATAGGCTCGGTGGGCACACGCTGCTTTGTAGCGCTGTTTGCTGCTGATGGGCATCACCCGCTGTTTTTGCAATTCAAGCAAGCGCGCGATTCAGTGTTGATGGCTCCGCTGGGTAGACAAGCACACACCCACAACGGCCAACGCATTGTGGACGGTCAGCGCTTGAGCCAAGCCACCAGCGACGTCTTCCTAGGCTGGGCCAGCAGCAAAGCGCTTGGCGCTGACTTTTATGTGCGCCAATTGCGCGATATGAAAGGCGCGCTAGACGTGACGCTATTTAGCGCCACCGACATGGCCGACTACGCCCAAGCCTGCGGCTACGCGCTCGCCCGCTCGCAAGCCAAGGCCGGTGATCCGGCGCTGATTGCAGGCTACATCGGCAAAAGCCAAGCCTTCAACCAAGCCATAGCCAGCCACGCCTTTGCCTATGCCGATCAAAATGAAGCTGACTATGCAGCACTTAAAAAAGCAGTCAAAAGCGGCGCTGTGCAGGCGGTGGTTGAAGACAATTCTGACGATTAGGCGCAAGCCCTTGGATGCAAGGGCAGCGTTGTGCGTGGGGCCCTTTTGCCAGCCGCCTTGGGCCGACATAGGGGAAAATGTGCCCAGTACTAGTATCCATTGGATACCCGTTCGCTTATAGTCACGCTCATACAATCCTTTCGCGGTGTCATTCAGTTGGCTCAGGCTTAGGGCGAAAAGGCTGCCGCAAGGTGGCCTTTTCACTTTGGGATATGCATTGTGGCCAAAACCAACATATACATCGACGGCTACAACCTGTACTACTCGTGCCTCAAAGGCACGCGGCGAATATTTTCATACCAACTGGACGGGCAGGGGCGGGGATACGGCGTCGACGGTGTATGGGGTGTAGCGCGGCTAATCGGGCGGAAACCGCAACTGAGAAAACTGCCTGCCAGCCTGCACCGCCGCCCGCTCAATAGCGCTGGCGCTTTCAATCCAGCCTTTTTGCTCTAAAAACTGCAAAAAAGCGCGGGTGCTGATCCTTTGACAACCATCGGGCACAAAAAAGCTGTTGCGTGCAATGGCGTGGTCTTCAAACAGCAGCACGGCACTGGGCGTTGGGCTTTGCAGTGCAAACTGGTTGAGCGTTTCTTGGATGGCTTGCTCGCCCAAATGCGCTTTGCGCTGCGGCTGCGCAAGGTGTGTGGCCAGCGTTTGTGTGGGAATAATTTGCACATTGGCCTGCGCAGCCCAAGCGCCAATCTTTTCGCTGGTGGGGGTGTGGCTGCGCGTTACCTCGTGCAGCACCATGTCAACCACCGCCACTCGCCAACCCGGCTTGTGCAAAGCATCCAGCGCATTGGCATACGCTAGGGTAATTAGTGGCCCAGCGTCGGGCAGCAGGGTAACGCCTTGTGCAGACTGCGGCATGGTTTGCGCGGCAGTTTATGCGCTTGGCAGGGCATGCAGCGCCTGCACCATCTCTTGTGTGGTGGCATCGGCCAAGCGCGGCATCGGCAAATGCGCCTGCGCCATCAGCAAAAACAAATCCTCAAAGCTGTCAATTCCTAGCATAGCCATCGTGGCTTGCGCGTCTCGCTGGCCCAAAGAGAAAGCCAATAAATTGGGGTAATTGTGGTTGTCCGACTTTTCGGCTGCATCAAAGGTCTCCACCAAATACCGCAGCTCCGCGTTAAACAGCGCGTTAATCGACGTGTCGTTTTTAGCCGCAATCACTTTGGCGCGCCGCAGCAAAGCGCGGTCTACAGCGCCAGTGAAGTTAACGGTGGTGGTAGGCATGGCAGGTCTTTCGATGGTATTTTGGTATTGTACCGTGGGCAGTTAATTTTACACATAATTATGTGTAATGCGTAATTATGTGTTGAAACGCGTGATGCTCAAAATCAAATGCTGCTCAACACAGATTTCGGTGCTTGATTCGGTGCGTATTTCCAATATCAGGCGTATTTGTTGCTTTTTGACAACAGTCAAGAAGGCTATTTTTTGGTCATATTACCCAAATTGACAGCATCCCAACAGCGCACCCGATGCGGTCCGTAAAGCACTGGCCGCCATCCAACAGCTCCTCACCGAGCCGGATAGATGCCGACATGATGAAAAGGCTCAAAAGCCAAGTTGGGCGCAATCAGCACCACCACCGACATGGGCAGTTGGCTAGCGCTTTGTTGGTACTGCATATTGCGGTCGCCCGTGATCAGCACACCAAACTCACCCGCCGCATCGGCCAGCAGTTTGCCGTTCACCAAACCGCTTCAGCCCATGCGTTGCACCGTGCGCACAAAGTGGCCGGGCAGCGTAAAACTTAAGCTTTCTCGGTATCGACTCGTCAAGCAGAATGCGCATGCACTACGGCCTGCTTGGCCTCTTGCAACACACCCTGCGCCAACTCGCGCGACACAGACGGAAACTCATCCAAAAACTCCGCCAGCGTCTCACCCGTTTCGATGTATTCAAACAAAATCCGCACCGGCACGCGCGTACCCGCAAACACAGGCGTGCCGCCCAAAATGTGGGGGTTGATAGAGATGAAAGTTGTATCCAGCATGCGCTAATGATACGCTTTAGCCGCTAAATATACAAATTCACCCGGGCCTCCGCGCGAAGACTAGCTGGTCACAGAGCGCAGCAAATAATACCTGCCCATCCAACTGCAGCTTACCGTGCCGGGGTGATGCCGACGTGCTGGAATGGCTGAAATGCCAAGGTAGCGGCTATCAGAGCCGACTGAACCATATTTTGCGCAAGCACCATGCTCGGTGCGCCGCGTTAGGGTGATACGCCCTTTTTTTTATATGCAAATCAGGCTGTAGCCTAATAAAATACTGCGTAAGCAGCTAGAAAAAGCATAGCTAACCCAATGCCCCAGCCTCAGCCTCCATCCTCCGTTGACATCCGCAGCACCCTGGGCGGCGCCCTACATGCTGCTTATCAACCAGCTGCTGTGTGGCGCAGGTGCCCACACCCGTGGCTGTCAACCCATCAGGCCTACAGCAGCCTGAGCGGCCTGGGCGTGGGTGCCAGCCGCAGGCCGTGGGCGCGCCAGAGAGGGAATGCGTGGAAAGATGTGGCCTAGCGCCCAAGGCACAGACACGGCCCGCCGTGGCTATGGCACTGCATACGCAGGCGGCCTAGAGTGGGCGGATAGGCTGCTATACACCCAGCTGAGGCAGTGGCTGCTAAAGCTGGTGAAGGACTAGGGTGCAAAAGTCATGCTTACTGTGCCACGGCTACTGCATGTGCCCACTTTTTAGATTGCAATCAGGCTGTAGGCCAAAGAAAAATAGCGGGAGCGGCTATCAAATATCTAGTTAATAGGTTGGCTGAAAACCAGTCGCGAGTAACGTGTCTGTGGAACGCTTTCTGCAAACAACCGCAGTGCAGCAAAGTCACGCGCCGCAACTCGATTCATGACCAAGATGGGAGAAAATAAGTACAAACCCGTGGGCCCGATCATCTAATCACTTTTAAGGGTGTAACGTGTTGCGGTTTCTCGTGCTTTCGTTAACATGCTCTGACAATGAGTTTTCTTCAGAAGACTCAATCAATTGAAGCAAATGGGAGACCAGACCCAAATGCCCCTAAAGGAGATTATTCATGAACATGCTTTGCTCAAAAGCTGTCGAGTCGGCTGTAAAGATTGAAGGTGATGATGCCAGCCTTTTTGCACATACACAGCTAAAACCTCTTCACGAATCTCGTGAGCTGGATCGAATTTCTTTTTCGCGTAGTCGTTTAGTTGCGTTGGACTGGGGAAAAATAATTGGAAAACAAGATGCGGGGAAACCATTGACCTATGGGAGTGGTGCTGAATTCTTGCGACGCGCAGTTGAAAAATCTTGGGGCCGACCAGAAAGCACAAATCCGCCAGATCTAGGCTTTGTCAACGAGCGGTTTGAATCTGCGAAAGATTTTGTGTTGAGGTTCAAAGCTGATGATTTGCAAACTTTTTTAGTTACTGTTGACGCGGAATTTACCATTACACCCGACATTGCGTCAGGAACTTTTAATGATTTCCCTTCGTATGTCCAGATGTGGAATTATGTAAAGTGCGTTTCTTACGAAGTGGCAGGTGACAAGCCAACTGAAATGTCTGAAGTAAGCCTTGCCCCGTCGTTAATACATCGCCAATACCGAGAATTTGCGGCGTTACGAAGTTTGGCTACTGAAATGGACAAAAATGCTGACGTGATTGCCAGCCGTGAGTTTAAAGAATTTGCTACAAACGAAGATATTGAGCAGACTATTGCAGGCTACCTGCGAATGAAATCACTGCGTATAGAGTTGGAGCAAAAGCTAGAGCGCTTACGCAATAAAGCGCGTGATCTTGGGTTTCATTTATCTGTTACACCAACCGGTGAAAACTATAAAACCCCTGCTGGCGCAGATGTTGTGCTTAAGGCGGGCGAGCTGTATCGACCTTACAGCATGCTCTATAGATGGACTACTACCGAGGTGAGGCGCGAGTGGCGTGAAGTTCATGTCGGCCGGACACCTTTTGGTGTTGCAATAGATATGATGATGCCGGTAGACGTGTCTTATGCAGTCGAGCACGAACAAGTTGCGCAGGCGCACGAATTGGTCACTCCAGATTACGATCCATGGGTAGAAAAAGAATCTGAATTGCGCAAAGAAGGCTTCAAAGTATTTCGATTTGAGCGTCGAGATATGCGGTATATCGCGATAACAGGCGAGAGTCTAGAGTCCATTTTGGAGAGGTGCCAGTCTTCCCCTGCATATCGAGAAAAATGCGCAGTGATGCTTCCGATATACGAGCAAACGCTAATAAAGTCAGAAACGTTAGTGAAGTATTTGGTATTTAAACGACCTCGTCCTGGGTCGTCTCCCTTGCATGCGCCACGAGTCTATATAGAAGAAAATTTACAACTATCCACTCATTTCCAAGGAGTTGAAGTGGGCGAACTGGCGCACACCATTAACCTAGCGCCTGGTGAGCGCAGAGAGTTGGTCATTGAAAAAGCTACCAACACTCAGTTTGAGACCAGGCGGACTGCAACTTCCATCATGGATCTAACAGAGACAGACCGAATTGATCTAAGCACTGAGATGGAAAAAGAGGCAAGTAACTCTACTGAGTCTTCTAGAACACAATCGCTAAGTGCAAAGGCGGGGGGTAGTTACGGTGGTTTTTCAGCATCCGTTGACGGCTCTTCAACGGAAACCATGACGGCAAAACAGTTCGCTCGTGATCTTCAGAAATTGGCAAATAAAGCATCACGCTCAGTTACTAAGCAAACTAGGCAGGAGGTGCGTACAGAAACTTCCTTGCAGTCTTCTGCAAGTCGTAAGGAAAGTTCAAAAATAGCTATCGCAAATATTAATGATGGTCGCTCATTAAACTTGGCCTTCTATCATCTTTACAACATCTACAGCTTAAAGCTTCGATTGGAAAATTTGTCGTTTACTTATTTGTCTGGGCTCGAGGCTATTGCAGGGAGTGGTTTGGTGCTGCCCGAGGCGTATCCAGTTAGCCGCCTATCAGAGATGTTGCAGCGCATCTCTATAGACCATCTTCCTGTTGTTGCGACCACTTCAGATGCTGCTGCCTCTGCCGCTTTATACGATTTCGTTTTGAGCGCAATCGAAGGTAGTTTGAAAGAAGAGTATTTTCAAGAGAACTCTAATTCCGACAATCCAATTAAACCTCCCATTAAGTGGGCCGCTCAAGTCGGCGCATCAACGCAAAAACGGGTTGAAGCATTAACTTTAGCGTTGGAGTCAGCTCGTTACAATCCAGATACTAACCTAATGCCAACCGATGAGGCAAGCCGTTCTTTAGTTATCGGCTCACCCGGTCTTTACCTTGATTCATTTGTGGGTTCACGGCCTAGTACAGAGCCTTATTCTGAGAACATGCGAAACGCAGAGTGGGCAAAGCGCTTGGCTGATGTTCGTGAAACTGAGGCTAGAGCCTTTCAAATGGAATCGCTAGCTCGTAGAAGTCTACTGGTTGATGCTGGGAATACCGTTAGAGCTGAGGCTCAAAGTCTGAAAATACTCCGGTTGATATTTTCATCTCCGCCATTACAGGGGGTGTGGAGTTTAATCTCTGCATCACAAACACTAGAAACCATCACCGTCACTAATGATAAATTGGAGCATGAGTTTACTTTTACTACCGATCAGAAATGGCTTAGCGCTGATACGTTAGATCTTGTGCGAATGGTTCACAATGAAACAAAGCGCACGATGGGCTTCACTGTTTGAATAACCTGATGACTGCGGCAACTAATTGTCCCCTGAATGGCGCGGTTAACGCATCATTAAACGCAGCAACTTGGACGCCAGGTGACGATGCTGATGCAGTGCTTAGTTCAGTGGCGAATGGGGGAATAGCTGACTTGCGAATACCTGTTTCAAGTGAAGCAGCTGCTCGACAACTACTTTTCGCAATGGGGGATAAGCTACGAGAGAATGAAGACAGCTCTCCGGCTAAAGTACTTGAGCTTGCAGGCACTTCGGCAGACTTGTGGGAATTGCAGCTTAAGTCAGCCGTGCGACTCTTCGAATCTAGTGCTAAAGAGGTTTTTGACGAGGCTCGATCTATAAATAAATATACGCCTGAAATGGCAAAAAAACTTGTTGCAGCGAGAGGTAAATTGCTAAACAGCTTGCACGACATTTCCCGAATCAACAAGGCATTCAGAATTGACACAAAAGATCCCCGTTTGTTAACCTTACGAAGGCAAGCTGCGTTAGAAAAAAATATTTTCTCTCTTGAAAAAGTCTCATTGTCTTCGCAAGGCTCCGCTAGCAAGAAGCTAATCCAACAAACCTTACGCGCTCCGCTCACACAGCTAAGTGAGCCAATTCTTTTAGATCATCGCTTGGCGAAGTCGGTTCGCCGTATGGGCACGTTTTTGGTAGCAATGCAAGTTACGAGTGATCTTGCGCATGTGTTGAGCGCGAAGTCCGAGGACGAGCAGAAAAATGCAATCGCTAAGCTTCTTGCCGGTCTTACCGTGACAGCCGTGACAGACGCCACTATTTCACTTTGTGTCTTGCTCGGGCCAGCAGCGCTTAGTTGTGGGTTAGCTGTATTTTCTGCGGGGGTTTATTGGGGAGATTCATTCGAAAAATCTATACAAATCTGGCTTTACAAAAAATTACCCTCAGATACCACGCCGGTTACAGGCAAATCAGTCCTGCCATAGCTAAGCTGACAGGGTGTTAAAAAGATAATTTTTTATTAATTTTTGACATTTACAGTATCAGAGCATTGCGGGTTTACCTACCCCGCCGCCTCCTGCCCACTCTCAATATGCGCCCTCATTGCAGCCTGCGCACCCGCAGCATCCCGCTTCTTTAATGCCAACATTATGGCGGCATGCTCGGCCAGTGATTCTTCGATCCGCCCGGCCTTTAGCAACGACTGCGCGCGGTTGAGCTTCATCACTTTGCGCAGGTCGGCCACCATTTGGTCACGCCATTTATTTTCGGCGATGGCTAGCAGCTTGACGTGAAAGGCTTCGTTGATGGTGAAAAACTTGACGCGGTCTTTGGTGGACTTTTCTAGCTGTTGGTGCAGTGCCTCAAGTTCCAGCAGTTGCGCCGCGGTGGCGGTGCTGGCTACGGTGCCTGCGGCATCGGCCTCTAGCACGGCCATGAGGTGGAATACGTCGCGCAGGTCTTTGGCGTTGACTTCGGTGACGTAGGCACCGCGCCGCATTTTCATGGTGACCAGGCCCTCGGCGGCCAGAACTTTGATGGCTTCGCGCAGGGGGGTGCGGCTGATGCCGTACTCTTGGGCTAGCTTGAGCTCGTCTATCCAAGCGCCGGGCTCCAGGTCGCTGGCCTTGCCTGCAAAGATGCGCTGGCGCAGGAGCTCGGCTACCTCTTCGTATAGAGGTCTGGGCTTTAGGCGGCTGTGGGGCAGGGGGGCGTTCATGCGGTGGTTGGTGTGAAGGCTTCGACAGGCTCAGCCCGAACGGTACTGAGTGGTAGTTTACACGAAACTGAATTTTGAATTCATAATTACGGATGAAAATTTGGGTAAAATAATGGGTATGACTGACCACACTAAGCCCGTTAACCCCAAGCCAGACAATTTCAAAATCGCCACGCTGGCCGATTGGGCCAAGGCTGCTGCCAAATCTGCCCCCGGTGGCAATGTAGATGCGCTCAATTGGCACACGCCCGATGGCATTGCGGTGAAGCCGCTGTACACGGCGGATGATGTGAAGGACCTGCCGCACACCCACACGCTGCCGGGCTTTGAGCCCTACCTGCGCGGCCCGCAGGCCACGATGTATGCGGTGCGGCCATGGACTATTCGGCAGTACGCGGGGTTTTCTACCGCTGAAGAATCCAACGCGTTTTACCGCAAGGCTTTGGCCGCAGGCGGGCAGGGTGTAAGCGTGGCGTTTGACCTGGCCACGCACCGTGGCTACGACTCTGACCACCCGCGTGTGACGGGCGACGTGGGCAAGGCGGGCGTAGCCATTGACAGCGTGGAGGACATGAAGATTTTGTTTGACCAGATACCGCTGGACAAAGTGAGCGTAAGCATGACGATGAACGGCGCGGTGCTGCCGGTGCTGGCGGGCTACATCGTGGCGGCAGAAGAGCAGGGCGTAACGCAGGCGCAGCTGAGCGGCACGATACAAAACGACATTCTCAAAGAATTCATGGTGCGCAACACCTACATCTACCCGCCCGCGCCCAGCATGCGCATCATTGGCGACATTATTGAATACACGGCTAAGAATATGCCGAAGTTCAATTCAATTTCCATCAGCGGCTACCACATGCAAGAGGCGGGCGCTAACCAAGCGCTGGAGCTGGCTTTTACGCTGGCAGATGGCAAAGAGTATGTGAAGACGGCCATTGGCAAAGGGATGGACGTGGACGAGTTTGCCGGGCGGCTCTCGTTCTTCTGGGCGATTGGCATGAACTTCTACTTAGAGGTAGCCAAGATGCGCGCCGCGCGCCTGCTGTGGTGCCGCATCATGAAGGGCTTTGATGCCAAGCAGCCCAAGAGTTTGATGCTGCGCACGCACTGCCAAACCTCTGGCTGGTCGCTTACTGAGCAAGACCCGTACAACAACA
>JAYTMT010000333.1:0-24200 GCA_043728315.1 Polaromonas sp. | reverse complement strand
ACAAATTCAAAAAAACTAACTGCAAACGACGAACGTTTCGCACTCGCAGCTTAATCGCTGAGAGGCTTGCAACATCTCTCCGGTGGGATGGGCAAAGGGGCACTGTAGCAATATAGTGTTTCTCGGCTGCAAGCTTATTTACACCGGATGGCTGCTCACGGGTGACTTGAAAAGCAGCGAGACAATAGGTCACTGGTCTGGTGGGTAGCGTGTCGTTGCGCGACCCATTGGGCGAGACTCAAACCAATCGACTACACATGTAGAACTGCAAGGAAAAAGGTGTTCGGACGCGGGTTCAATTCCCGCCAGCTCCACCATTTTTTAAGGGCAAAGAGTGAAAGAGTAGACGCATGATCTTGCCCAACAAACTTGGCATCACCGATCAAATCGAGCTGGCCAAGGCTGAAGAAAAAATCAGCAAACAAAAAGCCAAGCAATTGTTTGATTCAGGTGATATGGCACGTATCGAGGTCGGCAGCTTTGCTGGGCTCGCTTCTATTCATGCCTATTTGTTTAGTGATATCTATGATTTTGCGGGGAAGTTGCGCGATGTGAATATCACCAAAGGCAACACAGGCTTTGCCCGGGTGATGCACTTGGAGCAATCATTGCAGCATATCGACCATATGCCGCAAGCCCATTTTGATGCGATTGTTGAAAAATATGTCGAGATGAATGTGGCCCACCCCTTTCGCGAAGGCAATGGCCGTGCCACGCGTATTTGGTTGGATTTAATGCTCAAACAAGAAACCCAGCAAGTGGTGGATTGGAATCGCGTGGACAAAGAAGAATACTTGTCCGCCATGCAGCGCAGCGTCATCAAAGACCTTGAAATCAAAGCCCTACTCAAACAAGCCCTAACCGATCAAATCAATGACCGCGCCTTGTTCATGAAGGGTATTGATGTGAGCTACTACTATGAAGGTTGCAGTGAATTTAAAACAGGTGAGCTATAGGCATGCCTGGCATGAAATTTTCTGGACAAGCAGATCGAGGCCACAGTACGGCTCAAAAAAACCACCATTTATTGGATTCATCTAAAACCGTGCACAAGCAAAACATATGAAACTCAGCGTCCCCATCACCATTGCCGACGAACTGTCGGACGACATCATTGCCTCTACTGCCATGCTTGACTTGGCCAGTGGCGCTATCCACCGCGTGGAATACGACGATTACGATGCGGCGCTCAAGGGCTTGCCTTGTGAGCGCAAAGACTATGAATTTACCTGCGGCACGCTGTCTAACAACGGCAAAGACGTGGAGTTTGGCATTGTGGTGAATAAAACCACGGGTCAATACTCGGTGACGGCTGAGGAGCTGACCGAGATCAAGCAGCGCGCTGCTGCGCTGTTTTCTGGCGTGCCACAGGTGCAGGCGGCCAGCGAAGCGGTGAATAAAACAGCCAGCAAGATGCCACGGCGTAGCTGAAGTTTTAGTCTGCTTTGATTGCGTTGTCGCTGATCAGCTTGCGGTAAAGCTCAAACTGCTCTTTGGTGGCTTTGCCTAGCTCTGCGGCCGATGAGCCGCGCAGTGTCAAGCCCAGCGCCACGAGTTTGTCGCGCGTCTCAGTATCGGCCAGTGCTTTGCGCATTTCGGCATTCAGGCGCTCCACAATCTCTTTGGGTGTGCCAGCTGGCACCACCATGGCAAACCATGAATTGAAAAAGAAGTCTTTCAAGCCAGATTCATCCACCGTAGGTGTGTTGGGGTATTGCCCCAAGCGCTTGGGGGTGGACACCGCCAGCAGGCGCAGCTTGCCCGCTTGCAACAGCGAGGTGACAGTGCCCAAGCCTTGAAAAGCGGCATCTACTTCGCCCGCTGCTACGGCCACGGCTGCGGGCGTAGCGCCTTTGTAGGGTACATGCACAGCGCTGATGCCCGCGCGTGTGGCAAACAGCGCCATGGCAATATGCTGGGGGCTGCCGCTGCCGCCTGAGCTGTAGTTGATTTTGCCGGGGTTGGCCTTGGCCGCAGCGATGAAATCGGCTACGGTTTTATACGGCGAATCGGCTTTGACCACCAAGCCCCACTCGATGGTGGCAGCCAAGGAAAGGGGGTCAAAATCTGTCAACGCATTCCATGGTGCACGCGGATAAACATGCGGGATCATGGTCAACACGCTGTCGTTGAAGCCGCCTAGGGTATAGCCATCGGGCGCGGCCTTGGCCACGCGGTCTGCGCCAATCAAGCCGGCGGATCCGGCTTGGTTTTCAACCACGATGGATTGCCCAAGACCGGTGGACATTTTTTGGGTGAGGATGCGCGCTGCGTTGTCTACTGCGCTGCCCGCTGCGAGCGGCACGATCATGCGTATGGGTTTGTTGGGGTAGCCGCTTTGGGCGAGTGCAGACAGGGCACAGGCAGAAAATACGGCTGCTGCGAGGAGTTTGGCTTTGAAATGCATGTTTGTCTCTCAGGTTGTAGGGATAAATTCAGAATTTAATCTATTCAGATTGGATCAGATTAAGGGCGCGATGCCAAGTTCCTGCGCTAGCGCATTGAGCTCGGTCACCAAGCCAGCCGCTATCGGTATGCCCTGCGCGCCGTAGGCACTGCGTTTCTCGGCGCTTTGCTCGCCGGGCAGCCAAATGCGCTGCACGCCGGGCAGCTTTTCGCTGCTGCGCAGTTCGTTGGCCACATGCCCCACGGCGGCTTTGAACATCGCAGGGTCGCCAAATGCGTGCAGGTCAATCACTAAGACCGATTGGCCCGTGTTGGTGGGTGTGACGTGGTCGTGGTTAAAGTCCACCACGTCGCGCCCCATGGCAGCGCCGTTGAGCGTGCCAGCCAGCAGCCCCACGATGAGTGCCAAGCCATAGCCTTTGTGCGCGCCAATGGGCAGCAAAAATCCTTCGTCTGCGCGTTTGGGGTCTAACAGTGGCTGGCCTTGGCGGTCGATCATCCAGCCTTCTGGCATGGCCTCACCGCGCTTGGCTTTGGCCTTGACCTTGCCATAGGCGGCTACCGTGGTGGCCATGTCCAGCACCACGGCTGGGCCGTCTGCGTTGGGCACACCCACAGCAATCGGGTTGGTTGACAGCAGCATATCCATCCCTCCCCAAGGCGGCAAGTGGTTGGCATTGCCCACCGCAAAATACAGGGCA
This sequence comes from Polaromonas sp., assembly GCA_043728315.1. Lineage (GTDB taxonomy): Bacteria > Pseudomonadota > Gammaproteobacteria > Burkholderiales > Burkholderiaceae_C > JAAFIP01. Next base: position 21,093 of record JAYTMT010000333.1, on the reverse strand, counting down.
ATCATGTTGTGGTCTACAGCCTTGCGCACATACAGCGATGCGGGCCCGGCGTGGTTGCTGGCGCGCGCGCCTACCCAAGCCACGCCTGCGTTGCGTGCTTTGGCTATGGCCACATCCACCGCTTGCGACATCACCAAATGCCCCATACCGTTGTCGCCATCCACCACCGCCATGGCCGCTTTTTCGGTAACTACGCGGATGTTGGGCTTGGTGTTGATGCCGCCCGCGCGGATGCGCTTGACGTATTGCGGCAGGCGGATCACGCCGTGGCCGTCCGAGCCCTGCAAATCGGCCTGCACCATGAGTGCGGCCACTGCCGATGCATCGGCTGGTGGCAAGCCTGCGGCTTGCAAGCCATTACCGATGAAGGTACTCAGGCGTTCTGTGCTGACTCTGGGGTTTGCTGTGTCGATTGCCATAATTTTTACTTCAATGATTTGCTTTAGCCCAAAATCTTGTTTCAACCTTGTGGGAACCCTTAGCAACCTAATTATTCACTCTATCATATGGCTTGCCGTTATTTCCTCTTTGATATTTTTCAACTTCAAATTGCATAGCTGTTATGCCATCGAATTCTCCCCGAATTGCACTCATCCACGCACTGTCCCATGCAGTCGAGCCCATCAATGCCGTGCTGGCGCGCGACTGGCCCAGCGCCATGCGCATGAACCTGCTCGATGACAGCCTGTCTGCTGATTTGGCCGCCAGCGGCCAAGGCCAAGATGCTGCCATGCAGCTGCGCTTTAGCCGTTTGGCGCAATACGCCATTGGCACGGGTTGCCAAGCGATTTTGTTTACTTGCTCGGCCTTTGGCGCGTGTATTGAAGCCGTGGCTGCCCAGCACCCCCTGCTGCCCGTGCTCAAGCCCAACGAGGCGATGGTGGAGGATGCTGCAGCGCTGGGTCAGCGCGTGGGGCTCATCGCTAGTTTTGCGCCCACGTTGGTGTCCATGCCGCTGGAGTTCCCAGCGCATTTGCCGCTTGACACTGCGTTGGCAAACGGCGCCATGGCCGCACTCAATGCGGGCGATGGGTCAGGGCACGACGCACTGGTTTTGCAAGCGGCGCAGCTACTGGCCGCCAAGGGCTGCCAAGCAATCGCCTTGGCCCAATTTAGCATGGCACGCGCTGCGCCCTTGGTGCAAGAGCGCACGGGGCTGCGTGTGCTCACCCCAGTGGACAGCGCGGTGGCTAAGCTCAAGCGCTTGCTGCTGGCTTAGATTGGTGCTTCAAACAAGTGGCGCTCCTGCGCGCACCAAAAATGTCTCTAGAAAAGAGCAGGCTCAAACACCTTCACTGCACTTCGTTAGCCCGCAGAAAACTGGCAAAACGCGGCTTGCCAGTGAAGGTTTTTTCGCGGTAGCTGTAGGTGATGGTGCTACCCACGGCGGGAGGGTTCTCGCGCAAGGCATCTGAAAACCCTGTGCCTATTTTCAGTCGCAGGCCGTCTTCTGTGCGGATTTCTAGTGCGCCCATGAGGCCTGTGTATTTGCCTTTGCCGGGGATGTGGGCCAGCACCACGCCTTCGGCATCGGAGACGGGTTTGAGCTTGAGCAGGGCGGCGTTGCGCCCCGTGAGGTAGGGGGCATCGGCGCGGTGCAGCATCAGGCCTTCGCCGCCAGCTTTGACCACCGCTTTGAGCCGCTCGTTGAGCGCTTGGTGGCTTGCTAGGCGAAATTGTTCTACTGCCACCAGTTGCGGCCAAGCTGCGCCTTGCACCGTAGTTTTGAGCTGCTTGGCGCGTGCAGTGAAATCCAAGCTGTCAGGCATGGCGGCTGGGGTGGCTGCTGCGGTGGCTGCTGAGGTGGAGGCAGCAGTGGCTGCTGCGGGGGGCAACTCAAATACAAGGTATTTCAGGGCGCGCCATTCATCGTCTTTGGGCGCGCTGCGGCGCACCGCCGCTGAGAGCGCGTCAAACTTGCGCCGCCCCATCCACAGTTCGCCGTCCAGCGGCACTGGCGGCAGCTTGGCTATGAACCAAGCGGGTGCGGCAATGCTGCGCCCACTGCGAAAACGCAGCACTGTGCCGTCCCACAGGGCACGCACGCCGTCAAACTTTTCACTCACCCAATATTGCCCCACATCCACGCCTTTTTTATAATCCATGGCCAGTAAAACCAGCGCGCCTGCGTCGCCAGATGCGCTCTTGGGCTCTTTTTTGGCTGCAAATGCGCCCTTTAGCCATAGGCTGGACAGGGCAAGCAATGCAAGGTGACGGCGGTTCATGGGCAAAATCCTGGCTTAGTCTGCGCGACAATAGCGCTATGAAACAGTTTATCTTGATTATGGGCTGCTTGCTTGGGCTAAGTGCTGCAATGGCCCAAACCGAAATGCCCCTGAGCCACTCCAATAGCTTGGGGCTGTCACTTGTCCCGCAAGCACCAGTGAATGCTGCGCCCAAGGGCACGGGCACTGCTGCAATTGCGCCTGCGCGCAAAGGCGTTGTGGTGGTGCAATCCAAACCCGACCCTAAAGCCAGCCTGAGCGGCCAAGTGTCCATGGCTTCCTTTTACGAGGCAGAGGGCGTTATTCGCGTGCGGGTGACCACCGGCACGCGCTACGCTGCGGGCGATGCACGCAAAAACGCGCTCGCCGCTGCACTGCTGATCCAGCGTGACGTGGCGATTTCATGTGGCAAGCGCTGCAAGGCTTTGCCTGCACCTGCACCAGTAGCGCTGGAAAATGGAGAGGTGCAATTGGACCTGTTGATTCAAGGCTTGGACCGCAAAGTAAGCGGTCCTGACATGGTGCTGATGGTCAAAGGCCTGCCGCTGGCAGAAACTACAGCTGAAGAAAAAAGGGCTGCTGCACCAACCGCTGCTTTAAGTGTGAACAAAATCGTTGTGTCAGCCTCTGTAGCGCCAACTCCAACATCTACTTTGCCAGAAGCTACCCCAGTAGCTAACCCAGCAGCTACCCCGGCAGCTACCCCGGCAGCTACCCCGGCAGCTACTCCGGCAGCTACTCCAAGCGCCGCAGTTCCCAGCGCGCCCATGGCCATTCCCTTAGGCGCTGCCGTGGTGAGCGCCACTAACCGCGCCACCCGCACTTCGGGCACTTCCAGTTTCAGCCTTACCCCATGAATTTGCTCGAAATACTCTACACCCAAGGCTTTGGCACACGGCGCGTATGCGCGGGTTTGCTCGAACAAGGTCTTGTTGGTATTTTTAAAGAAAATACTGCCGATGTCATCGTCGAAAGGTCAAACATTGCTATTGATAATATAGTAGATGGTTGGCCTTTTGAAGTGCAAGGCGTGCGCTGGGAATACCACGCCATGGGCTATGTACTGCTTCATAAACCCGCTGGCACCGAGTGCTCGCAAAAACCCTCCACCTACCCCAGCATCTACACCCTGCTGCCCAGTCCCCTGCGCACGCGGCCGCAAAAAAGCGCCATTCAAGGCGTGCAAGCCGTGGGCAGACTCGACCAAGACACCACCGGGTTTTTGATTTTGTCGGACGACGGGCAGTTCATCCACCGCATGAGCTCGCCCAAACACCATGTGCCCAAGGTCTACCAAGTGGGCTGCAAACACCCAATCTCTGGTACGGCAATAGCGCAGTTACTCGCAGGCGTGGTGCTCGATGACAGCCCCAAGCCCGTGCGCGCCGCCGCCTGCGTGCAAACGGGGGACACTTCGCTGGATTTGACGCTCACCGAGGGCAAATACCACCAAGTCAAGCGCATGATTGCCGCGGTAAGTAACCGTGTGGAAACGCTGCACCGCAGCCGCATGGGGGGATTAGATTTAGGGGATTTGCAGCCGGGCCATTGGCGCTGGTTGACACAAGCTGATTTGGCGCTGCTCAAGCCCTAGCTTGGCGGGCAAAGCTACCGCACTGTGGTAGAAATACCCTGCGCTTACAAAGGCTTCAGTAAGCGGATTCAGTGGCCCACCAAAACCGACACGATCAAGCCCAAAGCCAGCAAAGCGATGCCGCCTAAAGCAACACCGATGGGGCTCATGAACAATGACAATACTTTGCCTTGGACTAATTTGCGCTGTGGTGAATGGGATTTCATGGCATCAAAATGTGAAAAATGTTTACCAAAATAGGTACTAAGTGCTTGCGATGGGCGAACTATGACAGCAGTTTTTGCACTTGTACATCCCCTGTATGAGGGATGCTTTAATACACAGTATTTTATTGGATTGTGTCCCACGGATTACCGTGGTGAAAATGACCTAAGTCATTGATTTGTAACATTTATATGTAGCATAAAGAACTACAAAATAAATCACATGCATGCTTTACAATCTATTCAATTGAGGCAGGGTACTCTAGTCTATTTACAAATGAAAGCACAGCCTCAAGCGTGGCATCAGCTTGGTCCTTTTGTGGGCTGTGGCCACAACGCTCTATTTTTAATAGCGAACAGCGTCCATTTGACCCTGACATTGGCTCTAAATTTTGTAAAGTTGGCTGCAAGAGGCTTTTTTGCAACGCATGCAGCTGTTCCATCGTGCCATATGCGTCTTGGTAGCCCTGAATGCCCAATACGGGGCAGCGAATGCGTGCGCAATCGCTCCTGATGTCAAAGCTTTGAAAAGCCTCAGAAAGCCACACCCCGTTCCACTGCCAAAATGCACCGTCCACATCGGCGTGGTAGCGCTGCAGCTTGGCTCTTAAATCGCCCGCTTCAAAAGCCAGCTTGGCCTGGGCAATGGCGCGCAAAGCGACAGGTTCTACAAACAAATGCGGTGCCATGGCCACCACGGCCGTGCAGTCAAATCGGCTGGCATGGAGCAAACTGATGCTTGCGCCATCGGAGTGGCCGCACAAAATTGGCTTGCGCAATTGCAGTGCGGCAAGCAAGTCGGGCAACACCTCAAACGCCTCGCGGTGCAAATAGTCTGCATGCAGCGCACCCGCTCCTGGGCTGCCATTGGCGCGGCGCACATCTGCATTGGCCTGCGACTGGCCGTAGCCCAAGCGCGAGTACAGCAGCCCGCAGCGCCCAGTGGCTGCGCACAGCCGCCAAGGCCAGTCCCGCCACATGGCCACCGAGCCCAAGCCTTCGTGCAGAAAGACGATGGTTTCCAAGGCGCTGTTGCCAGCAATGCGCTGCACTTCTAAGTGGTGGCCACCAATCGGTATATATTCGCTGCTGTTCATCTATGCCATTTTGCCTTATGCTGCTCTTATGAAACCAGTTTTGAACCCCGTATTTGATGCCTTTTGGCGCGCTGCCGCGTACTGCCTGCACCCAAGGGTGATCGCGTTGTCGTTTTTGCCACTGGCCATTATGGCGGCGCTTACTATGGGTTTGAGTTACTTCTTTTGGCAGGGTGCGGTGGATGCCACAGCCGCTTGGCTGCAAAGCTCGGCCATGCTCAGCACCGCGCTGGGCTGGCTGAGTAGCATGGGGCTGTCAGGCATTAAAACCGCTATAGCGCCCTTGCTCATTACCATTGCCGCTACGCCTTTTATAGTGATTGGCTCACTGCTGATGGTGGCGCTGTTGATGTCGCCCTCCATTGTGGGGCTGGTGGCCGAGCGCCGCTTTGACAAGCTCGAGCGCAAGAAAGGGGCTTCGTTGCTGGGTAGTTTGGCTTGGTCCCTGGGCTCTGCGCTGATGGCCTTGGTGGCGCTGTGCGCATCGGTGCTGCTTTGGTTAATACCACCGCTGATTTTGATAGTGCCGCCCTTGATTTGGGGCTGGCTCACCTACCGCGTCATGGTGTTTGACGCGCTTGCAGACCATGCCAGCGCGCAGGAGCGGCGGGCTATTTTCAAGCTGCACCGCAGCAAGCTTTTGGTGATTGGCATTGTGGGCGGCTATTTGGGTGCTGCCCCGGGGTTGATTTGGGCCAGCGGCACGCTGTTTGCCGTGATGTTTTTTGTGCTTGTGCCCTTGGCGATTTGGATTTACACGCTGGTGTTCGCCTTCACCTCGCTGTGGTTCACCCACTACTGCTTGGCGGCTTTGGAGCAACTGCGCGCTGATGCGGCCTTGGCTAGCCGCATGCATGGCGTTGCGCCCTTTATTGGCTCGTTGATTGGATCATCGAGTGGATCACCGAGTGGGTCACCGACAGGGTCATCGAGCGGCTCATCCCCGAGCCCGGCTCGTGAGTTGCCCTGTGGTTCTGCAGCCGCCCCACCCGCAGATAAATTTCCCCCTGCCACGCTGCCCCACGCCTAGCACGCTACGATTGGGGGATGCAAGCCAATCCCCCACTTTCCCCAACCCTTGTCCAATCCATTGCAGAAGATTCTGCTGCCGAGCCAACTGGCGCTGGCTTTGGCATCCTCATCATTGGGGATGAAATCCTCTCTGGCAAGCGTGCCGACAAGCACCTGAGCAAATGCATAGAGCTACTTTCTGCACGCGGCATTGCGCTCGATTGGGCCGAGTATGTGGGCGACTCTCCAGCGCGCATCACCAGCCTGCTCAAGCGCGCTTTTGACGGCGCTCGCACGCGCGGCGACGTGGTGTTTTCCACTGGCGGCATAGGTGCCACACCCGACGACCACACCCGCCAATGCGCAGCACGCGCTTTGGGCGAAGAGTTGGCATTGCACCCGCAGGCCGCCGCTTTTATTTATGAGCGCATGCAAGACGTTGCCAAGGAAAACGGCAAGCCCTACGAGCCCGAGCGCGATGACAACAAGCACCGCCTCAATATGGGTATGTTTCCGGCCAGCGCCCAAATTATTCCGAATCCATATAACAAAATTGCAGGATTCAGCTGCTTTGTAGGACCCGAGCGCGCAGATGCAGCCGCCCGTGCGGGTTTGCATTTTGTGCCCGGTTTTCCGGTGATGGCTTGGCCCATGATGGAATGGGTGCTGGACACACACTACGCCCACCTGCACCAGAGCGACGCATCGGTAGAAAAATCGGTCATCGCCATGGGCAGCATGGAGGCCACGCTCACGCCGCTGATGGAGCAAATTGAAGCCGATTTTGCAGGTGTGAAGGTATTTAGCCTGCCCAGTGTGGACCATCCGCAATATGGACGCCATATTGAGCTGGGAGTGAAAGGCTCTGCACAGCTCGTAGACAGGGCCTATCCGGCTTTGTTGGCCGGATTGCACCAATTTGGTGTGGTTTTAGGGCCTGAGTTGGTGCGCTGATCGGTTTTGCCGAGGTGCACCATATTGGTGCTTTCTGGGTTTTTGCTTAAAATTGCGATTTTCAATAAGCTTGCAGCCCAGGCCAATTGATACGACCAGCGAGGCAATTTAGCCCAAAAATAGCGCACAATTGAGGGTTTTGGGCGAGGCTGCAAAACCCGCGCTGGATGTGGCATAAAAAGTGCATACAATTTAGTCGAGCATCCCTCACAAGAAAACATTTTTCCAATCCAACCACCCTAGGAGTTCCTGATGGCCAAGACCGTCGCAGACGTGATGAAAATGGTGAAAGACAACGAAGTGAAATTCGTTGATTTCCGCTTTACCGATACCAAAGGCAAAGAGCAGCACGTGTCCGTGCCTGTGTCGCACTTTGACGAAGACAAATTCTCCTCTGGCCATGCATTTGACGGCTCGTCAATTGCTGGCTGGAAAGGCATCGAAGCGTCGGACATGTTGCTCATGCCTGACCCAAATACCGCCAATTTAGACCCATTCTACGAAGAATCCACCCTGTTCCTCAGCTGCGACGTGGTCGAGCCAAGCGACGGCAAAGCGTATGACCGCGACCCACGTTCGATTGCCAAGCGCGCAGAAGCCTACCTCAAGGCATCGGGCATGGGGGATACCGCCTATTTCGGTCCAGAGCCAGAATTCTTCATCTTCGACGACGTGCGTTGGGGTGCAGACATGAGCGGTTCATTCGTCAAAATCGACGAGCAAGAAGCGCCATGGAACAGCAGCAAGAAAATGGAAGGCGGTAACAAAGGCCACCGTCCAACAGTTAAAGGCGGCTACTTTCCCGTGCCACCGGTGGACAGCACGCAAGATATGCGCGCTGAAATGTCCCTGATTCTCGAATCCTTGGGCATCCCTGTCGAAGTGTTCCACCACGAAGTGGCTGGCGCTGGTCAAAACGAAATCGGCACCCGCTTTAGCACCTTGGTGCAGCGCGCTGACTGGACCATTTTGCTCAAATACGTGGTCCACAACGTGGCCCATGCGTATGGCAAAACCGCCACTTTCATGCCCAAGCCACTGGTGGGCGACAACGGCTCTGGCATGCACGTGCACCAGTCGATTTGGAAAGACGGCAAAAACCTGTTTGCTGGCAATGGCTATGCAGGCTTGTCTGATTTTGCCCTCTACTACATCGGCGGCATCATCAAGCACGCCCGTGCCCTCAACGCGATCACCAACCCTGGTACCAACAGCTACAAGCGCCTCGTGCCAGGCTACGAAGCCCCAGTGAAATTGGCTTACAGCGCACGCAACCGCTCTGCATCGATCCGCATTCCTTACGTGGCCAACGAAAAAGGCCGCCGCATTGAAGCGCGTTTCCCAGATCCACTGATGAACCCTTACCTTGGCTTTGCGGCCTTGATGATGGCTGGTTTGGACGGCGTAGAAAACAAAATCCACCCGGGCGAAGCCGCCACCAAGGATTTGTACCATCTGTCGCCAGAAGAAGACGCGCAAGTGCCAACCGTTTGCCACAGCTTAGACCAAGCACTGGACTATTTGGACACAGGCCGCGGCTTCTTGACCAAAGGCGGCGTGTTCACCGACAGCATGATCGACGCTTACATCGAACTCAAAATGCAAGAAGTCACGCGCATGCGCATGACCACGCACCCGATTGAGTTTGACATGTACTACTCGTTGTAATCGCACGGCTGCTCAGCACTCTAATCGCTGATTAAACGCTGTATTTCAATACAGCGTGTGGTGTAAAAAGGACGACTTTTGTCGTCCTTTTTCTTTTTATATCAAAGACTTATTTGATGTTTATGAGGTTTTGCATCATACTGGCAGACCGCTGCGCAGCAAATCTGCGCGCTAAGCGTGACCCAACAGGAGGCTGTATGCAAGCCAATGTAATGAAGAACCGTTTTTTAGCATCCCTTCCACTCAATGTTGCTGCGCTTTTGCTAGCTGCAAGCGCAGGCGTGGCCGCACAAGACAATATTTACCGCTGCCCATCAAAAGCTGGCATCACAACCTACACTAACAACAAGTCAGAGGCCGACAGCAATGGCTGCACCTTGATGACAGGCGGCAATGTGACGGTGGTGCTAGGCACGAATGTGAAAACCGTGCCCAATGTGCTGCCCGGCGGCGCAGGCACACGCGTGGCCAGCGCCCCGCAAGCAGGCAGCCGCATCGACACGCCAGAGCAGCGTTCGCGCGACAACGATGCCAAGGCTATTTTGGAGTCTGAGCTCAAGAAGGTGGAGGCCAATCAGGCGCAGTTGCTTAAGGATTTCAATGGCGGTGAGCCCGAGAAGCGCGGCGAAGAAATGCGCAACAACCAAAAATACATCGACCGTGTGGCCGAGATGAAGTCTGCCATTGCGCGCAATGACAGCGACATTGCGGGGATTAAGCGGGAGATTGGGCGGGTTAAGTGACCTGCTCCCTCTAACTCACGCTCTTAACCCGTCGAGGCGCTCTTCCAGGGCTCCGTTCACCCTGAGTTTGTCGAGGGGGTTCGCCCGATATCCCGCTCAACCTGAGCTTGTCGAAGGGTTCATTTCGCTTTTGTAGCTTCGCCTGTTTTGCATTGTCACCTTGCGGTAAAGCATGGGCTATGCCACTGCGCCCCGAGCCATCGGCCGCTTGTGTCACATGGTGGCCGTACGCTTGAATAGCACTCAAATGGGGGGAATGTTCATAACTCGCCCTGCGGGCTCAAACAGATGAACATTCTGATCCCCCATTTGAGCACTATTCAAGCCCGATGTCTCTGATTGGGGCGCGGTGGTATAGCCCATGCTTTACCGCGAGTACGAAGGCTTGTTCGTGGCTTTGAAAAATACGTGATTTGCAGAAGCTACGAAGCTTGCCCAGAATGCTTGGAAATACACTTTTAAAGAAAAATAGTGGCAATGTCAGCGTCATATGCTCATAGTTCGCTACTATTTATATAGTAAAAAGTGTTCAAAGAGTAACATGCCTGCGGTATTAAAGCCTCCCAGCGGGCATAGCCCGATCAGCGTTTTGGCTATCCCGACCGACCGATTTCGGTGTACCCACCGCATGAGGGCGCGTTGGGATAGCCAAAACGCTGGTTGGGCGCGCAAACCAGTAGCTACACAAGCTCAAGCGAACATTATTGGGGTACCCCGTATGACGCCGGACGGCACACCGCTTACTCGCCGGAGACGTTCGGGTAACAGAACTCCACGTCCAATTACATACCTGCAAAGCCACCCAAACCACCCCAGCTGCGCTACCATCACAAGCTGTGAAATCCCCCACCAAACCTTACCAATCGCTTGACCTTCTGGCCACCTTAGTGGCCGTGGTTGACTTGAACAGCAGCGTGCGCTTTGCCAACGCCGCGTTTGAAGAAACGCTGGGACTGCCGCGCAGGCTGATTGTGGGCGCGGGCCTGCATGAGTTGTTTACAGAGCCGCAGCAGTTGCAAAACGCCTTGAAAGGCATAGCGGCCAACACCTTTGCCTCACTGCGATACGACGCGGTTTTAAAGCGTGCGGCGCACGACCTGCTGCCGGTGCACGTCATCGTGGCGCAAACTGACACTCTCGGCGAGGCCATTGTGGAGATCTTGCCACTGGAGCAGCAGGCGCGGCTTGACCGTGAGGAGCGCATCCACGACCAATCGCAGGCCAACAAAGAGCTGATTCGCAATTTGGCGCATGAGATTAAAAACCCACTGGGCGGTATTCGCGGCTCGGCGCAGCTCTTAGAGCTCGAGCTTGACTCCAAAGACCTGCACGAATACACCCAAGTCATCATCCGTGAGGCCGACCGCCTGCAAACGCTGGTGGACCGCCTGCTCGCCCCCCACAAAAAACCGCATGTGGTGGGCGATGTGAATATACATGAGGTGTGCGAGCGGGTGCGCGCGCTGATTGTGGCGGAGTTTCCGCGCGGCCTGAAGGTGCAGCGCGATTACGACACCTCAATTCCCGATTTTCGGGGCGACAAAGAGCAGCTCATACAGGTGGTGCTCAACATTGCGCACAACGCTGCACAGGCGCTCTCTGAGCGCATTGCGGCGGGCGACGGGCATTTGGTCTTCAGCACGCGCATTGCCAGACAGGTCACTTTGAACAAACAGCGCTACAAGCTGGCACTGGAATTGCATATCACTGACAACGGGCCTGGTATTCCAGACGATTTACGTGACCGCATTTTCTACCCACTGGTATCGGGCAGAGAGGGTGGTTCGGGGCTAGGGCTCACATTGGCGCAAACCTTTGTGGGCCAGCACCAAGGCGTGATCGAATGCGAGAGCCAGCCCGGGCGCACGGATTTCACCATCGTGATTCCCTTGCCTTGAGCGACAGACCAGTTAGGGCGGGGCAACACGGGTTCACAAAACCCAATAGGATTCGAGAGATATAAGCCAATGAAACCGATTTGGATCGTAGACGATGACCACTCCATCCGCTTTGTGCTGGAAAAAGCGCTGGCGCGCGAATCTCTGCCCACCCGCAGCTTTACCAACCCCAAGGAGCTGTTGGCAGCGCTCAAGGATGCCGACGACGCAGTAGAGGGCGCGCAAAGCCCGCTGGTGCTGGTCAGCGACATCCGCATGCCCGGTGGCTCGGGGCTGGACTTGCTGGCCAAGGTGAAAGAATCGCACCCGGGCTTGCCTATCATCATCATGACGGCATTCAGTGATTTGGACAGCGCGGTGAATGCCTTTCAGCGCGGGGCGTTTGAGTATTTGCCCAAGCCTTTTGATATTTCCAAGGCGGTGGAGCTGATTCGCCGCGCGGTGGACGAGAGCCAGCGCGAAGACGTGGCGGCCGAGGCCATGGGCGCTGCGCCCGAAATGCTGGGCCAAGCACCCGCCATGCAAGACGTGTTTCGCGCCATTGGCAAGCTCTCGCAAAGCAATGTCACCGTGATGATCACCGGCGAGTCGGGCAGTGGCAAAGAGCTCGTGGCCAGAGCGCTGCATAAGCACAGCGTGCGCGCCAGTGGGCCATTTGTTGCTATTAATACCGCAGCTATTCCGAAAGATTTGTTAGAGAGCGAGCTCTTTGGCCATGAAAGGGGCGCGTTCACTGGGGCGCAAACCATGCGCCGTGGCCGCTTTGAGCAGGCCGATGGTGGCACGCTGTTTTTAGACGAAATTGGCGACATGCCGTTTGACCTGCAAACCCGACTGCTGCGGGTATTGTCGGATGGCAACTTTTACCGCGTGGGCGGCCACAGCGCGGTGAAAACCAATGTGCGGGTGATAGCGGCCACGCACCAAAACTTGGAGCAGCGGGTCAAAGAAGGCGGCTTTAGAGAGGATTTATTCCACCGCCTCAATGTGATTCGCCTGCGCCTGCCTGCGCTGCGCGAGCGGCGCGAGGACATTGCCGCACTCACCAAGCATTTCTTGCAGGTTTCGGGCAAGCAGCTGGGCGTGGAGGCCAAGCGCATCAACGAATCGGCGCTGGCGGTGCTGGCGCAGTTTGATTTTCCGGGCAATGTGCGCCAGCTAGAAAACATCTGCCACTGGCTCACGGTGATGGCACCCAGCCAAGTGATTGAGCCCAAAGACTTGCCGCCTGAGGTGCAAACCCAGCCCAAAGTCGGTGATTTGAATACGCCTATTTTTGCTTATAAATCAATAGCAAACAATGACCATATGGCAGTGACATTGGGCAAAATTTCTGTAAATACGCCAGCAATTGCGTCTACCAATACACCCATTTCTGCCGCACCCCAAGACCATAGTACTGAAGCCGCCAAACCGCCAGCTACGCAGGCGGTGCTCGCTGCTGTTGGGGGTGGGGCATCAGCACAGCTTGCGCCAGATGCGGGGCATGCCAGTGAGGCACATGCGGCAGCTGGTACGGGCGATGCAGCAGCGGTGGGCACAACACCTTGGGAGCAGGGCTTGCATGCCCAGGCATTGCTGCTGCTAGGCCAGGGCCGCACCGATGTGTGGGACACACTCACGCGCAAAGTGGAGTCCACCTTGATCACCGCAGCGCTGTCGGTCACACGCGGCAGACGCATTGAAGCGGCGGTGAAACTGGGTGTGGGGCGCAATACCATCACCCGCAAAATCGCAGATTTGGGCTTGGATTGATCTGCCCGCGCTTTTTGAGGCAAAAATTCGCACCAACATGGTGCTGCATAATTAAAAATATGCACAAAATGTGATTTGAATCACATTTTTCGCCTGTTGCCAATCCGCAATTGTTACAAATTCTATTAGAATAATAGCATTGATTTAACGTGCGATGTGGAAAAAATATACACACTAAGTATTAATTTGCGGTATCAATACCTGCCTGTCAATGCTTTGTAATGTAGATGGGGCATCGCTTTTATGGGGGATTGGCAATGTACAAGTCTTTTTTCAAGGTTCTGGGCGGGGTGGCGTTAGCAGGTGGTCTTAGCTGCGGCTCTGCGCTGGCGATGGGCTCGGGTTTGAGTGCTTTTGTGGTGTCTGGTGACGGGCAGGAAGTCACCGATGCCCGCACTGGCTTGGTGTGGCGCCGCTGCGCCGAAGGCGCGCGCTGGGATGGCAACAATTGCTCGGGTGTCCCCGGCACTTACAACTACAACGATGCGCTAGCACGCGCCAGCCGCGCCATAGGCTACGACGATCCCGCGCCCAATGCATCACTACCCAGCACAGAAAAATCCGCTGCGGGCAGCAAGCCGCCAGCCAACAGCTCTGGGTGGCGCTTGCCCACAGTCTATGAGCTGTCTAGCATCACCGACAGGAGCCGCAGCAACCCCACTATTGATGGCGCTGCGTTTCCTGGCACGCCAGCCAGCTGGCACTGGAGCGCTACTTTTGATGCTACCAATCCCTCGTATGTGTGGATCATTAGTTTCTACAACGGTTATGCCAGCAACATTGGCCCATATAACAAGGGCTATGTGCGCTTGGTGCGCGGCGCAGTTTTAAACCCCGGTTAATGGCTGCTTCAGCTGCCAATCAATCCTCCGTCTTTTTTGCGAATCACCACCGTGCTAGAGCGTGGCCGCCCGCCCGGGGTGTAGTCGGGCCAATTGGAAAATTTGCTGGGGTTGTTGGGGTCGCTTCTGTCGCTGGCGTTCTCTCCTGGGTGCTGGATGTTGATGAACATGCTGCGGCCATCGGGCGACCAAGTGCAGCCAGTGACTTCGCAATTGGTCGGGCCCGTTAAAAAGCGCCTGACCTCGCCAGAGCGCAGGTCGCAGGCCAGCATTTGATTGTTGCCCGCTTTGGCCAACTCGCCTTTGTACATTTGGCTGGCGTGCATGTCGGTTTGAATCCACAGTGTGCCGCGTGCATCAAAAGCCAAGCCGTCGGGGCAGGCAAATATATCGCCATTGATATTGCCCTTGGCATCGGCGCGCTCATTGGCGGGGTCGCCCGCCAGCACCAAGTGGTTCCAAGTGAAGGCGGTGGCATCAAAATCAATGCTCTCCTTCCAGCGGATGATGTGCCCCATGGCGTTGTTGGCACGCGGGTTGGCTGCATCCACTCCCGCATTGCCTGCCGTGCCACGGGCGCTGTTGTTGGTGAGGGTGCAATACACCTCGCCCGTGTTTTGGCTGATGGCCAGCCACTCGGGCCGGTCCATTTTGGTGGCGCCCAGCGCGTCGCTGGCTTGGCGTGCTTTGACCAGCACTTCGCCTTGGTCGGCAAAGCCATTGGCCGCTGTGAGCGGGCCAGTGCCATGCACCAAGGGCAGCCACAGGCCTGTGCCACTGCCATCAAATCGGGCGACATACAGCGTGCCGTGGTCTAAGAGCGTGCGGTTGGCCTGCGCTTGAGTGAGGCCTTTCCCGGCAGGTTGAATGGCATCGCGGCTGACGAATTTGTAGATGTATTCAAAGCGCGCGTCTTCGCCGCTGTAGACCACGGCGCGTTGGTCGCGCGTGACCGCAACCCACGCGCCTTCGTGGGCGGCGCGGCCAAGAGCCGTGCGCTTGATGGGCGTGGACTTTGGGTCCATGGGGTCAACCTCGACCACCCAGCCAAAGCGGTTGTATTCGTTGGGGTTTTGCGCCACATCAAAGCGGGCATCGTGCTCTGGCCAGCGAAAAAATGCCGTTTTGCGCAGACCCCAGCGCTTTTGGTGGGCATCGGGCTCTTGGGCGCTGCTGAAATAAAAGGCAAAGTTTTCTTCGCCGCTCAAATACGTGCCCCATGGCGTTTTGCCCGAGGCGCAGTTGTTGAGCGTGCCCAAAACGGTTTGGCCGCTGGGGTCGGCAGCGGTGCGCATCAGGGCGTGGCCAGCGGCAGGGCCGCCTAGCGCAAAAGGCGTGTGGGCGGTGATGCGCCGCGCCAGCTTGGACGGGCGCACCATCTGCCAAGCGCTGCCCTGCTGCTCCACTTCAATGATGCTGATGCCGTGGGCGTTTTGCGATTTTTTTACTTTGTCGGCGCTCCAGTCTTTCATGCCGCCCACATGCAACAAACCATCGTCCACATACTCGTGGTTCATGGCCAAAAGGCCGCGCTTGCCGTCAGCGCGCAGGGCATAAAAATGCAGGCCGTCGTGGTGCATGCCCATTTGCACGGCTTGGTCGGCCGCGCTGTTGCTGCCATCGGTTTTGAATGCGGGCATATTGCCTGCCACGCCAATGGGCTCGCCCCATTGCGCCAATGCTGTGGCCACATAGCCCTCTGGCACTACCAAACGGTCTGTGGCATCAGCCGCCACGGCTTTGAAGCCTAGCAGGCTTGCAGCCTTGTTGCTTCCCATACCAGCCGCTAGGCCAGCGGCAGCAGGCACTGACTGCGCTGCCGCGCTAAATGATGCCACAAGTGGGGTGAGCAGCGGAGCGCAAGCCGCAAGGGCACCCCAAGCCGTACTGCCCTGCAAAAACACCCGCCGCTCAGGGCGCGACACGCTGTGGATGTCGGGGTTAGACGAGCGGTTGCTGTCTTCCATGTAGCTGAAGTCTTTGGCCATGGCGTTTCCTTGTGCAGCGGGTTTAAGTGGCTTTGATCTCCAGCACCACAGGCGTGTGGTCGCTGGGGCGCTCGTTTTTGCGGGGTTGGGTGTCGATGGTGCAGCTACTCACCAATGGTTTGAGGGCATCGCTGACCAGCGTGTAGTCAATGCGCAAGCCGCGCTTGCGCCGAAAGCCAAAATCGCGGTAGTCCCACCAGCTAAAACTCTTGTCGGGCTGCTCAAACAGGCGAAACGCATCGTGCAAGCCCAGCGCGCAAATCTGCGCCAAATGTTCGCGTTCAATGCTGGTGTGGTGAATCGTCTCGCGCAAGCCCTCGGGGTCGTAGGTGTCGCGGTCATCGGTGGTGATGTTGAAATCACCCACCAGCACGAGCTGCGGGTGCGCCGCTAGCTCGCTTTGCAACCAAGCGCGCAGGGCATCGAGCCATCGCATTTTGTAGGCAAACTTCTCGCTGCCGGGTTCCTGGCCATTGACAAAATAACCATTAACCAAGCGCACATCACCCAACGCGGTAGTGAGCGTGGCGGCGATGATGCGCGATTGCTCGTCGGCAAATCCAGGAATGTTTTTCACCACAGCATCAGCTTTGGAAACGCTCTCTTTACGCGTCAATATAGCCACGCCGTTATAGGTTTTTTGGCCAAAAAACGCGCTCTCGTAACCCGCCTGCGCAATCTGCTCAACAGGGAATTTTTCATCGCTCAATTTAAGTTCTTGCAGGCACAGCGCATCCACAGGATTAGCCGCCAGCCAGTCCAGCACCTGGGGCAGGCGCACACCCAGTGAATTCACGTTCCAAGTTGCAATTTTCAAGAAAATACCCCTAATGTCAGCGTCATATGGTCATAGTTCGCTATTAAAATAATAATTCAAAGATAGCGTGAGCGCCGTGACGTGGCGTGCTTGATACCCGTGTGCAGGCGGTGTTCGTTGGGCTTGGTTTTTGGCGCTGGCTCATGCTGCGCGCGTGGCATTGGTTTGTGATTGCCCACCACTTTGCGCAACCAGCGATTGGGATTTTCTCGTACGCTTCGTACTTCTTCGTTGAAGTTGTCAAGTTCTTCATTCCGACGCAGCAACCCATTGATGGTCACAGCGCTGTGTACCAATACCTTCGTCGTGGTGGTGTAGACATTTCTGGTGGTGGTACGCCAAATAACACGTGTAGTTGGAACAAATTTTGGCAAAGGAAATCGTGCAAAATCTTTGAGAAATTTCAGTTCTGCAACGTCATAAGCTCCCCGTAACCCGTCGCCCTGATGGTTGTAATGCTGCTTGGCAAAGGCAATTGGCAACGCCGTGCAGCAAAATAGCGCCACCACCAGACCGCGCAGCACACCAGACGTTGATAAAAAATTTGAAACCAGCATTTTCATAAAATTTCACCCCAATGTCAGCTTCATATGGTCATAGTTAGCTATGCAAATCAGAGCGCTAAATATGCAATGCCGCCAAAATACCAATCACGATGCCAGCGCTGCCAGCGGCAAACATGCCCCATTCCAACCAGCGGCGTTTGGTGAGCAAGGCAATCGCCGCCAGTGCGATGGCGATTTGCAAGATGGTGGTGGCCTGCGCCCAGCGGTGGTGCTGGTGCATTTCCTCGTCGGATCTTTTGTCCCACGCTTTGTACTGGGCTTCTAGTTTTTCCGCGTCTTTTTTCACCTCGGCTTTTTCGGCTTTGTAGCGCTTGATTTCGTCAGCGTAAAACTGCTTGCGCTCAGCAGGGGCGATTTCAATGGCCAGCTCGGCCAAGTTCTGTTTGCTGCTCTTGGCTTGGTAAAAATTCCATTGGTTGGAGGCTTCTGTTTTACTAATTGCTGCATTGTTTTTATACAGCCCCGCATTGGCCTGCGTGGCCCCACCCATGTAGCCAAACATAGCACCCACGGTGGCAATGATAGCCGTGGTCAGCGCTATTTGGCTGGTGAGGCTGCCCCCGCCAATGCCGTGGTGCTTCTCATTCGTGCCGTGTTCGCCGTGCCCATCCCCCTGGGCTGCGTGCTCTAGCGCGTGGTCGTGCGGGCCGTGTACGTGAAATCCTTGTCCTGACATATTTAATATTCCAATGCTTGGGGTTGAGGGTTGGTATAGGTGACAAATTGGTAGGCCAAACCATTTGCGGCAGTCTGGCGTTCGCCAGCGTTGCGTGGCCAATGCTGGGGCAATTGTGGGGCAAAAGTGTCGCCTTGCGCGGTTAAATCAATCTCGGTGACGACAATTTGGTGGGCAAAAGGCAGCGCCTGCGCATAAATTTGCGCGCCACCCAGTACCCAGACCGTGCTTGGCGGCTCGGCCAGTTGCTTGCAAAGCAATAGCGCCTCAGGCAAGCTGGCCGACCGCATTGCACCAGTTGCAGTCCAATCGCTTTGCCGAGTGACCACTATGTTGCAGCGCCCAGGCAGTGGCCGAAAGCGAGGCGGCAGCGAGTCCCATGTCTTACGCCCCATAATTACAGGGCAACCCAGCGTCATGCGTTTAAGGTGCGCCAAATCCTCAGGCAAATGCCAAGGCATAGCGCCGTCTTTGCCAATCACGCGGCCGTGGGCTTGTGCCCAAATGAGGTTAATTTGCATGGGTTTTATACAGCAACGGGCGCTTTGATGGCTGCGTGGCTTTGGTAGTTTTGCATTTCAAAATCTTCGAGTTGGTAGTCAAATACAGACGCTGGTTTGCGCTTGATGTGCAGTTGCGGGTAAGGCATAGGCTCGCGTGAGAGCTGCTCTTGTACCTGAGCGTGGTGGTTGCTGTAAATATGGCAATCCCCCCCCGTCCAGACAAAATCCCCCACTTCTAAATCGCATTGTTGGGCGACCATGTGGGTGAGCAGGGCGTAGCTGGCGATGTTAAAAGGCACGCCCAGAAAGATGTCGGCGCTGCGCTGGTAGAGCTGGCAGCTTAAGCGGCCTTTGCCGCCGGGCTCGGTGGCGGGGGCTACATAAAACTGGAAGAAGGCGTGGCAGGGCATGAGTGCCATTTTGTTCAAATCGGCCACGTTCCATGCGCTCACGATGATGCGGCGCGAATCGGGGTTGGATTTGAGCGTTTGGATCACCTCGCTGATTTGGTCGATATGGCCACCGTCTGGCGTGGGCCAGCTGCGCCACTGCACGCCATAGACGGGCCCTAAGTCGCCATCGGGTTTGGCCCATTCGTTCCAAATGCTCACACCGCGCTCGGTGAGCCAGTTGTTGTTTGACGAACCGGTGAGAAACCACAACAGCTCCACAATGATGGATTTGAGGTGGACTTTTTTGGTGGTGACCAATGGAAAGCCTTGGGCTAAATCAAAGCGCATTTGGTAGCCAAACACGCTGCGCGTGCCCGTGCCGGTGCGGTCGGATTTGGCTACGCCGTGTTCGTAGACATGGCGCATGAAGGTTTCGTATTGGTTGGAAGCAGGGGTTGTAGATGTGGTGGTAGTCATGTCAGTAGCCGCCAAATAATTTGTCCATTGCCAGTTGAATCAGGTTCTGGTGTTCGCTGATATTGCATACTTTAGTGCCCAAGGCTTTGAGCGGCACCGCACCGATTTGTGCTGTGTCCAAAATCACTGGATCGCCATGGACCAGTAAATCCGGATTGAGATCGCCCAGCTGTCCTGCTGATGCATGGGCAGCACGCATGGGAATCACCACCCGCGTGCCGCAGGCATCGAGGTAGGTGTTTTGCACATCCACATAAAACGGAATAATGCCGCGTTCTGAGGCCAGTGGATTGCGGTAAACGTCAAAACGTGCCATCAGTCGGTCTTGTCACGTTTGGCAGAAATTCCCACCGCAAAGGTGCGGTAGCGCTCCAGCGCAAGCCCTTCGCGCGCTACGCGCTCGTTATAAGCTAGCATAGCCTCCATATTGTCTTCGCGCCATTTTTCCCAGTAGCGCTTTTTCACCGCGTCGCCTAGCAGGCCATCCACGGTTTGCGACAAATTAATGCCCAATTCTTTGGCCATATCGACCGTTTTGGCTGTGAGCGACAGGTTGATGGGGCGTTTGGCACTGGATTCTGTTTTATTGAGCATAAAATTCTCCATGAAGTTTGCGCATAATTCATGCGCATGAAGTTCATGCATTATGCCATGTGCCGCTAGCCGTGGGATGTCATCAGTCAGTGTGCATTTTGCCAATACACAGCGGGCTTTTTGCGGGTCAGTCTATCACCAGCATCTTGCCGGGGTTCAAAATATTCTGCGGATCCAGCGCTTTTTTCACCGCCCGCATCATGTCCAAGGCCACGGCAGATTTGTAGCGCGGCAGGGTGTCGCGTTTGAGCCCGCCCACGCCGTGCTCGGCGCTGATCGAGCCGCCATGTGCGTGCACGCTGTCATACACGATGGTGTTGATGCGCTTTTCCTCTTGCTCTAAAAATGCTTTTTGATCAGCACCCGCAGGGCACTGCACGTTGTAGTGCAAATTCCCGTCGCCCAAATGCCCAAAATTGACCAATTGCACACCCGGCACCGCCGCTTCAAGCAAGGCATCGGTGGCGCTGACAAAGTTTGCAATGACGGATACTGCCACCGAAATATCGTGCTTGATATTCAAACCCTCCTGCGCCTGCGCCAGCGGAATGCTCTCGCGCACGTGCCACAGCGCCCGCGCCTGCGCAATGTTCTCCGCTACCACCGCGTCCGTAATTAGCCCAGCCTCAAAAGCCTGCTCCATCAGTGACTCAAAGCGCCCGCGTGCATGCGATTCGCTCTCAGAATCGGACAGCTCCAGCACTACACACCATGGTGAATCTGCCACAAACGGCACGCGCTGCTGCGGGAAATGCTTGGCCACCAAGCCCAGTGAAAACTGGTTCATCAGCTCAAAACCCGTGAGCCCGCTGGCCAAAGCCTTTTGCGCCATGCCCAGTAACTGCACCGCGCTCTCCACCGAAGGCACCGCCGCCCACGCCGTGAGCTCGGCCGTGGGCTGGGCAAACAGCTTCATGGTGGCCGCGGTGATGATGCCCAGCGTGCCCTCAGAGCCAATCATGAGGTGGCGCAGGTCGTAGCCGGTGTTGTCTTTGCGCAGGCCAGACAGGCCATGCCAAATATCGCCGCTGGCCGTGACCACCTCTAGCCCAAGGCACAAATCCCGCGCATTGCCATAGCGCAGCACCTG
>JAYTMT010000332.1:0-12123 GCA_043728315.1 Polaromonas sp. | reverse complement strand
TGCATCTGAATCACTTTGCGCTGCGCGCCAAAATGTTTATGAAAGCCCAGCAAATCGCGTTTGCAGAGCTTCAGGCGCTGCGGGCTGCGTAACATCAGTAAGTAAGTAAAAGCGAAACGCGCGAAAACTACAAGCGCTAGAACAATCCCCCCCCAACTTAGGGTAATCACGGTGCAGTCAGTATTGGTCTAGTGGTCTAATAACCGTACCAGCAAACCAGTCATGAATTAGTCAAACACCAAACCATGCCCTCCATGCAACTCCTTCAGCGCCTGCCCGGTGGTGAGCGCGACATTGTCAAGCGCACGGTGAAAGACCAGATTGCCGACAAGCTGGCCTATATGGTGGTGACTGGGCTGCTGCAACCGGGCGATGAGCTGCCCTCTGAGCGCGAACTGGCGGCCACGCTGGGCGTCTCGCGCGAGACGGTGCGCTCGGCGGTGGGCGTGCTGGCGGCGCGGCGCATGGTGGAGATTTCGCAGGGCTCGCGCACCCGCGTGATTGGCGCTGCGGGCCAGAGCCTGCATGAATCAGTGGGCGCACTTGAGGGCCTCAAAGACAAAGGCATAGAAGAAGTGGGCGAGGCGCGCACGGCGGTGGAGCTGCAAGTGGTCAAGCTGGCTGCAGCGCGCATCAGCGAGGCTGATTTGGAGCGCATGCAGGTGCTGGTGGAGGAGCAGCGCGGCATGTTCGATGACCCGGTGCTGTTTCAGATTTCAGACCGCGAGTTTCACAGTATTTTGTATGCCGCCTGTGGCAATGCCCTGCTGCGCGATTTTGTGGGCGACATGTATGCCTATGCGCTGGATTACCGACGCAGAGCCATGTTGCGCGCTGGCGCGGTGGAGCGCAGTGTGCAAGACCATGCGCTGATCGTGCAAGCCTTGCGCACACGCAGTCCCCATGCCGCAGAAAAAGCCATGGCGCTGCATTTGGAGCATGTGTATTCCACCACGCTCAAAGAAATGGCGCATTAGCCAAATCCTGATCACATCCGCTTAGAAAGCCACACCACGATGAATTCCATGGAGAACGCCAAGCCCGTAGTGGCAATCACACTGGGTGATGCCGCAGGCATTGGGCCAGAGCTAGTGGCCAAGCTGCTTAGCCAACACGCGCTTGCCCAGCAGGCCAATATTGTGCTCATAGGCGATGCTTGGCTGTGGCAAGAGGGCCAGCGCATGGCCCAATGCAGCGTGCCCACGCTGGCCGTGCCAAGCTTGGCGCAGGTGCGCGGGCGGGCGCAGCAGGATGTGCCCGCTTTTCTGGCGCTGGATACTCTAGCGGCTGGCAGCGTGCAGCGCAGCGTGGCGCAGGCGGCCTGCGGTGCGTCGTGCCTGCAAGTGCTCAATGCCTGCATGGATGGGGCCAAAAGCGGCCAAGTGGATGCGATTTGCTTTGCGCCTTTGAATAAATTTGCCATGAAGTTGGGCGGGCTGCAGCACGAAGACGAAATGCACCATTTTGCGCAATACCTTGGCGTGGAGAATTATTTTTGTGAGTTCAACACCTTGGGCGATTTGTGGACAGCGCGGGTCTCGTCCCACATACCGCTTAAAGACGCAGCGGCAATGCTCAGCAAGGAGCGCATCGTGGAGGCCACCAAGCTGATTTACCGCTCGCTGCAGGCCAGTGGCAACCCAGCGCCCAAAGTGGCGGTGGCCGCATTCAACCCGCACGGGGGCGATGGCGGCAGCTGTGGGTGCGAAGAGATTGACACCATTGAACCCGCAGTCAAAGCCTTGCGCGAGGCGGGCTTTGCGGTGGATGGGCCATTCCCCGCAGACACGGTATTTCTCAAAGCCCGCGACGGGCTGTACCAAGCGGTAGTCACCATGTACCACGACCAAGGCCAGATTGCCATCAAGCTCATGGGCTTTAGCAAGGGCGTGACCGTGCAGGGCGGCTTACCTGTGCCGATTACCACGCCTGCGCATGGCACGGCCTATGACATTGCGGGCAAGGGCATAGCCAACGCAGATGCCATGTCTAACGCATTCGCCATTGCCTGCCGAATGGGGCGCGCGCGCATAGCCTCCAACAGTTAAACCTCCATTAATTAAAAACACCATGAAAATCAAATCAGTACGCGCCCGAGTATTCGAGTGGAAGGGCAAAACCGTGCCACCACAGGGCAATTTTTGCTCCAACGCCATGGACATGCTCTACTCTAAAAATGAGACCATGAGCAGCTTTCGTTTCCACTCGTGGACCGTGGTGGAGATAGAAACCGACGACGGCATCATTGGCCTGGGCAATGTAGCGCTAGCGCCCAAAATCGCCAAAGCCATCATTGACGAATACCTCACGCCCTTGGTGCAGGGGCAAGACCCGTGGGACTACGAATACCTGTGGCAGCGCATGTACCGCGCATCGCACGCATGGGGGCGCAAGGGCATTGCCATGGCAGCTATATCGGCGGTGGATTTGGCCATTTGGGACATTCTGGGCAAATCGGTGAACAAGCCCGTGTTCAAGCTCTTGGGTGGCCGCACCAAAGAAAAAATCCCCTGCTACTACAGCAAGCTCTACCGCACCGACATTGCCGACATGCAGGCCGAGGCCGAGAAGTTCATGAAACAGGGCTTCACCATGTTCAAATCGCGCTTTGGCTACGGCCCTGCGCACGGCACGCAGGGTGTCAAGCAAAACCTCATGGCGGTAGAAGCGCTGCGCGAGGTGATTGGCTACGACAACGATTTGATGCTCGAATGCTACATGGGCTGGAATTTGGAATACGCCAAGCGCATGCTGCCAAAGCTAGAAAAATTCCAACCCCGCTGGGTGGAAGAACCCGTGATAGCCGACGACATTGACGGCTATGCCGAGCTGAATCAATTAACCAGTATCCCCATATCGGGCGGCGAGCATGAATTTAGCCTCTACGGCTTCAAACAATTGCTCGATAAAAAAGCAATCAGCGTGGTGCAATACGACACCAACCGCGTGGGCGGCATCACCGCAGCGCACAAAATCAATGCCCTGTGCGAGGCCTACAGTGTGCCCGTGATTCCCCATGCGGGCCAAATGCACAACTACCACCTCACCATGAGCACGCTGGCTTCGCCCATGAGCGAGTATTTCCCTATGCACGATGTAGAGGTGGGTAATGAATTGTTTTACTACATCTTCAAAGGCGAGCCCGTGGCGGTGAATGGCTTCATCGATTTGGATGACAACTTGCCCGGCCTTGGCTTGAGCATGAATACCGAGCATTTGCATGATTTCAACATCACAGAGTGAACGCGATGGCTGCTAAACAACCAATCACCAAGCGCTACCAAGGGGTCTTTCCGGTGGTGCCCACCACCTTCACCGAGACGGGGGAGTTAGACCTAGCCAGCCAGTTGCGCTGTGTGGATTTCATGATTGATGCGGGCTCCAACGGGCTGGCTATATTGGCCAATTTCTCAGAGCAGTTTGTGCTGTCTGACGATGAGCGCGAAGTGCTCACCAAGGCGATTTTGGAGCATGTGAATGGCCGCGTGCCTGTGATAGTGACCACGACCCACTTCTGCACTGGCGTGTGCGCCGCCCGCAGCCGCCGCGCGCAAGACATGGGCGCTGCCATGGTGATGGTGATGCCGCCCTACAATGGGGCGACAATTCGTGTGGGTGAGCAAAAAATTTACGAGTTTTACAGCAAACTGTCGGATGCGATTCGGATACCCATCATGGTGCAAGACGCGCCCGTGAGTGGCACGCCACTGCCGGTGGCTTTGCTCGCACGCATGGCCATGGAGATAGAGCAGTTGGCGTATTTCAAAATTGAAACGGCGGGTGCTGCATCGAAGCTGCGTGAGCTGATTGCCTTGGGTGGTGATGCAATTGAAGGCCCGTGGGATGGCGAGGAAGCCATCACATTGCTGCCAGACTTGGAGGCGGGTGCTACGGGCGCTATGACAGGTGGCGCGTATCCCGATGGCATTCGCCAAATCATGGATGCATGGCAAGCGGGTCGCACACAAGATGCCGCCGATGCCTATGCTAAATGGTTGCCTTTGATTAACTATGAAAACCGCCAAGGCGGCATTTTGTCGGCCAAGGCGCTGATGAAAGCCGGTGGTGTGATTGCCTGTGAAGCGCCGCGCCACCCTTTTCCAGCCATGCACCCACAGGTGCGCGCTGGCTTGCTGGCCACTGCCAAGCGGCTTGATCCCTTGGTATTGCGCTGGGCTGCTTAAGGCTGATTATTTTCCCTTGTTGATTCTCTGTATTTTTTAGGAGTAGTTGTTATGAACCCTTCTCGCCGGGCACTCGCCCAATCAATCGCTGTATCTGTGGGCTTACCTTCCGTTGCGCTATGGCCCATGTATGCGCTGGGGCAAAATTTCACCAAACCTCTGCGCATTTTGGTGGGTGCATCCGCTGGTGGGGGCACCGATGTTTTGGCGCGGCTTTTGGCTGAAAAAATGGCCATCGGTCTCAAGCAAAGCGTGGTGGTGGAGAACAAGCCAGGCGCTTCCAATACCTTGGCTGCCGACATGCTGGCAAAGTCAAGCCCGGATGGCACGAGCATGCTCATGGCAACCAATACTGGTCAAGCCATAGCGCCCCATTTGATCAAACTCGCTTATGACCCGTTGAGCAACATCCAAGCCATTGGTTTGGTGGCGATAGTGCCCAACGTGTTGGTGGTCAATAGCCAGGTTGCCGCCAAAGATTTGCGTGAATTGGTCTCCACCATCAAGTCCAAGCCGGGCACGTTTCAGTATGCGTCATCTGGAGCGGGCAGCACCCAGCATATTGCCGGAGAAATTTTTGAAGATGCGATTGCCAGTAAATTACTGCACATCCCGTACAAGGGCAGTGCCCAAGCACATCTGGATTTGATGGGCGGCGCAGTGCAGATGATGTTTGACACCACATCCTCGGCTATGCCGCATATCAAAAGTGGCAAATTGCGCGCTCTGGCTGTCACCACCAAGTCCCGTTCAGCAGAGCTGCCCGACGTGCCCACCGCCGCTGAGTTGGGTTTCCCAGCGCTGGAGATGAGCACTTGGTATGGCCTGTACACCACTGGTGGCGTAGCCAAACCTGTTTTAGAGCAGCTGGTGGCAGAGTTTCGCCGCAGTATGGCCTTGCCAGATGTGCAAGCACGCATCAAGGCTTTGGGCGGTGAGCCGGGTAACTTGGTGGGCGATGATTTTGCGCGCTTTAACCAAGCGGAGTTTGAGCGTTTTGGCAAGCTCATCAAAGCTAAGAATATCCGAGTCGAATAGTACCCGTATTTCAATTAAGCGCTGCATACTGCGCTATGTATTTTGAAGCAAAAAAAAGCCGCTATGAAGCGGCTTTTTTATATGCGTGCAAAACGCAGGCTAGCGTTTTGCAATCGGCTGCACGTCGCGTGCTTCAGCGCCTGTGAACAACTGGCGTGGGCGGCCAATTTTGTATTCTGGGTCGCCAATCATTTCGTTGAGCTGGGCAATCCAGCCCACGGTGCGGGCCAGTGCAAACACTGCGGTGAACAGGCTCACTGGTATGCCGATGGCGCGCTGCACAATGCCGCTGTAGAAGTCTACGTTGGGGTAGAGCTTGCGCGATACGAAGTATTCGTCTTCTAGGGCGATTTTTTCCAACTCCATGGCCAATTTGAAAAGTGGGTCGTTGTGCAGGCCCAGCTCGTTGAGCACTTCTTTGCAAGTTTCTTGCATGAGCTTGGCACGTGGGTCGTAGTTTTTGTACACGCGGTGGCCAAAGCCCATGAGCTTGACGCCAGAGGATTTGTCTTTGACTTGCGCCATGAACTCACCTACCTTGGCTACCCCACCCATTTTTTGGATGTCTTCGAGCATGTTCAGGCAAGCTTCATTTGCACCGCCGTGGGCTGGGCCCCACAGGCATGCCACGCCCGCTGCAATGGCGGCAAACGGGTTGGTACCCGAGCTGCCGCACAGGCGCACGGTGGAAGTGGAGGCGTTTTGCTCGTGGTCGGCATGCAGCACAAAAATGCGGTCAATCGCACGCTCAATCACGGGGTTGACTTTGTAGTCTTCACAGGGCGTGGCAAACATCATGTGCATGAAGTTGCCCGCGTAGCTGAGGTTGTTTTTGGGGTAAACGAAGGGCTGGCCCACGCTGTATTTGTAAGCCATGGCCACTAAAGTGGGCATTTTGGCGATCAGGCGGATGGCACTGATGTCGCGGTGCTCGGGGTTGTTGATGTCGGTGCTGTCATGGTAGAAGGCCGACAGTGCGCCCACCAAGCCGGTCATGATGGCCATGGGATGCGCATCGCGGCGAAAGCCACGCAAGAAAAACTGCATTTGCTCGTTGACCATGGTGTGGTTGGTCACGCGGCTGACAAAATCGGATTTTTGTGCGGCATTGGGCAAGTTGCCGTACAGCAGCAAATGGCAGGTTTCCAAAAAATCGCAGTTGGTGGCCAATTGCTCAATGGGGTAGCCGCGGTAGAGTAATTCGCCTTTGTCGCCGTCAATGTAAGTGATGGCCGATTGGGTGGCCGCTGTGCTCAAAAAGCCAGGATCGTAGGTGAACATGCCCGTTTGCGCATAGAGCTTGCGGATGTCAACAACATCCGGGCCAATTGAGCCCTTGTATACCGGCAGGTCGATGCTGGGGCTGCCATTGGAGAACGACAGGGTGGCTTTATTGTCAGCGAGTTTCATTGCGGTTTTCCTTCAACTTTTTTCCATTAACATTTTCAAAATCTGTTGCACATCAGGGGTGTTTAAGTCTGCCCGAATATCTTGCAAACTTTTGCGGCCCAAGTGCGCGTCTAGCAAATCATTGTCCGATAAATCCATCAGGGCATTCAAGCTGTTGGCATGCCGATTGGTCAGCCCACTGGCGTAGCGCGTGAAAAAACGCTCAATGAAAAGGTCGTTTTCCAAGAGACCTCGGCGCGAGCGCCAGCGCAGCTTGGACAGCGCCCGCTCGCTGGCCGCATCGTCTAGGCCAGCTTGGCTGTCTAGCTCTGCCACCAACACGGTGTTCTCCACCTGCGAAGCATCGTCCATCTGCGCAGTTTGCATCACACCGCCCGCAAAACCATCATTTCTTTGATCTTGCCAATCGCCTTGGTGGGGTTCAGGCCTTTGGGGCACACGTCCACACAATTCATGATTGTGTGGCAACGGAACAGGCGGTAAGGGTCTTCTAGATTGTCTAGGCGTTCAGCAGTGCCTTCGTCGCGGCTGTCTGCAATGAACCGGTAGGCTTGCAAAAGGCCAGCGGGGCCGACGAATTTGTCGGGATTCCACCAAAAGCTGGGGCAGCTGGTGGAGCAACTCGCGCACAGAATGCATTCGTACAGGCCATCGAGCTCTTCACGCTCCACGGGCGACTGCAAGCGCTCTTTCTCAGGCGGCACGGTGTCATTCATCAAGTAAGGCTTGATGGAGTTGTATTGCTTAAAGAACTGTGTCATGTCCACAATCAAATCGCGGATCACGGGCAGCCCTGGCAGGGGCTTTAAGGTGATGTCGCCTTTGAGGGTGCGCATATTGGTCAAGCAGGCCAAACCGTTTTTGCCATTGATGTTCATGGCATCGGACCCGCACACGCCTTCGCGGCAGCTGCGGCGAAAGCTAATGCTCGGGTCTTGCTCTTTGAGCTTCATGAGCACATCCAGCAGCATGCGCTCCGTGCCGTCGAGCTCTACTTTGACCGTTTGCATATACGGCTTAGCGTCTGCATCGGGGTTGTAGCGGTAAATTTTGAAGGTGCGTGTTTCCATGGATATTCTCTGGTCGTTTTAAACGTGTGGGTTGAGAAAATGCGTGTTTAGAACGTGCGTGTTTAGAACGTACGTGTTTTTAGGGGCACAGATTCCACAGTCAGTGGTTTCATCTGCACGGCTTTGTAGCTCAACGTGTTGTTGTCTTTGTACCAAAGCGTGTGCTTGTGCCATTCTTTGTCGTTGCGGCCATTTGGGAACTCGGGTGTGTCGTCGTAGTCGGCCACCGAGTGCGCGCCACGGCTTTCGGTGCGCGCAGCGGCGGACACGATGGTTGCCTGTGCGCACTCAATCAAATTGTCTACTTCTAGAGCTTCAATGCGTGCGGTATTGAAGATTTTGGAGTTGTCTTTGAGGCCAATCGCATTGACGCGCTCGCGCAGGTCGGCGATTTTCTGCACGCCTTCGTTCATGCTGGCTTGGGTGCGGAAAACGCCTGCATGCAGCTGCATGGCAGCGCGAATGTCGTTGGCCACCACCTGTGCGTATTCACCGTCTTTGGCGCTGTCTAGTCGGGCTAGGCGTGAGGAAGTGAGGTCAGCGGCATCGGCAGGCAGCGCTTTGTGTGTTTTGTTTTTGTTGTGGAACTCCACAATATGGTTACCTGCTGCGCGGCCAAACACAAGCAAATCGAGCAGCGAATTCGTACCCAAGCGGTTTGCGCCGTGCACGCTCACACAGGAGCATTCGCCCACTGCATACAGGCCGTTGACCACTGCGTTGTCAGCGCCGTTTTTCTGGGTGACCACTTGGCCGTTGATATTGGTGGGAATGCCGCCCATTTGGTAATGGATGGTGGGCACCACGGGAATCGGCTCTTTGGTCACGTCTACGTTGGCAAAGTTGATGCCAATCTCATACACCGAAGGCAGGCGCTTGTGCACTGTGTCAGCGCCTAAGTGGTCGAGCTTGAGCAATACATAGTCTTTGTTGGGCCCGCAGCCTCGGCCTTCTTTGATTTCTTGGTCCATGCAGCGCGAGACAAAATCGCGTGGCGCCAAATCCTTGAGCGTGGGCGCGTAGCGCTCCATGAAGCGCTCGCCATTGCTGTTGATCAAAATCGCGCCTTCACCACGGCAGCCTTCGGTGAGCAACACGCCCGCACCGGCTACGCCTGTGGGGTGAAATTGCCAAAACTCCATGTCTTCCAGCGCCAGCTTGGCGCGGGCGGCCATGCCCAAGCCGTCGCCAGTGTTGATGAAGGCATTGGTCGACGCAGCAAAAATACGGCCTGCACCACCTGTGGCCAAGAGCGTGGTTTTGCCTTCAAAAATATGCGTCTCACCAGTTTCCATTTCAATGGCGGTTACGCCCACGCAGTCGCCGTCGGCATCCATGATCAGGTCTTGCGCCATCCACTCGACAAAGAAGGTGGTTTTGGCTTTCAGGTTTTGCTGGTACAAGGTGTGCAGCATGGCGTGGCCCGTGCGGTCAGCGGCGGCGCAAGCGCGTTGCACGGATTTTTCACCATAGTTAGAGGTGTGGCCGCCAAATGGGCGCTGGTAAATCGTGCCATCGGGGTTGCGGTCAAAAGGCATGCCCATGTGCTCAAGGTCATAGACCACTTTGGGCGCTTCGCGGCACATGAATTCGATGGCATCTTGGTCGCCCAGCCAGTCTGAGCCCTTGACGGTGTCATAAAAGTGGTAATGCCAATTGTCATCAGACATATTGGCCAGCGACGCGCCAATGCCGCCTTGCGCGGCCACGGTGTGGCTGCGGGTGGGGAATACTTTGGTCAATACCGCCACGTTCAGGCCGGCACGGGCCAGCTGCAGCGATGCGCGCATGCCAGAGCCGCCAGCGCCAACGATCACGACGTCGAATTTGCGTTTAGAAATAGTTGCCATGTTTGTTTTGCTCAAATTTTGAAATAGTGTGCAGTTGGGCAAATCACATGCGCCACAGCACTTGGATGGCCCAGCCCGCGCAGCCTACCAGCCACACAATAGCGGCCACTTGCAGGCCTAGGCGCAGCGCCAGCGGCTTGATGTAGTCCATGAAAATATCGCGCATGCCCACCCACACGTGGTAGAGCAGGGCCACGATGATGACAAAGGTGAATGCCTTCATCCACTGGCTGGCAAAAATACCTGCCCATTTTTCGTAAGTAATCGCGCCACGCATGAAGAGCACTTGGCCCAGCAAAATAAAGGTGTACAGCGCCATCAGCGCCGCTGTAACGCGCTGGCTGAGCCAGTCACGCAAGCCATAGTGGGCACCGACTACGATGCGTTTTGATCCGTAATTAACAGCCATTTTGTTGTTCCTGTTTGTCGATTAGTAAGCACCGAATATTTTCAAGGCGAGCAGGAGCGTTAGCAGCAAGCTGAGCACCAAGGTCACTATGGCCGAGCTTTTGCCAAACTCTTTGCTCACCGCATGGCGCGCGTCCATCCACAAATGGCGCAAACCCGCAATCAGGTGGTGCATGAATGCCCACACCAGTGCCAAAGCCAAGATTTTCCAAACCACGCCTGGCAAACCCAGCATGCCCACGTTGAATGCGGCGCGGAATTTCGCGTAGGAGATTTCCGAGGAAATGGATTTGTCAAACATCCAAATAATGAAAGGCATCAGCACAAACATGATGACGCCGCTGATGCGGTGCAAGATGGACACCAAGCCAGCCACGGGGAGGCGGTAGGTGGGGAGGTCTTTGAAAGCGTTGATGTTGCGAAACTCGGGGCGTTTCGCGGGGGATGAAGCTGTGTCGCTCATGGAGGTGGTGCCTGTAGTTTGTTTTTGGTAACTGCTGGGTAACTCTGCCAACACCCGAGTATGCGGGTAAACGTGAATTCTATTGCAATGCAGCAAGTCAATGGCTTACAAGGCGAAAAAAAACCTAGGGCAAGCCTAGGTTTTAAGCCTGCTAAGCGGTTTATTTCTCTTCGCTGGCAATGAATTTGTAGGTAACTGCCCCTAGTATCGCGCCCACGATGGGGGCTACCCAAAACAGCCACAGCTGCTGCACGGCCCAGCCGCCCACTAACAGTGCCACACCCGTGCTACGGGCAGGGTTCACCGATGTGTTGGTCACTGGAATGCTGATCAGGTGGATGAGGGTGAGTGCCAAACCAATGGCAATCGGCGCAAAACCAGCAGGCGCGCGTTTGTCGGTAGCGCCCAAAATCACCAGCAAAAAGAACATGGTCATGACCACTTCAGTGACCAAAGCCGCCAAGAGCGAATAGCCACCGGGCGAATGCGCGCCGTAGCCATTAGACGCAAAGCCTTTGGATACATCAAAACCCGGCGCGCCACTGGCAATGACGTAAAGCACCGCACCGGCCGCAATGCCGCCCAGCACCTGCGCGCCAATGTAGGGCAGCAATTTATCCGCAGGAAAGCGCCCGCCCGCCCACAAGCCAATCGACACCGCAGGATTCAAATGGCAGCCAGAAATATGGCCAATGGCAAAGGCCATGGTCAACACCGTGAGGCCAAAAGCCAGCGACACCCCGTGCAAGCCAATGCCCACCATCGGAAAAGCCGCCGCCAGCACCGCGCTGCCGCAGCCGCCCAAAACAAGCCAAAATGTGCCTAAAAACTCAGCTGTGTATTGCTTCATGTGTTTCTCCTATTGGGTTGATTTTTCATGCAATGCAGTCAAATATTAAAATAAAAGTATTCATAATTCTTCGCTACACCCTTTCAGTGTAATTCATCCGCGTGACTTTGAAAATTGCATATGGCCGAGGATTTATTCCTTGTGCATGTTCGCTTGAATCCAGTCGGCCGTATGTTTAATGGCCGCAACTTTGTCTGCTTGCAAAGGCGCTAATTGCGCCAATGTGACGCGGCCTTGGGCCAGCAAGCGGCCAAAGACCCCAATGAGCACCGAATAGCGGTAATCGTATTTTTCGTCAAAAGCCCTGCGCTTGTCCAGCAGCCAATCCTCTAGATCCCACATGTCAGAGGGCTCAGCCGCCGCAGCAGCGAGCCGCTTGAACTCAGCCATGATCTGCGCCAACTCGTTTTGCACGGCAGCGTCATACAGCGTGCGGGCGACTTTTTTCTCGGTGGCTGACCAGTTGAAGTTAAACATAATCGCTGCTTTCAAAGTTTAAATACTGCACTAATCATAGCAAGGTATGACCATATGACGCTGACATTGTGCAAATTTTATTTGAAAAGTGGGTTTCTGGATGCTTCTAGCCACCGTGCTGTGCTACGGCCTAGCGTTGGCGGGCCATCCGATTAGTTTTAAGTCAACTCGAACAGTGTTTTGGCTATCCCTGCGTTTTGCGCTCCCGATCAGCGTTTTGGATTTCGCACACTCCCTCATGCTGGAGTACCAGAAATCGGTCGTATGCGAAATCCAAAACGCTGATCGGGCTATGCTCGCATTGAGGTTTTAAACCCGCAGACACGTGATTCGTTGTTTGTAAATTACTATATAAATAGTAGCGCAGTATGAC
>JAYTMT010000331.1:0-17486 GCA_043728315.1 Polaromonas sp. | reverse complement strand
CCCGAAAACACCCTCTTGCTGGTAGATGGCTCCAGCTACCTCTACCGCGCCTTCCATGCCATGCCCGATTTGCGGGCTGTGCCGGGCGACCCGACCAGCGCGCCCACCGGGGCGATTCGCGGCATTATCAACATGATGGCCTCCCTGCGCAAGGAGTTTCCGGCGCGGTATGCGGTGTGTGTGTTTGATGCGCCGGGCGGCACGTTTCGGGACGATTTATACCCTGACTACAAGGCCACGCGCTCGCCTATGCCGCCGGATTTGCGGGCGCAGATTGCGCCGATTCATGAGGTGATTGGGCTACTGGGCTGGCCGGTAATCACCATGCCCGGGGTGGAGGCTGACGACGTGCTGGGCACGCTGGCGCGGCTGGGGGCAGAGCGGGGCATGGACGTGGTGATATCCAGCGGCGACAAGGATTTGAGCCAGTTGGTGAACGAGCGCATCACCATCATCGACACCATGAACGGCAAACGCCGCGACGTGGCGGGCGTGACGGCAGAATTTGGCGTACCGCCCAGCCTGATGCTAGATTACCAAAACTTGGTGGGCGACACGGTGGACAACGTGCCCGGCGTGGAAAAAGTGGGCCCAAAAACTGCTGCTAAGTGGCTGGCTGAATACGGCAATTTAGACAATTTGGTGGCCCGCGCAGGCGAGATCAAAGGCGTGGCGGGCGAGAATTTGCGCAAAGCGCTGGACTGGCTGCCCAAAGCGCGGGCGCTGCTCACCATTAAAACTGACTGCGATTTGTCGGCTTATGTGCCCAGCCTGCCCACTATGGATTCGATAGTACTAAACGACGGTGCGACGGTGACATTGCTTGATTTTTATCAAAAATACGGGTTTAAAGGCATGGCGGCGAGCTTGGGTGGCAAGTCTGGCGCAGCAGGGCAAGGCGCGGGCGCTAATTCCGTTCGCGCTGACCTCAGCTCCGTTCGCCCTGAGCCTGCCCTAGGGCAGCCCAATACCAACCCTGGCCTCTTTGACGAAGCCGCTGAGCCCACCACCCCAGCTGCATCACAGGCCACCACTAAATCCTACGAAACCATCCTCACATGGCCAGCTTTTGATGCGTGGCTGGACAAAATAAGTAAAGCCGAGCTCACCGCCATCGACACCGAAACCACCTCGCTGGTGGAAATGCGCGCCCAAATCGTCGGCATTAGCCTGAGCGTGACCCCGGGCGAGGCGGCTTATATCCCGCTGGCGCACACAGGGCCCGATGCGCCTGAGCAACTGCCCATTAACGATGTATTGGCCAAGCTCAAGCCGTGGCTAGAAAACCCTGCGCACAAAAAGCTGGGTCAACACATCAAATACGACCGCCATGTGATAGCCAACCACGGCATAGAAGTGCGGGGCTATGCGCATGACACCATGCTGCAAAGCTATGTGCTAGAGGTACACAAACCGCATGGCCTGAGTAGCCTAGCCGAGCGCCATGTGGGGCGAAAAGGCATCAGCTACGAAGACCTCTGCGGCAAGGGTGCGCACCAAATTGGCTTTGACCAAGTGGACGTGGCCAAAGCCGCCGAATACTCCTGCGAGGATTCTGACCAAACACTGGATGTGCATTTGGCGCTGTGGCCGCAGCTGCAAGCGGATGCTAAGTTGCTATTTATTTACGAGCTAGAAATCAAGAGCAGTGAGGCGCTATTCCGCATTGAGCGTAACGGCGTGTTAATCGACGCACCCACGCTGGCCACGCAAAGCCATGAGCTGGGTCAGCGCATATTGCAGCTAGAAACGCAGGCTTACGAGATAGCAGGTCAGCTGTTTAATTTGGCCAGCCCCAAGCAGTTGGGCGAAATATTTTTTGACAAACTGGGCATGCCAGTGATCAAAAAAACCGCCACCGGCGCGCGCAGCACCGACGAGGAGGTATTAGAAAAATTAGCCGAAGACTACCCGCTGCCCGCCAAGCTCTTGGAGCACCGCAGCCTGTCCAAACTCAAAGGCACCTATACCGACAAGCTCGCCCAATTGGCCCAGCCCAGCACGGGCAGGGTGCACACGCATTATGCGCAAGCCGTGGCAGTCACTGGTCGTTTATCCAGCAACGACCCTAACTTACAAAACATCCCCATCCGCACGCCCGAGGGCAGGCGCGTGCGCGAGGCTTTTGTGGCGCCTGCGGGCAGCGTGATTGCCAGCGCCGATTACAGCCAAATTGAGCTGCGCATCATGGCGCACATCAGCGGCGACGCGGCGCTTTTGCACGCTTTTCACAGCGGCATGGATGTGCACCGCGCCACCGCCTCTGAGATTTTTGGTGTCACGCCCGACGAGGTGAGCACCGAGCAGCGCCGCTACGCCAAGGTGATTAATTTTGGCCTGATTTACGGCATGAGCGCCTTTGGTTTGGCGCGTAATTTGGGCATTGACAACACGGCGGCCAAAAACTACATCGAGCGCTATTACACCCGCTACCCCGGCGTGAAGCAATACATGGACGACACGCGCCAGTCGGCCAAAAGCAAAGGCTATGTGGAGACGGTATTTGGCCGCCGCCTGTATTTGCCCGAAATCAGCTCACCCAACGGCCCGCGCCGCGCAGGCGCAGAGCGCGCCGCTATCAACGCGCCCATGCAAGGCACAGCAGCCGATTTGATCAAACTGAGCATGAACGAGGTGCAGCGCATACTCGATGCCGAGCAGCGCGCCACCAAGATGATCATGCAAGTGCACGACGAGCTGGTGTTTGAAGTGCCCGATACCGAAGTGGAGTGGATGAAGCTAGAGATCCCCCGCATCATGGCAAATGTGGCCCAGCTCAAAGTGCCGCTTTTGGCCGAGGTGGGGGTGGGCGCTAATTGGGACAAAGCGCATTGAGTGCCGTTCGTTGGTCACCTTTCGTCCTGAGCTTGTCGATGGGCTCGCGAAGGCTTCGACAAGCTCAGCCCGAACGTAATAGGCTTGTTCGAGCAGGATAGGCTTGTCCGAGCAGGATAGGCTTGTCCGAAAGGGATTGCTTAGTCTGATCAGCATTGGGGGTAAGCCCCAGCACCATTTGCCTGCGTCACTGCTAGACTTTGCGCACCCCCATTTCTAGGTGCATCGCATGTCAGATTCTCAAAATACTTCCCGCCGTGATTTCTTATCAGTCAGCGCAGCGCTGGGCGCGGGCACGCTCCTGCCTAGCGCGCAGGCGCAAAGCGACAAATGGCCAGCCAAGCCGATCCGCATTGTGGTGGCCTTCCCGCCTGGCGGGTTGACCGATGCGTATGCCCGCATGCTGGCCGAGCAACTTAGCACTGCGCTGGGTGTGTCGGCGGTGGTTGAAAACAAGCCCGGTGCGGGCGCAGTGATTGCGATTGACCATGTAGCCAAATCCCCCGCCGACGGCTACACCCTGCTCATGACCACCTCAGGCACGGTCTGGCAAAACCGTGTGCTGTATTCGAAGCTACCTTACAACTTGGACAAAGACTTGGCGCCCATTGCGGTGTACCCCTCGGGCCCCTTGGTGGTGGGCGTGCCCGAGAAAGTGCCTGCCAAAACCATGCGCGAATTCATCGAATGGGCCAAAACCAACAATGCCTCGATGGGCACTTATGCGCCCGGTTCTATTCCCCACATGTTGGCTGACCAAACCAACCGCAACGAAGGCACCAAAATCGTCTCTGTCCACTACCGTGGCGAGTCGCCCATGTGGGTGGACTTGGCCGGAGGTCAAATCCAAATTGCAGTGGGCAGCTACCAGTCGTTTGCCACCGTGGCTGCGCGTGGGGTGCGCCCCATTGGTGTTACAGGCAGCTACCGCTCGCCCAAGCTGCCAGAGGTGCCCACGCTGGTAGAGCAGGGTATTGGTGGCCGATTAGTTCCCCTAGAAGGTGGCCTGCCGCTCTTAGCCCCCGCAGGCACGCCCGAAGCTGTGTTGCAAGCCATCTCCCGCGTGGTGGTGTCAGGTGCCAACAGCGAGCGCGCCATCAAACTGCGCGAATCATTCGCTATTCCCAACAAACCCATGAACCTGCAGCAGACACGAAAAGAATGGGAAAGCGTCGTGCCCGTGTGGATCAAGCTGGCGGTGGATTTGGGGATTAAGCTCGATTGAGGGAGATAGCGCGTCTGAAACAAATAAAACGCGTCGCTAGCTTGTTAACAACACGCTGCACCAGACTTGCAAAGTTTGCGGATACCGCCCGGCAACCAATTGGAAGCGCTGCATGGCAACCGCGCAGGGCAGTACAGCATTCGCATCAACGCCCAGTGGCGTGTGTGCTTTGTCTGGCAGGCCGATGGCCCGCAGCACGTGGAAATTGTGGATTACCACTGAGGAGAATTAAATGGAAATGAAGGCTAAAAAAACTACAGCAGAGCGCCTAGAGGAAATCCATCCGGGCGAGATTTTGCTTGAGGATTTTATGAAGCCTATGGGAATCAGCGCCCGCCAATTGGCAGCTGACATTGATGTACCGCCCAGTCGCATCAGCGATATTGTCAACAGTGCCCGCCCAATCACAGCTGATACGGCGCTGCGTTTAGGGCTGTTTTTTAAGATGGATGCGCGGTTTTGGTTAAATTTACAAACCGAATTTGACATGCGGGTTGCTACGCGCGATTTACTCTCTCGTATTGCGCCGCGTGTGCGGGTGTTTGGTGGGTTGGCTGCTTAATTGAGGTGCTAGCTGTACACCAGAGGCTTTTGCCCCAAGTGTTGCATGGCTTTGACTAAGCCATGATCCGCGCTGAAAAGTTGGGCTTTGTTGAGTTTGCAAATCGCACCATGCAGCGCATCGCCAGCGCGCAGGCCTAAATCAAAATTTTGCATCCAACGGGTAGCCAAGTCGTAGGCAGCAGCTGTGACGGGCAGGTTTTGTGCTTTGTTGCAAAAAGCTTGCATGTCTTTAAAGGCGGCATGTGCGTCCATTGCCGATAAGTCTTTGCGGCGCACCATGATGCCCAGCGCACTGGCAATTTCGGTGCGCGTCCATGCGCTTATCGCAAAACCGCCGCGAAGTTTGCTGCTGATTTCAGTGAGTTTTTCAGTGTTTGTATCTAAAATATGCAGCGAAAAAATGACTGAGGTGTCAAAGTAGACCAAGGCCATATGCGTGGGCTATGGGTCTAAATTTCGCCGCGCATATCGCTGATCAATGCTGTCCAGTCACGCGGCTTGGTTGATTTTTTGATGCTCGTGCGCTGTTGGCAGGCACGGATGCGCTCCCAGTCGATGGGGCTAGCAAGCTTTTTCACAGGATTGAGGGTTGCCACTGCCACCCCACGGCGGGTAATGGTAACTTCTTCCCCAAGCTCGACTGCTTGTAGCAATGCGCTCAATTGCGCCTTGGTCTCTGCAACGCTGTATGCACCCATAGGATTCTCACTTTGATGACTATCTAGATGACCATTCTAGCAAATTTATCATCTGGCGTTTTTATCCTTCAAACCCACCACTAAGCCGCACAGCAGCCGCCCCATCGCTGCACAGCAACTCCAGCAGCGCCGCAGCCTGCGCGGGATGCGCCGCTTGGCTGCTCACGCCAGCGGTGTAGGTGGTGGCCAGCTCAAAATCGGCTGGCAGCGCGGCAATCAGTTTGACACCTTGGGTATACAAAATTTCGGTGACTTGGGTGCAGCCTATCAAACCAGCCTCGCTGCATGTGGCCATTTCGCCCATGGCGGTTGCGCCATTGGGGTAGGGGCGCAGGCG
This sequence comes from Polaromonas sp., assembly GCA_043728315.1. GTDB lineage: Bacteria > Pseudomonadota > Gammaproteobacteria > Burkholderiales > Burkholderiaceae_C > JAAFIP01. Next base: position 11,827 of record JAYTMT010000331.1, on the reverse strand, counting down.
GGGGGCTACTTCATCGGCAATACCAAGCTCGCCCAGCACGCGCATGAAGTGGATGCCTGCTGTAGCCTTGATGGGGTCTGGGAAATAGATGCCCTTGGCGGCCAGCAGCGCGGCTTTAAGGGCGGCTGGGGTGCTGACATCTGGCTGTGCATCACCTGCTTTCACTGCTATGCCAGTTTTCACCACGCCTAGATTTCTGGCGCTGCCAGCGCGCACATGGCCGCTGGCTTCTAGCTGGGCGATCAGGGCTGCGGTCAAAATCACCACGTCGCAGGGCGCGCCAGACAGGAGTTGGTCGCGCATAACGCCCACGGCGTTGTAGGTGCCACTCAGTTTGCAGCCCGATTCGCCAGCAAACTGTGCCTCAAGTTTAGAAACCAGGCCAAAGGCCGCGCCGCCGCTGAGAATGTGCAGGGTAGTCATGCCTCTAGTCCACCTTGATGCCGGCCGATTGGATGACCTTGGCCCACTTGGCCACGTCGTCTCTGGCGTATTTGTCAAAAGCTTCGGGGCTCATGGCCATCGCCGTTGCGCCCTGTTTGGCCCAAGCTTGCTTCACATCTGCTCGGCTAGCAATTTTGACGATGGCTTCATTGAGTTTATCTACCACAGCCTTGGGCGTACCTTTGGGTGCCATCAGGCCCAGCCAAATCGTGGCTTCATAGCCGGGCACGCCCGATTCGCTCACGGTGGGCACATCGGGCAGCACGGCTGAGCGGGTTTTGCCCGTGGTGGCCAGCGCTTTGACCTTGCCAGCGCGGATTTGCTCGGTCATGGTGGTTAGCGCGTCAAACATGATGTCCACTTGGCCGCCTAGTATGTCGGTGCGCGCTCCCGAGCTGCCTCGGTAGGGGATGTGTACCAAATACACCCCAGCCATGTTTTTGAACAATTCCCCCGCCATGTGGTAGGGCGTGCCCGGCCCGCTAGAGGCGTAGTTGATCTTGCCCGGCTGGGCGGCGGCGCGCTTGATCAGGTCTTTGACATTGCTCTCAGGCACGGCTGGGTTGGCCACCAGCACCAAGTCTGAGTAGTTAATCGGCGCAATGGCTACAAAGTCGCGCATCAGGGCAAAGGGCTTGTTGGGAATCAGGCTTTCGTTAACCGTGTGGGCATTGCTCATGAGCAGCAGGGTGTAACCGTCAGCGGGGGATTTGGCCGCCACGTCGGTGCCAATCACCGAGCCAGCGCCGGGCTTGTTGTCCACCACAAAAGGCTGGCCCAACGCCTCTTGCAGGCGTATGGCCATGAAGCGGGCATAGTTGTCAGCCGGGCCGCCTGTGGCAAAGGGCACGATGATTTTGACGGCCCGGGTGGGGTAGGTTTGGGCAAATGCTAAATTGCTAAACGCTACTAAAAATAGAGCAATACATGACCGTATGACGGTGACATTGTGCATAAAAACCTCTAAAAAAATACTAATAATCTATTCTAAACGCCCCATGCGCTTAACCACACCTGCCATGCGCTGCGCATCGGCCTGCACGTATTTTTCAAACTCAGGCGCGTCTAAGTACTGCACGGGGCTGCCCGCATTGCCAATCACTTCTTTCACCTTGACATCCAGCCCCGCAGCTTTGGCGGCGGCGCGCAGGCGCTGGGCAATGGGCTCGGGTGTGGCCGATGGCACAAACAAGCCCGACCACTGCGCGTATTCGGCCTGCTGCCCAGAGTCTTTGAGGCTAGGCACTTCGGGCAATGATGCCAGGGCGGTATTTCCCCAATGGCCCAGCGCGCGCAGCTTGCCCGCTTTGATGTGTTGCAACACGGTGGCAGGCCCTGAGGACACCGCATCAATCTGCCCGCCCAGCAGCGCCACCACGGCAGGGCCCGCGCCGGTGAACGGAATATGCGCCATTTTCACGCCAGCGGTTTGCGCCAAAATCTCCATGGGCACATGCATAGTGCCATAGGTGCCCGATGAGCCGTAGTTGATCGCACCGGGGCGGCGCTTGGCATCGTTGATGAAGTCTTGCAGGTTTTTCCAAGGCGCATCGGCGCGCACCGCCAGCACGGTGGGGTCGGCGGTGAAGCGCGCCAGCGGGCGCAGATCGGGCAGGGTGAACAGCGGGGCGCGACCCAGCAGTGCATCGGCCTCGGGAATCACGGTGAGCGAGGAGAGCGCTAGCAAAATGGTGTAGCCATCGGGCTTAGACTTTGCCGCCACGCCCATGCCAATGCCGCCGCCCGCGCCGGCTTTGTTTTCAATCACCACCGGCTGGCCTAGTTCACGCGCCATGGCTTCGGCCACCGGCCGCGCTACCAGGTCTGCCAAGCCACCGGGCGGAAACGGCACTACCATGGTGATAGCGCGGCTTGGCCACGCCGCCTGCGCATGCAAAGCAAAAGGCGATAAAAATGCGCTACCGCCCAAGCAGGCGGCCAGCTGTGTCAGTGCGCTACGGCGTTGCATCATAGTGTCTCTTTCTGGAGGTTTTGCAGCGGTATAAACTGCTTGGTATGCGCATCATCGTAGGGCATATTTTTCTTATAGTCCTACGTATTTTCCACCTAGGTCAACGGTATTTCCGTGGCATCGTAAGCGCTTTATTTCTCCACCATTTGCCAGCCTTCACGCCATGAAAATCGCCGCCTTTTTGCACCACAAAATTCCCTCTGTTGGCCTTGTGAGTGCCGACTGCCAAACCGTCACGCCTTTCGTGTTGCCCATGCATGTGGCCGCATTGGGCGCGCTGCCAATTGTTGAGCTGCTGGCGCAAGGCGGCGAGCTGCCGCCTTTGGGTGACCCTATTGATTTGGCCAGTGTGACGCTCACCGCGCCGATTCCCAAGCCAAGGCGCAATATTTTTTGCGTAGGCAAAAACTACACCGCCCATGCCAAAGAATTCGCTGGCAGCGGCTTTGACAGCAGCGCCAAATCGGGTGGCGATATACCCACCGTGCCCATTATTTTCAGCAAAGTGCCAGAGTGCGTGGTCGGACCCAATGCCTTCATAGAGTTACCGCATGGCGTGTCAGACGCTATTGATTACGAAGCAGAGTTGGCAGTCATCATTGGGCGCGGCGGTAAAGGCATCCAAGCTGCCCATGCGCTGCAGCACGTCTGGGGCTACACAATAGTTAATGACGTAACCGCCCGCGACTGGCAAAGCCGCCACCAGCAGTGGCACATGGGCAAATCGTTTGACACCTTTTGCCCCATGGGGCCATGGCTGGTCAGCGCCGATGCCTGCGATGGCACGAACACTGCGGTGCGCTGCTACGTGAACGGCGAACTGCGCCAAGACGCACGCACTACCGATTTGATCTTCAACATCCCCACCCTGATCGAAACCCTATCAGCTGGCATCACCCTGTACCCCGGCGACATCATTGCCACCGGTACGCCCGTGGGCGTTGGCATTGGCTTTAAGCCTCACAAATACTTGAGCGCTGGCGACGTTGTGCGGGTGGAAATTGATGGGATTGGGCATATTGAGAATCCGGTCCGGTAGGTTTGGGTTTACTCCTGCGCTAGCATGATCACTTGCGAGCATTTGTGTTCTGGTTGATTGGTATAGTGGTTACGCGCGTTTGTGTTCTGGCTTGGTGGGCATGGTCGGTTGCGGATGTGTCTGTGACTCCGCTCATCGCGCAGATGCATTTGTAGCGCTTTCAGAAGGCTGGCGCTGCATCTGTGGTTTGGAATGCCAATTCTGCGGCATGCGCGAGTCATCGCTGCGCACAGACACATCCTCCACCGCCCTTTAACCGAGTTGGCTTAGGACTCCCCTGCGCGTTAACCAATCTAGTGGCGGAGAGCGTTGTGAGCGGGATGGAGAAATTATGCGTAATCCGCGTGGTAGCAAAGGTAGCCTAATACTTCGGAACTTCGCGCGCATTGCGCATAATTTATCCAGCACGCACACAAGGCTAGGCCGCAGCCAACCAACATTGAGCGAAACTGGCGCATCAAACGCAAAAGGCTAGGCAGCAACCAACTTGGTGGGCATGGTCGGTTGCGGATGTGTCTGTGACTCCGCTCATCGCGCAGATGCATTTGTAGCGTTTCAAGAGGGCTGGCGCTGCATCTGTGGTTTGGAATGCCGATTCTGCGGCATGCGCGAGTCATCGCTGCGCACAGACACATCCTCCACCGCCCTTTGACCGAGTTGGTTTAGGACAACCCTGCGCGCCAGCCAATCGCTGGCGGAGAGCGTTGTGAGCGGGATGGAGAAATTATGCGCAATCCGCGTGGTAGCCAAGGTAGCCTAATACTTCGGAACTTCGCGCGCATTGCGCATAATTTATCCAGCAGGCACACAAGGCTAGGCCGCAGCCAACCAACGCAGAGCGAAACAGGCGCATCAAACGCAAAAGACTATGCAGCAACCAACCAAAGTGGAACGAAACTCTGGGAAAGCAAACACACCAAACGCTAATTGCTCATATAAAAATAGCAAACTATGACCATATGACGCTGACATCAGGTTCAAAAACCTTAAAAATAGGCCCTGAGCCTGCTATGATCAAGGCCTATGCAAAAAAACACCATTTCCAGCCAATCCAAAGCCAAATCCAAGGACAGCCCCCAGCACGGTTTCAGCTACTCCCGAGCCACGTTTGAAGGCTTGGTTGACAGCGCGCTAAAACATGCCAAAAAACTCGGCGCATCCGATGCAGCCGCCGAAGCCTCCGAAGGCTGCGGCCTGTCGGTGTCATCGCGCATGGGCGCGCTAGAAAATGTGGAACGCAACCGCGACAAATCGCTGGGCGTGACCGTGTATTTGGGTAAAAAACGCGGCAATGCCAGCACCTCTGATTTTTCGCAAAAAGCCATTGAGCAAACCGTGCAAGCGGCCTATGACATCGCCAAATTCACCGCCGAAGACAGCTTTGCAGGCCTGCCCGATTTAGACGACGTGGCGCACGACCACCCCGAGCTCGATTTGTTTCACCCCTGGGCCATTAACAGCGCGCAGGCCATTGAAGTGGCGTTGCGCTGCGAGGCGGCGGCGCTGTCTACTAGCAAGAAGATCACCAACTCCGAGGGCGCTGGCGTATCGGCCCAGCAAAGCCACTTTTTTGCCGGGCATATGCGCGGTGGGCAAAAGGGCTTCAGGGGTGGTTACGCCTCCTCGCGCCATTCGCTGAGCGTGGCACCCATTGCAGGCAAGGGGGCCGATATGCAACGCGACGGCTGGTACAGCTCCATGCGCAATGCGGCCGATTTGGCCAGCCCCGAGGCGGTGGGGCGCTACGCGGCAGAGCGCGCTTTGTCGCGGCTCAAGTCCCGCAAAATTGCCACCACGCAATGCCCTGTGCTGTTTGAGTCCACCATGGCCGCAGGCCTTCTGGGCAGCTTCACCCAAGCCATCAGCGGTGGTGCGCTTTACCGCAAAACCACGTTTTTAGAAGGCAGCTTGGGCAAGCGCGTGTTCCCCAAATGGATAGACATCAGCGAAGACCCCTATGTATTGGGCGGCAAAGGCAGCTCGCCTTTTGACGACGAAGGCGTGAAAGTCAAAGCCCGCAAAGTGGTGGATGCTGGCCGCGTGCAGGGCTATTTTTTAAGCTCCTACAGCGCCCGCAAGTTGGGCATGCGCACGACAGGCAATGCAGGCGGCTCGCACAACTTGGTGCTCACATCACGCCAAACGCAAGCCGCTGACGATTTGCCCGCCATGCTACAAAAACTCGGCACGGGCTTGTTCGTCACCGAGCTGATGGGCTCTGGCCTGAACTACGTCACAGGCGATTATTCGCGCGGCGCGAGTGGTTTTTGGGTAGAAAACGGTGTGATCGCCTTCCCAGTGCAAGAAATCACCATTGCCAGCAACATGAAAGACATGCTGATCGGCATAGAAGCCGTGGGCGCAGATGCCTACAACTACGGCGCGAAAACCGTAGGCTCTATTTTGATCAACCGCATGAAGCTGGCGGGCAGCTAGTCTTTGAGAGTTTTTTGCCGAATGCTTGCTGCCAACTAGCTAGTTCGCAACCACTAGCTGCCAAGAGCTAAACAACAATGGGCGCTTACCCCGCCAACGCTGCTTTCACCGCCGCCGACACCTGTCCCATTTCGGCTTTACCAGCCAGCGCAGCTTTGGCAGCGCCCATCACTTTGCCCATGTCGGCTGGACCCACAGAGCGGCCTAGCTCGGTGACTAAGCTGGCGGTGATGGCTTTCACTTGCGCCAGCACCTCGTCGGCACTCAGGCGCGCAGGCAAATAGGCTTGCAGCACCACAATCTCGGCACTTTCTTTGTCGGCCAAATCTTGGCGCTTGGCCAGCTCGTAAGCCGCCACCGAGTCTTTGCGCTGCTTGATGAGTTTGTCCACAATGGCAATCACCATGGCATCGTCTAGCACCACGCGCTCATCGACTTCTTTTTGCTTCATAGCAGACAGCAAGAGGCGCACAGTGCCCAAGCGCTCGCTGTCTTTGGCGCGCATGGCGGTTTTCATGTCTTCGGTGATTTGCTCTTTGAGGTTCATGGTTTACTCCAAAAATAAAGGGATGGACGCAAGGGCTGCACGCTGCGTGTATAAGTATCGCCTAAAACAATAGGCCATTTAAAACGACAGGTCGTACAGCGCGAGGCCTAAACAATGCAAAAATGATTAAAAAAGCCGCGCAGAGTTGCCTCTGGGCGGCTTTTGCTTTGCGCAGAAAACGCTACAAATTAGTAGAGTTTCTTGGGCAACTGCATGCTGCGAATGCGCTTGTAATTGCGCTTGACAGCAGCCGCTTTTTTGCGTTTACGCTCAGCCGTTGGCTTTTCATAAAACTCGCGCGCGCGCAAGTCAGTTAATAGGCCGAGTTTTTCAATGGTGCGCTTGAAACGGCGCAGAGCCACTTCAAAGGGCTCATTTTCTTTAACACGAATCGTTGTCATCTAGTGATAAGGAGTATTGTGCCAAATGCGGGTGAGAGTAGATCAAGCCCTCAGGCATTTAGCGGGTTTCCCGCCTTTAAAAGGTGCACCGGCGGCGGGTTTTGCCAGCAAGCTTTCAATTATATGCCGAACCAGTCCCTTTTGGTGTAAAAATGCAGTATTTACAGGAGTTTGACCATGTCAGTATCTGCTGGAATCGCTTTAGGCCTTGCCATTGCGCTGCTTGTGTGGTTTGTAGTGGCGTACAACGGCTTGGTGCGCAGGCGCAACGAAATTGCCAATGCGTTTGGCCAAATCGACGTGCAGCTCAAGCGCCGCCATGATTTGATCCCCAACTTGGTGGAAATTGCCAAAAAATACCTCAGCCACGAGCGCGAAACACTCACTGCCGTGATGACCGCGCGCCAAAACGCCAGCGCGGCCGCGCAGGCGGTGCGCAGCGCACCCTCCGATGCGCTGGCCGTGGGCGCGCTGGCGGTGGCCGAGCAGGCGCTGGGCGGTAGCATGGGCAGGCTGATGGCGGTGGTGGAGGCGTATCCCGAACTCAAGGCTGACCAAACGGTGCGCGATTTGCAAGAGGAGCTCTCAAGCACCGAAAACCGCGTGGGCTTTGCCCGCCAAGCCTACAACGATGTGGTGCTGGAGTTCAACAACGCGGTGCAGGCTTTTCCAGACTTGGTGGTAGCCAAAATATGCGGATTCAGTGCGGCTGCCATGCTGCAGTCGACCCAAAACGCCCAAGAGCGTGCCGCGCCGCGCGTGCAAATGTAAATCTATTTCTTTATGAGTATTTTCAGCGCCCAAGAAAAAGCGCGGGCGCAAACCCGCAAACTGGTGCTGCTGTTTGCCTTGACGGTGCTGTGTTTGGTGCTGGCAGTGAACGCGGGCTTGGCCCTCATGTGGTGGCCGCTGCAGCGAGCGGGCATTGGCTACCCCGCGTATTTTTTCACTGTCAACACCGTGGTCACACTGGGTTTTGTGCTGGGTGGTTGGTGGATAGAGTCGTCCAATTTGTCACAAGGCGGGGAAAAATTGGCAAGGCGCGTGGGGGCGCGAGAGCTGTGGGAAAGCCGAGCGCTAGAGTCAGGCCTTGACAATGTTTTGCAAGAGCTGCTGATTGCCTCGCGCATGCAAGCGCCGCAGTTGATGGTGCTTGACCGCGAGGAAAGCATCAACGCTTTTGCCGCTGGCTGGGACGAAGACGACGCGGTGATTGCCATCACGCGCGGCGCGCTGGAGCAGCTAACGCGCGAGGAGTTGCAAGGCATGATGGCGCATGAACTGGCGCATATCCGCGAAGGCGACACGCGGCTGAATATGCGTTTGTCTGGCATGGTGTTTGGTTTGGAAATGGTGTTTAACTTTGGCCAAAAGCTGTGTGAACCCGATGACGACGGCAACCGCACAGGCAAATCAATTCCCGGTGCAGTGATTATGGGCGTGGGCGCATTGGGTTGGCTGGCTGGGCGCTGGCTTCGCGCATCAGTGGCGCGCCAGCGTGAGTTTTTAGCCGATGCCCGCGCCCTGCAATACACGCGCAGCAAAGAGGGCTTGGGCGGCGCGCTGCGCAAAGCCCAGCGCATGGCTTTGGCGGGCAGCGGCGCATTGCGTTTTACCCACCCTGCTGTGCAGCACATGTGGCTGCTGGGCAATACAAGCACTACAGCAGGCAATGCCGCAAGCCATGCCGATGCCGATACGCAATTTGGCACTGAGCGGCCAACTTGGTCAGACAACCACCCGCCCATTGCCGAGCGTATCCGCCGCATTTATGGCCGCAACATGCCGCCATTGCCTGCGCTAGAAGACAAGGTGTTCCACTTTCCCAATTAACTGCTGGTGCTGGCCTGTCTTTGTTTTGTCAAACAACTGACGCGTGTTTGTCACATGCAGCAAGTACCCTGAAAGCTCAACTTTTAACGAAAGTAGAGCATGCAACACTACAGAAAATTTTTCACGACAGCGCGCAGTTTGACTGCGCTGGCATTGTGTCTGGGGGCTGCGTCTTGCAGCACCACCAGTCAGCCTTTGCCTGCATTTTTAACCCTTGACGGCAAGCAGCCGATGGTGATTGGCCACCGTGGCTTTCCGGGCAAGCTGCCCGAGCACACGCTGGAGAGCTACAAGCTGGCCATTGAAAGCGGCGCGGATTTTGTGGAGCCTGATTTGGTAGCTACCAAAGACGGGGAGCTGATAGCGCGCCATGAGCCCAACATCACCGACACCACCGATGTGGCCACGCGCCCAGAGTTTGCTGCCCGCAAAACCACCCGCATGGTGGACGGCGCTTCCGAGACTGGCTGGTTTGCTACGGATTTCACATTGGCAGAGATCAAAACCCTGCGTGCCAAGCAGCCCATGGCCGACCGCGACCAGTCACACAACGGAAAATTTTCAATCCCCACCCTGCGCGAAGTGCTGGAGCTGGCCAAAACCGAAGGCGCAAAAGCTGGGCGCACGATTGGCGTGTACCCCGAAACCAAGCACTCCACCTACCATGTGGATGCCAATTTGAAGCTGGAGGACCGCCTGCTAGCCATATTGGACAGTTATGGCTACAACAAAAAAGATTCACCCGTCATTATTCAGTCGTTTGAAGTGTCCAATTTGCAATACCTGCGCGGCAAAACACAGGTACGCTTGGTGCAGCTGGTGGATGGCGATGACTATGACTTTAAAACTGGCAAGGTGACTTTTGCAGCGCCTTTTGACCGCCCCTACGATTGGACGCGCGCTGGCCGCAAAGACATGTTTGACTCCATGCTCACGCCAGCAGGCTTGGCCGAGATCAAAAAATACGCCGATGGCGTGGGCCCTTGGAAGCCCTATATCGTGCCAGTCAAGGGCAGCTTTGACGCGGCGGGCAAAATGCTGGACGTGAACGGCGATGGCGCGGTGAACTATGCCGATGCCACTTCCCAGCCCGCCAGCAGCCTAGTTGCTGATGCGCATAAATTGGGTTTGATGGTTCACACATGGACTTTTCGCAGCGAGTCCAAGCGCCTGACCAGCGACTACAAGGGAGACCCTAAAAACGAGTATTTGCAGTTTTACCGTTTGGGAATTGATGGGCTGTTTTCAGACTCGCCCGACGCGGCCGTGGCAGCGCGTGCAGCGTATTTGAAAGAAATGGGGCGCTAAGCGGCCATTCGCACAGCCGCTGCAGTGCCTAGGCCCCTGTAGCGGCTTCATGTGTGGCGCTTTCGGCATTGGCAGCGCTCTGGGTGGGCTGCGCAGCTGCACAAGCCTGCGCACACGCAAAGGCGCTAGCCCAGGCCCATTGGAAGTTGTAGCCGCCAAGCCAGCCGGTCACGTCCACCACCTCGCCTATAAAGTACAGGCCTGGGGATTTGTTGCTTTCCATGCTTTGGCTTGAGAGCTCGCGGGTGTTCACGCCGCCAGCGGTCACTTCGGCCTTGCGGTAGCCTTCTGAGCCGTTGGGGCTGATGCGCCAGCGGCTTAGGCTCTCGGCCAGCGCTGTCAGGGCTTTGTCACTGGCTTCGTTGATGGGGCGCTGCCACTCTGGGTTGTGCGCAGTCCATGTGTCGGCCAAACGCGCTGGCAAAGTGCCGTGCAGCTCATTGGCAAGCAGTTTGCGGGAGCGCGATTTACCGTCTTTGAGCGCTGCGGCAAGGTCTTTTTGCGGGGCTAGGTTGATGCTGATTGGCGTGTTGTCTGCCCAGTAGCTCGATATTTGCAACACAGCTGGCCCAGACAGGCCGCGGTGGGTAAAGAGCAAGTCTTCATCGAAACTGCCCTTGGATTTGCCAGCGCCGGTTTCTATGGTGACAGGCAGGCTCAGCCCAGCCAGCGGCACAAAGGGTGCCCACGTGGTTTCGTCAAAAGTGAGTGGCACAAGGGCAGGGCGCAGCGGCACAATGCTGTGGCCAAACTGCTGGGCTATTCGATAGCCAAAATCCGTAGCGCCGATTTTTGGAATGCTCAGGCCACCAGTGGCAATGACCAAGTGGCGCGCATGCAATGCACCCTTTCTACTATTAATTACATAGCGTGGTATGACCATATGACGCTGACATTGGTCTGTTTTTTCTTGAAAATGCGTTATTTCATGGATACTGCAAGGCTGCCAGCGCTGCACACTGCCGCCCCGCTGCAGCGCTGCGTCGCATTCGCGCAGTAGCATTTGTATGAGGTCTTCGGCACTGCGGTCGCAAAAAAGCTGGCCTTTGTGCTTTTCGTGCCATGCAATGCCGTGCTTGTCTAGCAGCGCCACAAAATCCGCTGGCGTATAGCGCGACAGGGCAGAGCGGCAAAAGCGGGGGTTGTCGCTGATAAAGTGCTTGTCGGGGGCGCGCACATCGAGCGTGCGGTTGGTAAAGTTGGCACGGCCACCGCCAGAAATGCGCACTTTTTCGGCGATTTTCTCGCTGTGGTCAATCAACACCACATGCAGGCCAAGCTGCCCCGCCTGCGCTGCACAAAACAGACCAGCAGCGCCTGCACCAATGATCGCCACATCACACGTTAAAGGGGAATTTTCCATGGTGTGATCTTAGAGGGGTTTTGTATCTCTTTGGTTTACTTAGGCGCCCGATCAGCGTTTTGGCTATCCCGACGCGCCCTCATGCGGTGGGTACACCGAAATCGGTCGATCGGGATAGCCAAAATGCTGCTCGGGCTATGCTCGCTGTGAGGTTTTAATACCGCAGACACGCTACTCGTAGAGTGTCATTTACTATACTAAACGTAGCGCACTATAACCATATGGCGGTGACATTGCCACTATTTTTCATGGAAAGAGCAAATCTAAGCGTGGAACAGGGCGCAACCCAAGCTTTTGACGATGAGGCTGCGCAGTTTTCTAACCGTTCCCAGCAACCACCTCGCCCTGCGGCTAAGCGAGTGCTGTGCCCACGCGCAAACAATCGGGGCGCTGGGCTTGTTTTTTTGAGTCAATGGGGGATCAGAATCGGGCGCTGTCTGAGGGCAAAGCCCGAGTTTGCCCGATTCCCCCGATTGGCTCGAAA
>JAYTMT010000330.1:0-3343 GCA_043728315.1 Polaromonas sp. | reverse complement strand
TGCATCTGCGCCTGCGCCGCCCGCACTTCCACGCGCACTTGCTCGGTGAGCTCGGCTTTGAGGGCGGTGAATTCAGGGGTGGTTTTGACTGAATAGTGTCTGGGGTGGGGCAGGGGCACCACGCGGTCTAGCTTGATGCGGCCGGGGCGGGCACTCATTACCACCACGCGGCTGCCCATGAACACCGCCTCGTCGATGTCGTGGGTAACAAACAGCACGGTTTTGCGCTCTGCCTCCCAAATGCCCAACAGCAACTCTTGCATCAGCTCGCGGGTTTGGTGGTCTAGCGCGCCAAAGGGCTCGTCCATGAGCAAAATGCGCGGGTTATTGGCCAATGCACGCGCTATGGCGGTGCGCTGCTGCATGCCGCCCGAGAGCTGTTTAGGAAAATGCTTTTCAAAGCCCGTGAGGCCCACTTTGTGGATGAAGCTTTGCGCAATCTCCAGTTGCTCAGGCCGCGCCAAGCCGCGCTCGCGCAGGCCAAAGCACACGTTGTCCAGCACGTTGAGCCACGGGAACAGGGTGTAGCTTTGGAACACCATGCCGCGGTCAGCGCCGGGGGCGGTGATGCTTTTGCCCTCTAGCAGTACTTCGCCAGAAGTTTGCACATCGAGCCCCGCCACTATGCGCAGCAGCGTGCTTTTGCCGCAGCCTGAGGGGCCCAGGATGGTGATGAAATCGTTTTCTGCCACCTCAAGGTCGGTGGCTTGCAGCGCCAGCGTGGGCGCGCCGCCGCTGGTGGATGGGAAACTGCGGCTTACACCGCGCACTGACAAAATACCCACGGGGTGTCCTTTACTGGGGGTGTCAATCATTAAGAGATTTAACGTAAGAAACGCTAAAAAAAGATAAAAAACACAAAAAAGGATTCAATAAGTTGGTCATAAAAAGAGCTGAATTTTTTCGCGATTTTTGGTGTTTTTTAGCGTTACCTGTATTCGGCCGCAACAATCAGCGCCCCAGCTGCGCCCACGCAAACTGCCGCCGGTTCACCCATTTGAAGCTTAAATCACTGGCCAGCCCGATCAGGCCAATCACAATGATGCCAAAAATGATTTGGTCGGTGGCCATGAGCGACTGGCTGTCGGTGATCATGTGGCCAATGCCCGAGGATGCGCCAATCAGCTCGGCCACGATCACGTAAGTCCAAGCCCAGCCTAACACCATGCGCAAAATCTCGGCTATTTCGGGTGCGGCACCGGGAATCAGCACGCGCTTGACCAGACTGGCATCGGAGCTGCCTAGGGTGTAGGCCGCTTCCACCAAATCGCGCCGCGTATTGCCCACCACCATGGCAATCATCAGCACCAACTGGAAAAAGCTGCCCAAAATAATCACTGAGAGCTTTTGCGCCTCGCCAATGCCTACCCACAAAATAAGCAGCGGAATGAAGGCACTTGCAGGCAAATAGCGCGCAAAGGACACAAATGGCTCAAAAAATGCCTCAATGGGCTTGTAAGTGCCCATGGCCACGCCTAGCGGAATGGCAAAAAAAGCAGCAATTAAAAACCCACCCACCACGCGCCACACCGTCATGCCAATGTCGTGCATGAAGCCCATTTTGGTCAGCAGGGTGTAGCCTGACTGCACCATGGTGAGTGGATCGGCCAAAAAGGTTTTGCTGACAAAGCCACCCAGCGTGGCCACTGCCCACGCCGCCACAAAAAGCACGAAAAACGAAATGCCTAGCCACAAACGGGTGGCAGGGGCGACGGGGGTGAGTGGTTTCATGGGTTGGGCGCGTTACCAAATTTGTACTTGGCTTACTTCAAAAAGCGGGTATCTGCCAGCTTGCTCATGTCGGGCAGGCTTTTGATGATGCCCACCTCTAGCAGCAGGTCGGCGGCTTCTTTGCTGAAGGCGGCGTGCTCGCCTGCAAAGAATTTGGCATTGGCCTCGCGGTCTTGCCAGCGCAAGAAGGCTTGGCTTTTCTCAAAGGCTTCGCCAGTTTGCTTGACATCGGCGCCCATGATTTCAAAGCTCTTTTTCGGCTCGGCTTTGATCATGGCTACCGCGTCAAAATAAGCATCTGCCAAGCCCTTGGCGGCTTTGGGGTTCTCGGCTAAGAATTTGGGCGTGCAGCCAAAGGTGTCCATCACCATGGGGTAGTCCAGTGTGGTGGCTATGATTTTGCCCGCCTCTGGCTTGGCGCGCACGGCAGACAAGAATGGCTCATAGGTCATGGCTGCGTCCACACCCGCTGTGCCTGCCAAAATAGCGTTGGCAGCGGCTTGGGGCTCTAGGTTAACAATGGTCACGTCTTTGAGTGACATGCCGTTTTTCTTAAGCATCCAAGCCAGTGTGAAGTAGGGCGCTGTGCCAGGAGCGCTAGAGGCAACCGTTTTGCCTTTTAAGTCAGAGATTTTGGCAATGCCAGGTTTGACCACCATGCCGTCTGCACCAAAGCTTTTGTCTAGCTGGAAAATTTGTACGGTGGGCACGCCATTGGCATTCCAAGCCACCCAAGTTTCCACGGTGGTGGCGGCGCATTGCAGGTCACCGGATGCAATGGCCAAATGGCGGTCTTTTTGGGGGATTTTTTTCAGTGAAACATCGAGCCCGTGCTTTTTGAACAGCCCGGCTTCTTTGGCCAAGGTAAGCGGTGCAAAGCCAGTCCAGCCAGACAGACCCACGGACACTTTGACCTCTTGGGCAAATGCGCCGCTGGCCAAGCTGGCCGCTGCTACGGCGGCGAAAATGGATTTGATCAGGAATTTGGGGGGGCGAACAAGTTTCATTGGAGTCTCCTATGGTGGTTAAAAAAACGTGTGAAAAAGTAAGGGTGAAAAAAGTATATTGCAAAAAATGCGCTTGCGCTAAGTGCTCTTGCAATGCTGTGTATGGTGGTGCGCGGTTTCAGGCAGGAATCCAGAGTATGGGCAATTGTGGCAGAGTGCGCAAGATGCGTGCCAAAGCGCCAGTGGTCACCAATTGGCTGGCGCGCTCAATGTCGGGGGCCATGTAACGGTCTTGCGCCATGGCGGGCACACTGGCTCTGAGCAAGGCGTGCACCTCTTCCAGCGCAGCCGAGCTTTGCAGAGGGCGCAAAAACTCAATGCCCTGCGCTGCGGCCAAGAGCTCTATGCCTAGAATATGTGCCGTGTTGGCAATCATGGGCTGCAAGCGCCGCGCGGCAAAGGTGGCCATCGACACATGGTCTTCTTGGTTGGCACTGGTGGGCAGGCTGTCAACGCTGGCGGGGTGGGCGAGCGACTTGTTCTCGGAGGCCAGCGACGCAGCAGTTACATGGGCAATCATGAAGCCGCTATTAAGCCCTGCATCGGCAGTAAGAAATGGCGGCAGGCGCGAGACAGCGCTGTCAATCAGCATGGCAATGCGCCGC
>JAYTMT010000329.1:0-6089 GCA_043728315.1 Polaromonas sp. | reverse complement strand
TTGCCATTCAGTCAAGCGGGAGGAGCTTTGCTGTTTCATCTGCTGTCCAAGCTGTATGAGCGCACCAGTGTGGTGATCACTACCAACCTGAGTTTCTCAAATCGGCGCGGACAAACGGGGGACAAAACAACAGGCAGTGCGATGGAATGGCGCACACCGCCTGTTAGCAAATTGTGTGTATGCAGGCTAGCGCCCATTAAGGCGAGTCGCGCGCGAATATTGCCTAAACCGCGTCCAGTAAATTTTTGAGCCGTGTCGAAACCCCGCCCGTTGTCTTCTAGTGCCAATTGCACAGCATGCTTGCCTGCGCTGTCGGTGAGCGCCACAGCGGTTAACGACATACGCGTAGCGCTGGCATGCTTGAGCGTGTTGGTGACTATTTCTTGAATCACGCGCAGCAAATCTAGCGCTTGGGGTGCGTCTAGCCATGGCAAATGGGGTAAATCGCCTATGTGCCAATCTAGCTGGATGCCTGCGCCATCAAGTCTGCCCGCTAGGCGCTGGCGTAGGCTGCCCAGCAGGGTGGTCAGGTCGTTGGCATGGGGCTCTAGGGATTCCATGACGACGCGGATGTCTTCTATGCATTCGAGCACCGCTTGGGCGGCGCTTTGGGGTGTGGCTTGGTTGCCGCGCAGGTTCATCAGGGTGCTGGTCAGGGTGCTGCCTATGCCGTCGTGTATGTCCTGCTGCAGGCGGGCTCGCTCGGCCAGTTTGGCAGCTTCGCGCTGTGCTGCTACTAGCTGGGTTTGCTGTGCTTCTAGCTTGGTGTGCTGCTCTTGCAGTTTGTGCGCTAGCTGGGCATTGCTTTGCTCTACATAATCCAGCGCTTGAAGGTAGCGCCGCTGCAACAAGTATTCGGCCAACACAAAAAGCACAAACGCGCCATAGGGGAACAGCCAAATGCGGTCGGGCTCTAGGTGGGATGTGATGTAGCTGATGTCATGCAGGCCAGTAAGCAGCAGCATCCATATGGCCAGACAAAACACCAAAGTTTCGACCGTGCGGTGCTTGACTGCTAGCCATGTAAACAAGCCCACCATGTGCAGATAAATCAATATAGTGATGTAATGCTGCAAGCGCAGGGCATTGACTTGCCAGTCCCACAGTGGCATGGTGAGGGTGGTATTAAGAACGGTGAATGCGAGTAAACCAAGCTCAGTTTTAGGGAAATGCAGTTTGTTAAAACGCAGCGCAAAGGTGAAAAATGTGATAAATAACCAAGAGGTGGCCGCATCCACTATGGCACCATACCAAGCGGCAAGCGCATCGTTGTTTGAAATTTCATGCGTGAACTGCAAGTTGGACACGATGAGCGCTACAGCAGTGAGCGCGAGCCACGCATGCTCTTGCTCGGTGCGCCGCTTGCGCCACATAGCCAATGTAAAAATACCCATCAAACCAACCATGAACATGCCCATCACGGGCAGGTGCAGCTGCAAATACGCGCGCAAGTCTTTAGACAGCTTGAGGCTACTGGTTTTGCCAAAATACAATGACCCCACTGCATAGCCTTGGCTGATTTGGTAGGGCACGGCCAGTGCCACCTCTATGCGCTGGCCGGGTTTGGCCTGCGCCAAGGGTATGGTGACAAAAAGCGGGTGGTTCCACTGAATGCGCCAGTTGTCGAGCTCGGCCCAAACAGGCACGCCATCTACCCACACTGAATACGCGCCTGCCATCACCCGTGTGCCATACAGCGCCAGCGGTTCGCTGGGCTGCGCATCGGCTGGCACGGTGACATAGAAGCGAAACCATGCGCGCGCCATGGGCTCATTGGGCTTGCGCTTGCCCTCCACGGGCAGCTCTACCACGTCGGGCAGTGCGGTATCAGTCCACACGGCTTTTGAAAAATCGGGTGGCGTTTGCGCCAATTGTGCAAACGCATCGCGGTTAAATGCTGTGCCTTCAGGCAGTGGCTCTAGCCAGCGCTGCACACTGCCCAAGCGCTGGTAGCTTGGCTCTGGGCTTAGCGTAGACCACGCCAGTATGGCCAGCGCTGCCAAGCCAGCGGGCAGACCCACCAGCCAGAGCGCCCATTGGATGGCGCTGGTGTTGGTTATGCGGCCATGCCTGCTAGCAGAGAAGTCCATGGTCTTTAGCCGCCGCGATGGCTCTTATACGATTGTTAACCTTGAGTTTTTCAAAAAAGCGTTTGATATAGGTTTTGACCGACTCCGTGGACAGGCTTAGCTCTTTGGCTATCTCTTTATTTCGGTAGCCTCTTTGAATCAAGCGAAGTATTTCAATTTCTCGCTCAGACAGCTCTGGCACAGCGTTGCCGTCAAGCTTTGTCTCGGCCACAGCGTTATTTTTGGGACTGGCATGGGCTATGGTTTTTAGAATTTCGCGGGCAATCTGCGGGTTTATGGCGCTGCCGTTATTCGCCATGCCGCGAATGCCGTCTAGCAGTTCCGTCTCTGACGCGTGCTTGAGCAGATAGCCCAGTGCGCCAGCTGCCACTGCTTGCATCACGGTGTGCATGTCGCTGAAAGTGGTGAGCACCATGCAAGGACAGTGCGGCCACTGGGTGCTAGCTTGGCTGATGATGCCAATGCCGCTGCCACCGGGTAAGTCAATATCCACCAAAAGCACATCGGCTGGGGCAGATTGCAGTAATTTAAGACCGCTGGCATAGTCGTGCGCCGCGCCCACCAGCCGCATATCGCCTGTGCGTGCAAGCATGTGCGCGAACGCTTCGCGAAACGCGGTGTTGTCTTCTACGATGGATACCCTGATTTGCATAGCTTGAGTCTATGCACAATGTTCAAAGCATGCAGTATTTTTTATTTATTTTTGAACTAAAACCGTTGTTTCGTCCCCCATATTGGGTATGCTTTGTCGCCCAAATGGCGTGATGGTGTTGTATTTTGTCTGCTTGTATGTGCGCTGCATGCATTGTGTGAATTGGTATAAATTACTATAATCAAGTGTAAATTTACATAAAACCATATGCCCACTTTCTACAAACGCTTAGATTTAGCCAACAGCATGGCCAACAAAGTGCTGTTTTTGGCGGCCACCACGGCTTCGAGCTCGGGGTTGTTTTTGGCTGCACCACGGCGCACCGGCAAATCCACTTTTTTGCGCGAAGACCTGCGGCCAGCCTTGGAGCGCCTGGGTGCGCTGGTGGTGTATGCCGATTTGTGGGAAAACCGCAAGGCCGACCCTGGTGATGTGATTGTGTCAGCCGTGCGTGCCGAGCTGGCCAAGCACGATGGCGTGGTGGCGCGGCTGGCACGTAGCGCAGGTTTAGACAAAGTAGCGCTGGGCGGTGTGTCGTTTTCGCTAGACCGCGTGGGGTTGGGTAAAGACGTGTCTTTGTCGGCGGCTTTTGCAGCGTTGTCAGACGAGACTAAAAAAACCATTGTGCTCATCATTGACGAAGCGCAGCACGCGATTACCAGCGATGGCGGTAACGACGCATTGTTTGCCCTCAAAGCCGCGCGCGATGAACTCAACAGCAGCCGCCACCATGGCCTGCGTGTGGTGGCCACGGGCTCTAACCAAGACAAGCTGGCTATGCTGCGCAACAGCAAAGAGCAAGCGTTTTTTGGCGCACCATTGGTGAAGTTTCCTTCGCTTGGTAAAGACTATGTGGCTTGGTTTTGCGCGCACGCGCAGCTGCCTGTGCAGCTAAACGTGGATGCCGTTTATGCTTTGTTTATTCGTGCGGCAAATCGCCCCGAGGTGCTGGGTGCCGCCGCCGATGCCTTGCGCTTTGATTTTGAGCTGCTGTCCAGAGATGTGCCCCAGCGCTTTGCCCAAGCAGTAGAGGACCAAATCGAGGCCAACCACAACGAGACCATGCGGGTGATTCACAGCCTCACCCCGCTGCAAAATGCAGTGCTGCGCGTGCTAGCTGCCAGCGCCTCGGCTTATGCGCCTTTTGAAGCGGCCACGCTCATTGAATACCAACGCGTGTTAGATGCCATTGCCCCCTTAAACCAAAGCAAGGCCGATATTCCCAATGTGCAGCAAGCGCTCACTGCCTTGCAAGAAAAGGCGCTGATCTGGCGTGCTGCGCGGGGTGTTTATGCATTAGAGGACACTTCTTTGGCTGAAGCTATTGTTTTATAATAGTAAAACTTTTATCAAGCACCTCTATGCTCAACGCCGCTCTCAGACGCTCCGGTGGTTCGCTGATTCTCACGATTCCGCCAGCTTATATCGAACAAAACCATTTGGACGCAGGCAGCCGCCTGCATGTAGAAATCTCGGGTGCTCAGCTTTTGCTGCGCGCCAGCCCGTCTAAGCCCAAGCTAACTGATTTGCTCAAAGCCACACCGCGCGGTGCGCAGCGCGTGGCTGGCTGGGACGAGTTGGCCAGCGCAGGGGCAGAACAGTGACCCCCCTAAAAACGCCTAAGCGCGGCGATATTTTGCATTTGGCGTTTGACCCCGCCAGTGGGCGGGAGATGAAGGGCGATCATTTTTGCCTAGTGGTTTCGCCATTGTCATTTAACAAGCGCTTTGGCTTGGCCATGGTGTGCCCCATATCGGGCGGCGCTGCAGCAGTCGCGCGCGATACAGGATTTTTAGTCTCCCTCATGGGCTACGGCCTGCGCACCGATGGCTATATTCACGTGCATCAGGTTAAAACGCTCGATTGGGCCGTGCGCCACGCCACACGGGTAGAGTCCGCTCCCAAAGAGCTAGTAAGCCAAGTGCTAGATTGCCTTGCCGCCGTATTGGAAGAAGAATGACAAATCAAATACACCGCCCATTCGATCTGATCGCCTTCGACTGGGATGGCACGCTGTTTGACTCCACTGCCTTGATCACGCGCTGCATACAAGCGGCGGTGGTGGACGTGGGCGGGGCGCGGCCGTCTGACAAAAACGCGGCCTATGTGATTGGGCTGGGCCTGATGGAGGCACTGGCGCATGCCGCGCCTGATGTGCCACCAGAAAAATACCCGATGTTGGGCGAGCGCTACCGCTACCACTATGGCCTGCACCAAGGTGATATTGTGTTTTTCGATGGCGCGGTGGCTTTGCTGCAAGCGCTTAAAAAACGCGGCTACCTGCTGGCAGTGGCCACTGGCAAGTCGCGCAGTGGGCTGGACGTTGCCATGACGCGGCAGGTCGATGGTGTGCTGTTGTCCAGCCTTTTTGATGCCAGTCGCACCGCTGACCAAACCCGTGGCAAGCCCCACCCCCTCATGCTACAAGAGCTCATGGCCGAGCTAGGCACTGCGCCTGAGCGCACCCTGATGGTAGGCGACACCACCCACGACCTGCAAATGGCAGTCAACGCAGGCTGCCCCAGCGCAGGCGTGAGCTACGGTGCCCACGAACCTGCGGCTTTTGAATCGCTCAAGCCCTTGATGGTGGCGCACACAGTGCAAGATTTGCATGACTGGTTGTTAAATTAAAAATAAAAAACTATAAAATAAATAGCAAACTATGACGACATGAAGCTGACATTGGCAGATAAAATTATAAAAATGTATTTTTTGGTATTCCTTTCGCGTCTTCTGCGTAACCTTCGCGTCCTCTGCGTTCAAAAAGGTATTGGTATTCCCCCAGCCCATCACCCAACATGACAAGTGAAGCAAAACCCATCCCCCTGTGCAACAGCGCAGATCTGCAAGACGCCAGCACAGCCGTCCCCTTCGACGTGGTCTTTGGCGGCCAAACCTGCCGCGCCTTTGCCGTGCGCTACCAAGGCCACGTGCATGCCTATGTGAACCGCTGCACCCATGTCAACATGGAGCTCGACTGGCAGCCCAACCAGTTTTTTGATGACAGCGGCGCGTGGCTACTCTGCGCCACACACGGCGCGGCCTACAAGCCCGACACTGGCGCGTGCGGCGGCGGCCCATGCAAAGGTGGTTTGCAAAAAATAGCCTGCTCCGATCAAGATGGCGTGGTCTTCTGGCACACTGCGTGGAACATCCAAGAATTTGCGTTTTAAGCGCACTGCACTTCTCTTTACCTGAATAACCCCCGAGAAACCTATGTCCAACACCCCCGGCGAACGCCCAGAGTTTGCAGCAGAACCTATCAGCGCCATTTTTGAAGAAAATAAGCCTAATGTTAGCGCCATATCGCCATCTGATGCTATTAAAAACGCAATGGACAACGCTGA
>JAYTMT010000328.1:0-32319 GCA_043728315.1 Polaromonas sp. | reverse complement strand
CAAGGCTTTGCTGCGTGTCGCTGACCGGGTGGTCATGTCGCGTGTCTCAAACGCTAGCAAAATACTTGTCACTCCACCCGAAGGAACACATTATGGTCGTCATTCGACTCTCTCGCGGCGGCTCTAAAGCCCGCCCTTTTTACAACATCGTTGTCGCCGACAAACGCGAGCGTCGCGACGGTAACTTTATCGAGCGTTTGGGCTTTTACAACCCGATTGCCGTTGAGGGCGAAGAAGGCCTGCGCATTGCGCAAGACCGCCTGACCTACTGGAAAAGCGTGGGCGCACAAGCCTCGCCTACCGTGGATCGTTTGATTGCCCAATTGGCCAAAAAGGCTGCTTGATACGCAGCTTACGTGTCTTGCACTCTGACTGTGCCAGCTAGCGCGGCAATTTGCAGCATGCAGCAACAGTTGTGACTAACGCCATGCTGCAATGCCTTGAAGCCGCCACCTTGCCTGCCGACGCAATTGAGGTGGGGCGCATCGCAGATGCTTGGGGCATCAAGGGCTTTTTCAAAGTCATCCCCTACAGCGCCTCGCCCGAGGCGCTTTTTTCGTCTAAACGCTGGTATTTGCTGCCGCCCGAGCCACGCGCTGGGGTCATGCCGCTTAAAACCGCGCCAGCCTTCACAGGCTGCGCCCTGCTCAGGGTGCGCAGCGCCAAAGAGCATTCTGATACCGTGGTGGTCGAAGCCGATGGCTGCGACGACCGCAACATGGCCGAGGCCCTGCGTGGTGTGCGCGTATTCGTCTCGCGCGCCAGCTTTCCTACAGCCGCCACCGATGAGTATTACTGGGTCGATTTAATCGGCCTAGAGGTGCTCAACCGCGAAGGCGTGGCGCTAGGAAACGTGAAAGAACTGATATCCACCGGCCCGCAAACCGTACTGGTGATCGAGCGCAGCGCTGATGGCAAAGCAGTTGAAACGCTGGTGCCATTTGTAGCCAGCTATATCGACAACGTGAGCCTAGAAGCCAAGCGCATCACGGTGGATTGGCAGCTTGATTATTTGGCTTGAAACTTCGCTTGGCAGCCTCGCATTGTTGTTGCTTTGTCTGTTCTTGAATGGTCTCCCTGCGCCAAAGCATGGGCGAGCCCAGCGCGCCCCGAGCCATCGGCCGGCTGCGCCGTGCGCTTGAATAACACTCCAATGGGAGGGAATCGGCCAAACTCGGGCTACGCCCTCAAACAGCGTCCGATTCTGATCCTCCCATTGGAGCGTTATTCAAGCCCGATGTCTCTGATTGGGGCGCGCCGGGCTCGCCCATGCTTTAGCGCGAGTCAAGGATCGTATTTCACGCGATATAAATGCGCACCGAGTCAAAAACGCCGCTAAATGTATATGTAAACCTCTGAGAGCATAATTTACAGAAAAAACACCAATGTCGCCGTCATATGGTCATATATTGCTGCAAATATAGTAGTAACACAAACGGTGACGCGCAGAGACAGTAGCGGTAACCCCACCAGTAAAAAAGAGGGGAAGTTTCCCCCAAAGGTCATCGCGCGAGCAAAGTCTGCGGCTAGGAAGCGGTGTGCCGTCCAAGGATTTCGGGTACCCCCGTATGACGCCGGACGGCACACCGCTTCCTAGCCGCAGACGTGCAAAACAAAGAAACCAACAGCAGTCGCACGAAACAAAACAACGAATCGAACCGCAAAAGCGCAGAACCATGAAGCATTACACTGCCAGCATGCGCTTTGACATCATCACCCTTTTTCCTGAGCTCTTTGAGCCGTTTTTGCGCGTAGGCATCACCCGCCGCGCCTTTGAGGCCAATGCCGACGGCCACAAGATGGTGGACGTGCGCTTGGTGCAGCTGCGCGACTACGCGCCGGGCAACTACCGCCGCGTAGACGACCGACCCTTTGGCGGCGGCCCGGGCATGCTCATGATGGCCCAACCGCTGGCCGACTGTGTGGACGCGGTTCGTGCCGACCGAGGCGACACCAACTCCAAAGCCGTTCCCGTCATTTTGTTTTCCCCCATAGGCCAGCGCTTTGACCACGCGCTGGCCGCGCGCATGGCCGATGCATCTAGCAAAGGCGTTATTTTAATCTGCGGCCGTTACGAAGGCATTGACCAGCGCTTCATTGACGCATACGTTACCCAGCAAATCAGCATAGGTGATTTTGTGCTCTCAGGCGGCGAGGTGGCCGCCATGGCCGTGCTTGATGCGGTGGCGCGCTTACAGCAGGGTGTGCTGGGCGATACCCAAAGCCATATTCAAGACAGCTTTAACCCCGCCTTGGACGGCCTGCTCGATTGCCCGCACTACACCGCACCCCAAGAGTGGCGTGGTGTGGCCGTGCCGCCTGTGCTTTTGTCTGGCAACCACGCCCACATCGAGCGCTGGCGCAGCGAGCAGCGCCGTGCGGTGACGGCTGCGCATCGGCCAGATTTGCTCTGAGCCTGCC
Source organism: Polaromonas sp. (assembly GCA_043728315.1). Taxonomy (GTDB): domain Bacteria; phylum Pseudomonadota; class Gammaproteobacteria; order Burkholderiales; family Burkholderiaceae_C; genus JAAFIP01. The sequence continues at coordinate 29,898 of JAYTMT010000328.1, read as the reverse complement.
TAAGCGCACTAAAACGCACATGCAGCCAAAAAGGTTATAATGGAAGGCTGTCCGTTCCTCTGGCCACCGCTTCTTTCATGGGAAAGCAGCCTTGTGTAGTGCGCGAATGAACCGGCGGATGCACCCCAATGTGCGCAAAGAGAAAATTATGAATCTGATTGCTATCCTCGAAAAAGAAGAAATCGACCGTTTGGCCAAGACCATTCCGGCGTTTGCCCCTGGCGACACCGTGATCGTGAGCGTGAACGTGGTCGAAGGTACGCGCAAGCGCGTGCAGGCCTACGAAGGCGTGGTGATTGCCAAGCGTAACCGTGGGCTGAATTCCAGCTTCATCGTGCGCAAGATCTCCAGTGGCGAAGGCGTGGAGCGTACGTTCCAGCTCTACAGCCCGCTGATCGCTGGCATCGAAGTCAAGCGCCGTGGCGATGTCCGCCGCGCTAAGTTGTACTATTTGCGTGACCGCAGCGGCAAGTCTGCACGTATCAAGGAAAAGCTGGTGGCGCGCGCGCCTAAAGCTGCGGCTGCTGCACCTGTGGCTGCTCCAGCAGCGGCGTAAACCAACCAAGCAGTTTCGCCAAGCTGCTCAAAACTGCCTGCTAACATCGGCAGAGAAAACCGCCCTAGTGCAAACTTCGGCGGTTTTTTGCATGCTTGCAAGCTTATGGTTACAAGCTTGTTGTGAGTCCACAATGGCTTGACTTTTTTTACCGCATGCCCAGTTTGATTTGACACCTTCGCCATGACCGCTGCCACCTCGTTTGCCAAAATTCCCAATTTTGATGCCCGCACCGTGCCTGTGGTGGGCACTGACGCGCATTTGCCCGCAGTGCCTGCCCATCGCTTGACCGAGCAAATGCTGCGCCAGCGCTGGACGCATCCGCCACAGTGGCAGCCCGAGATCAGCTTTGAGCACCGATTCTCTGAGCGCGCGCCAGCGCAGGCCGCTGTGTTGGTGGGCTTGGTGCAGCGCGATGAATTAATGGTCTTGCTCACCGAGCGCACTGCGCATATGAAGAACCATTCGGGCCAAGTGGCTTTTGCAGGTGGCAAATCGGACCCTGAGGATGCTGACGCAGCCGCCACCGCCGTGCGCGAAGCGCATGAAGAGGTGGGCGTGCTGCCCAGCCAAATCACGGTGATCGGCAGCTTGCCCACCTACACCACAGGCACGGCCTTTGTGATCACACCCGTAGTCGCCTTCATAGAGCCCGACTACCGGCTTGCGCCCAGCGCAGGCGAGGTGGCGCGGGTCTTTGAAGTGCCACTGGCCTTTCTTATGAACCCCGCCCACCACCGCCGCCACGCTGTAGAGTGGGAAGGCATCCGCCGTGAATGGCTGTCTATGCCCTACACCGATGCTGAGGGCCACACGCACTTCATTTGGGGTGCCACCGCAGGCATGATCCGCAATTTTTATCGGCTACTGATTGCAAATTAATTAGGTTCTGACCCTAATTCTTTGGGTTCAAATAATTAGGGTCAGAACCTAATTATTTCATGTATTGGCAGTTTCGCCAGCGCCTGTCGTTATCATTGCAGCATGAGCTTTTTCGCCATTCTCTTTGCTTTGCTGGTGGAGCAGGTGCGTCCGCTGGGCTTTGCCAATCCTGTGTACGAGGGCGTGCGCCAGTGGGCGCGCTGGGGCAGCCGCAGCCTAGACACGGGGCGTGTGCCGCATGGCTGGTTGGCTTGGGCTGTGGTGGTGTGTGGGCCTGCGCTGCTGGCAACCAGCATCCACTGGCTGCTGGTGGGGCTGCTGGGCTGGCTGGGGCTGCTGCTGGCCTTTGTGTTCCATGCAGTGGTGCTCTATGCCACGCTCGGTTTTCGCCAATTTAGCCACCATTTCACCACCATACGCGATGCGCTGGATGCGGGCGACGAAGCGGCTGCACGCGCTGCGCTGGCGCGCTGGAAGCAGGTGGACACCGCGGATTTGCCCGCCAGCGAAATCGTGCGCCATGTGATTGAATATTCGGTGCTGGCCGCGCACCGCCATGTGTTTGCGGTGCTGGGCTGGTATGCCTTGCTGGCCGCTTTGGGCTTGGGGCCAGCCGGAGCTGTACTTTACCGCATGGCCGAGTTTGCAAGGCGCTATTTTGCGCAGCGCCCCGTGGCTGCCACGCCAGCTGAGCAGGGCATTTTGAACAGGTTTCGCGCCAGTGAACCACTCAGCGCAGCAACGCAGCGCGCTTGGTATGCCATTGACTATTTGCCAGCGCGGGTCACCTCGCTTGGCTTTGCCATTGTGGGCAATTTTGAAGATGCCATTGACAGCTGGCGCAACTACGCACAGCGGCTCTCTCGCAGCAGCTTGGGCGCTGATTTGAACGACAACGACGGCGTGATTTTGGCCGCTACCTCAGGCGCGCTGAATGTGCGCTTGGGTGGCGAGGCTTTAAAAGAAGTGTTCAATCCCCTAAGCTCAGGTGCTTTTCAAACCAGCACGTCTGACAGCACTGGCGAGAGTGTGAACACCACATCGGGCAGCGAGCAAAGCGCTGGCCGCGAGCCACAGTTTTCACACCTGCGCAGCGTGGTGGGGCTGGTATGGCGCAGCGTGGTGCTGTGGATGCTGCTGTTGGCGCTGCTGACCTTGGCCAAGCTCTTGGGCTGAACGCTTTGCTCAATACTTGGGTGGTGCAGACAGCTCAGCAAATAGTTCACTATAAATTCGGTAGCGCGATAGGGCTATTTCACGCTGGCATTGACTATTTTCTTCGGATTTTAATGTGGCCAGCACGCCGCAACCGGGCTCATGCAAATGCGTGCAGTTGTAAAACTTGCAGTTGTTGGCCTGTGCTTTGATGTCGGGCATGCGCTGGGCCAGCTCCATGGGCTTGATGTGGTGCAAGCCAAACTCTTGAAAACCCGGCGAGTCGATCAAGGCCGTGCCCGACTCCACCCAATACAGCGTGGTGCTGGTGGTGGTGTGTTTGCCCGAGTTGAGCGCCTGCGATATTTCGTTGGTGAGCACCCGAGCGCCCGGGCACAGCAGGTTAATCAAGGTACTTTTGCCGCTGCCGCTGGGGCCGAGTACAAGCGTAGTTTTGCCGCGCAGTTGCTGCATCAGCAGGGCCTTGTCTTCTTCGCCACTGCGCTTAAGGCTCAGCGGTAACACCGCGTAATGCATGGCGCGGTAGGGCGCAAGCCGCTGCCATGCGTGCGCAAAAAGTTCGGGCAAATCGCTTTTATTGAGCGCAATGGTGGGCGTGATGCACGCATCTTCGCAGGCAATCAGGGCGCGGGTGAGCTGGTGCTCGGAGAATTCGGGCTCAGCAGCTATCAAGATCAGCACTTGGTCCAGATTGGCGGCAAAGGCCTTGGTGCGGATCTCGTCTTGGCGGTATAAAAGGTTGCGCCGCGTGTCAATGGTCTCAATCGTGCCTTCGTCTTTGCTGGGCAGCCACTGCACATGGTCGCCCACCACCACAGTGGATTTTTTGCCGCGTGGGTGACAAATAGTGCGCTGCAAGCTGGCTTGCGCTGCCGTATTTTCTATGCCCGCATGCTCCACCTGCGCATGCTCTACAGCTGCATGCTCCACCACGCAATGGCGGCCATAGCTGGCCACCACCAAGCCTGCGCGCGTGCTCAAGCGCTCTTCTCAGGTTGGTTGGGATCGGCCACCAGCGCATCGGCCGCTGCTGCGCATTCAAAATCGCTGCTGCTGATGCCACCCACGTCGTGGGTGTTCCAGCGCAGGGTGCAGCGGTTGTAGGTTACTAGCATCTCAGGGTGGTGGTCTTGCCGCTCAGCCATAAAAGCCACGGCATTCACAAAGCCCATGGTTTCTAAATAGTTTGCAAAAGCGTAGGTTTTTTCTATTGCCACATCTGCGCCATCGCCACTGAGCCTCCAGCCCTCAAGCTGTGCCAATGACGCTATTATTTGCGTAGCGGTATATGACCTTCTGGCGCTGACATTGTGCTTTTTTTTCTTTAAAACGCTATTCATAAGCACTTTCAAGCGGCCGCTGAAGCCATGGCGCCGCCCATGCGCGCCAAGCGCTCGCTCGCTGGTGGGTGCGAGTAATAAAATTTCACATAAAAAGGGTCGGGCGTGAGCGTGGAAGCGTTGTCTTCATACAGCTTTAAGAGGGCGCTTTGCAGGTCTGCGCCATTGGTTTGCGCCACGGCGTAAGCGTCGGCCTCAAACTCGTGCTTGCGTGAGAGTTGCGCAAAGATCGGCGATATAAACACCGTGAATACGGGAACCGCCATCATAAAAAGCAAAAGCGCCAGCGCGTCATTGCCACCAGCGAGCGCTGGCCGCACGCCCAGCCCCGTGTAAAACCACAGCTGCTGCGACAAATAGCCCAAGAGGGCAAAGCCCGCCAAGCTCATGGCAAACATGCTCACAATGCGTTTGATGACATGTTTGTGCTTAAAGTGCCCCAGCTCATGGGCCAGCACCGCGTCCACCTCGGCGGGGCTGAGCTGCTTGAGCAGGGTGTCAAAAAACACCACGCGCTTGCTCGCGCCAAAGCCCGTGAAATAGGCATTGGCATGTGCGCTGCGCTTGCTGCCGTCCATCACAAACAAGCCTTTGGCCGCAAAGCCGCAGCGCTGCATCAAAGCCGTCACGCGGGCTTTCAGCGTTTCGTCCTCTAGGGGTTGGAATTTATTAAAAATTGGCGCAATAAAGGTCGGGTAAATGATCAGTAGCAGCAGGTTAAACCCCATCCAAAATGTCCATGCATACAGCCACCACAGGCTGCCAGCCGCACCCATCAGCCACAAAATCAGCGCGGCAATCGGCAGGCCAATGGCAATGCCCACCGCGCTGGATTTGAGCAAATCACCCAGCCACAATTGCCAAGTCATTTTGTTAAAGCCAAACTTTTCTTCCACCACAAAGGTTTGGTAGAGCGTAAAAGGCAGGTCAATCAGACCGCCAATCAGCATGAAAGCACCTAAGAGCGCCAGCTGCTGCCAAAGCCCCGCTTGCACATGCGCCAGCACCCATTGGTTGAGCCAATCGAGCCCACCCAGCAGCGTCCAGCCTAGCAGCACGGCCGTGCCAAAAGCCAGCTCTAAGAGGCCAATGCGCGATTTGGTGATGGTGTAATCTGCCGCCTTTTGGTGTGCCGCCAAGCTGATGCGGTCAGCAAAAGCAGCAGGCACAGCAGCGCGGTGCAGCGCCACATGCCGAATCTGGCGCGTAGCCAGCCAGAATTTGAGCAAGAGTCCAGCTACTAAAAAAGCGGCAAAAAGTGCGGTGAAGGTAAATGCGTTCATAGCTGCATTTTAGGCCTTATGCAATCAGCGACAATCTAACCCATGGAAACCACACCAACACTCAAAAAATCCGACCAAAACCTCGTCTGGCTAGACTGCGAAATGACGGGGCTTGACCCCAAGGAAAACCGACTGATTGAGATAGCCGTGGTGATTACCGATGCGCAGCTCACGGTGCGCATTGAAGGCCCAGTGCTGGTGATCCACCAAAGCGAGCTGCAATTGGCCAAAATGGACAAGTGGAACCAAAATACCCACGGTAAAAGCGGCCTGACCGCCAAAGTGCGGGCCAGCAAACTCACAGCGGCTAAGGCCGAGCAGCAGCTCTTGGAATTCGTTAAGCGCTATGTGCCCAAGATGAAATCTCCCCTGTGCGGCAACACCATCAGCCAAGACCGCCGCTTTTTAGACCGCTACATGCCCGAGCTAGAAGGCTATTTGCACTACCGCAACCTAGACGTCAGCACCCTCAAAGAGCTCACCAAACGCTGGGCCCCGCTGGTCTACAAAGGCTTTAAAAAGAAGCAAAAACACACCGCTCTGGCCGATGTGCATGAGTCAATTGACGAGTTGCTGTATTACCGTGCTAACTGCCTGAAGATTTGATGCGTTATTAAATAAATAGCGAACTATGACCATATGACGGTGACATTGGCAGTATTTATCTTGAAATTGGCTTGAATGTGCGGATTTAACGCATGGCTGCCTCGATAGGTTCGGTTCAAATTTATTGCTGACTTGTGTAGATTGAGCAATTTGCACAGCAAAGCTATAATATGATGGTACGTACCTACAAATACTGGAGCTTGTGGCATGTCCATCACCACCTTATCTAGCCGTCAATTCAGCCAAGATGCCAGCATGGCCAAGCGCGCTGCGTTGGACGGGCCGGTTTACATTACCGATCGTGGGCGGCCTTCGCATGTGCTCATGACGATGGCGTATTTCAAAAAAATGGGTGCGCAGCCTGCAAAAAAGACCGACAAGATAGCTGACTTATTGGCCATGCCGGGCATAGACGAGCTGGCGTTTGATATTCCTATCTGGCAAGAGACTGCGCGCGCTGCGCAGCTGGACTGATGTATTTGCTTGACACCAATGTTGTGTCTGAGTTGCGCAAAATCAGGTCGGGCAAAGCCGATGCCAACGTCGCCCATTGGGCTGATGCCGTGGACGCTGCGGACTTGTATTTGTCGGTCATCACTATCCAAGAGCTTGACATCGGCGTGCTGTTGGCCGAGCAGCGCGATCCGGCGCAGGGCGCAGTGTTTCGCCGCTGGCTAGACGGCTATGTGCTGCCTGCGTTTGCAGCGCGTATTTTGTCAGTGGATGTGGCGGTATCGCGGCGCAGCGCCATGCTGCATGTGCCCAACCCGCGTCCTTTTCGGGATGGCTTGATAGCAGCGACAGCCTTGGTACACAAAATGACCGTGGTTACCCGCAACGTGGCTGACTTTAAGCCAACGGGAGCGCGCGTGCTGAACCCTTGGCTGGTGCAGTGAAATTAAGCGCACAGCTGTATTTAGGTGAAAACCCTAGTAAAACCACCAAATCCATGCCATAATCTAAGGCTTCGCTGAAATGCTCAGCGAATTATTGTGCATCTGCCACACACTCTAGGCCTTCACCCGTATTTGAAGGCCGTCGCGTTACCAAGAGGCGGCTAGCAAATTTACTTTGCTGGCTTTGACCCTCACCGGACTCACGCTGAACTTGTTGGTTGGTTGATGTTTATTTGTCAATCGTCCCATCAAGGACTCCATTTCTTAGAAAAGGAATGTTTGCGCCCCGCCATGTCGGGCTGCGCAAGCGTGCATGCGTATGAACGAAGATTTTTCCCCTATGACCGAAGCGGCTGTGAACGACGCGCTTAACCACGACGCGGTGAGCGCTGTGGAGTCCACCGACATGGCTGCTGAGGCGAATTTTGAAGAAAATATGGCCAATGTCATTGTTGAATCGTCATCTGTAGCTACTGAAAATGTAGCGCATGATGCAGATCAAGAGGTGGGTAACGAACCCGCCGAGCCCAACGCTTTTGAGGCGTTTGGCCTCTCGCCGTCGCTGGTGCAAGCCGTGGCTGAGCTGGGTTTTACCAAGCCCACGCCTGTGCAGCTCAAGGCCATTCCATTGGCCATGAAAGCGCCCGATGGCAACAAAAAATTCATCGATTTGATGGTATCCAGCCAAACTGGCAGCGGCAAAACGGCGGCGTATTTGCTGCCCGTGTTGAACGCTTTGGAAGCCGACATGCGCGAGCAAGAGCGCCTAGAAGCCTTGGCTTGGACTGAGCAAGTAGAAGCAGCCAAAGCCGCTGGCCAAGAGCCACCGAAAAAATCCAAGCGCAAAGACCCTACCAATATGCGCAATTTCCGCGCGGCCACACCCGGCGCGCTGGTGCTGTGCCCCACACGCGAGCTGGCCCAGCAGGTGGCCAACGACGCGATTGACTTGGTGCGCCACATGCGCGGTGTGCGTATTGCCTCAGTAATTGGCGGCATGCCTTACCAGTTGCAAATTGCCAAATTGCAAAACGCTACTTTGATAGTGGCCACACCCGGCCGCCTGCTTGACTTGCAGCGCAGCGGGCAAATCAAGTGCGAGGCGGTGAAATTCCTCGTGGTGGACGAGGCCGACCGTATGCTCGATTTGGGCTTTAGCGACGATTTGGCCGAGGTGAACCAACTGACCATTGAGCGTCGCCAAACCATGATGTTCAGCGCCACCTTTGCGCCGCGTATCCAGCAGTTGGCTGCCCGCGTGATGCGCGAGCCGCAGCGCATCACCATTGAAAGCCCACAGGAAGGCCACCAAAACATCAAGCAAATGCTGTATTGGGCCGACAACATGGCGCACAAACGCAAGCTCTTGGACCACTGGATGCGCGATACCAGCATTGAGCAGGCGATTATTTTCTCTAGTACACAAGTGGAGTGCGATTCGCTGGCCAACGAGCTGGCCGATGCAGGTTTTGTGGCCGCTGCACTGCACGGGGCGCTCAGCCAAGGCATGCGCAACCGCCGCTTGGGCATGCTGCGCGAGGGGCGCATCCAATTTTTAGTTGCTACCGATGTGGCAGCACGCGGCATTGATGTGCGCTCAATCAGCCATGTGTTTAACTACGGCTTGCCGATGAAAGCCGAAGACTACACGCACCGCATCGGCCGCACCGGCCGCGCTGGCCGCGATGGCACAGCCGTGACTATTGCAGAGTTTCGGGACCGCCGCAAGATACAAGACATTGAGTTTTATAACAAGCAGCCGCTCAAGGCGGAGACGATTCCTGGGCTAGAGCCAACGGCGCGCGCGCCAGCGCCTTCGCGCAGCTTTGGTGGTGGTGGCCGTGGGAATGACCGTGGCGGCGACCGTGGTGATTTCCGAGGTGGTGACCGTGGCGGCGACCGTGGCGGTAATTTTGAGCGCCGTGGTGGCGGGGGTGACTACGCTGGCCGCAGCGGCTTCAATGACCGCAACAGCGGCGGTGGTGGCGGCTTTGGCGGCCGCACCAAGAGTTTCAGCGACGGCGGCTGGGGCGGTCGACCACAACGCGATGATTCGCGTGGGTTTGAGCAGCGCGGGCATGACCAGCGCGGGAATGAACAGCGCGGGCATGACCAAAGTCAAAACCAAGGCGGCTTCCCCCCTCGCGGTGAGCAGCGCGGCTTTGACAACCGTGGTGCTGACAATCGCGGCCAAGAAAACCGTGGTGGCGAGCGCAGCTTTGCCCCCCGCGCGCCGTATGGCCAAGACCGTGGAGCACAAGACCGTGGCCAAGAGCGCCGCAGCTTTGAGCCACGCACAGAGCAACGCCCCGAGCCACGTGGCGATGCCCGCCCCTTCGAGCGCCCTGCGCGCCCAGAGCGTGCAGCGTACGAGCCGCGCAACGCAGGCGACGCCGGTGCACCCAAGCAACGCGGCAACACATGGAATAGCAGCCCCTTTGAAGACAAGCGCCCCGCCAAAAAGCCCTACAGCCCCGGCAAAACCACGGGTTTTGTGGCCAAGCCTAAAGTCAAAGTGGTGAAAATTGTAGGCCGTTAAGCTGCAATAACCACAGCGCGCTTTGACGCGCTAGTCTGCCCAAAGCCCGCGCTTCCAACACGCGGGCTTTTTTGCGCTTATTCGTCAGCGGCCAAATTGGCAATGATCGTGAGCAGGGTTTTACGCGTGGTGGCCAAGTCGTTAGTGCTGATGCCTGCAATGCCTATTTGGTTGGTTTTTTGCGCCAGTGGCACTAATTTTGTTTCTAGCTCGCGGCCAAATGGGGTGAGAAAGACATGCATATTTTTGCGGTTGCCCTCCATTTGCCTGCGCTCAATCCAGCCGTCGGCCTCCATGGCTTTCACGGCGGTGAAAGTGGTGGGCTCCATCACGCCTGCTTCGTCGCTCAGCTGCTTTTGCGTCAGGCCGTCTTGCGCCCACAAAATGCGCAGAAAAGCCCAGTGCCCAAAAGGCACATCGTGCTCAGCCAAGCGCACTTGCAAGGCGCGTAAAAATGCCCGCGAGGCATCACGCACCAAATGCGCCAAGCGGTCATTGGGCACGGCCTCGCGCCAGTGGCGCAGCATGGTTTGCGCCTCGCCGCTGCGTTTGAGGTTTTGTTTTTTCAAAGTGCTGGCTGACTTTGGCATCTATCTCTCCCTTTGTATTTAATGCGCATTCCAAGCCACTTGGTGGACAAGCCGCACATCGGTTTGCGTGCGCGATGATTCTAATAAAGCCAAACAGGCCTCTGTAGTGGCCATGGCCCAAGCGCCGCTGTGTGCGGGGCTTTGCCCCAAGCGCAGGGCGCTCCACACTTCATCCACCACCTCGTAACGCGCCACGCTGGGCGCGGGCAGGGCTTCAAAGTGCTGGGCGGCATCGCCATACACCCACACGCCGTCTGGCATCAGCCGCAAGTCGCCCAGTGTGCCACACACAATCACTTGGCCAAAGTGCTGGTGCGCCACGGGCTTGGCTGGGGCTGCAAACGCACTGCCGCCGTAGTTGCGGCTGGCCTTGGCTTGCACCTCTTGTTCGGTGGTGCTAAGGCTTGCTAATTTTTGCCGCGCAGCGCCGTAGTTTGCAGGTTCTTTGTCAGTGCCCAGTTCACCGCGCCAGCCCATCAGTGCATCGCTGTCAAAATGCCCGTAGCCGCTGTAGCTCATATTGGCCACGCAGCCGCCTTCAAACTGCAGCAGCGCGTTGTAGGCGCCCTCGGTGGCGCGGCTGGCATCCCAGGCTTGGGTGTGGGCGCGCAGGCTAAGCAGCAGGCCACCGCCCAGTAGGCGCACAATGTCCATCTGGTGCGCCGCTTGGCTGTGCACCACGCCACCGCCATCAGCCGTGCGCAGCTCTTCGGGGCGGCGCGCACGGTATAAAAAATCGGTGAAATTCATAGCGTGGATCATTTGCACCGTGCCAATCGCGCCGCTGTCAATCAGCCTGCGCGCAAGCAGCACGGGCGCGTTAAAGCTGTGGCTGTGGCCCACAATGAGCGCTCTATTTGCCAGCTGCATGGCCTGCACCATATCGCTGCATTGCGCCAGGCTGATGGCCATGGGTTTTTCAAGCAACACATGCTTGCCGTGGCGCGCGGCAGTGGCCACATGCTCGGCATGGCACTGGTGGGGCGAGGCTATGTAGACCAGCTCCACATTCGTGTCTTGGCATAGCAGCTCTGCACTGGCATACGTGGGTGCTGCAAACTCGTTGGCAAATGCTGCTGTTGCTGTGGCCAAAGGGTCTGTAGCGGCTACCAGCTGCACGCGCGGGTCTTGCCTAAAAGTGTCTAGCATCAGCGTGAAGGCGCGGCCTAGGCCAACCACGCCTATGCGCATCGCGTTGGGCAGCTTGGTCATATGCCCAACACCAAGCTTTCGCCTACGGCAGCGCGAGACACGCACACCATCACGTGCGACTCTTGCTCATCCTCGGTCAGCACATAGTCGCGGTGCTCGCATGTACCGCTGAGCAAGGGCGTTTTACAAGATCCGCAGGTGCCGCTCTCGCAGCTGCTGCGCACCTGTATGCCATGGGCGCGCAGGGCTTCGAGCATGCTGGTGTTGGCATCCACATGCAGGGTTTGCCCTGTGCTTTGCAGGCTGATGTCAAAGGCGCGGTTGCTTTGGCGTAGGCTGGCATCCACTCCAAAGCTTTCAAAATGCACTGTGCCAAATGGCCAGTGCCCGCTCATGTCTTTCACTGCGTCCATCAGGCCGCGTGGGCCGCAGCAATAAATGTGCGTGCCCGCCGCAGGCTTTTCAAGCAGCGGCCAAAAATCAAACGCATCGCCTGGCTGGCCATGGTCGTGGTGGATGCTGACTTTGCCTTTGAACTCTGGTGCAGACAGCTCCTGTATAAATGCTGTGCTGCCTGCATCGCGCGTGCAATACACCAGCTTAAAATCCCCCGCCTGCGTGGCCTGCACCTGCGCCAGCATGGCCATGATGGGCGTGATGCCGATGCCGCCTGCGATGAATAAAAATTTCTTAGCACGCGGGTGCAGTGCAAAGGCATTGTCTGGCGTGCGCACCGCCAGCGTGTGGCCAATGTGCAAATCGTCAGCCATGCTCATAGAGCCGCCGCGGCCCGCTGCGTCGCGTTTCACGGCAATGCAGTAGCGCTGGCGCTCGTCAGGGTCGTTGTAGAGGGAATAATTGCGCTGCGCGCCGCTGGGCGTGCGCACGCCAATGTGCGCGCCCGCTGCAAATGCTGGCAGTTGGCTGCCATCGGCCAAGGCCAATTCAAATGCGACAATGCCCTGTGCGATAGAATTTTTTGCTACCACCTGCAGGTCTAGCCAAGTGGGCGCTGAGGAATCAGAATTTTGCATGAATATGTGTTTCGCGATATACTGGCTTAATCTTAGTCCACTAAGCATATAGATGCAAGTTGATGAACTGTATTTTTATCACCCAATTTTCATTTTGTCATGTTGACCCAAGAAGAAAACCAATTGCTGTGCCGCGTGGAAGGCAGCGCACCCATGGGGCAGATTATGCGCAGGCATTGGCTGCCCGCTTGCCTGAGCGAAGAAATTCTCCAAGCCGACAGCGAGCCGATGCCGATCCGCCTGCTGGGTGAAGACCTAGTGGCTTGGCGGAACAGCGATGGCGCGGTGGGCGTGATGGACCGCTATTGTCCGCACCGCCGCGCATCGCTGCAGTTTGGCCGCAACGAAGACTGCGGCCTGCGCTGCCTCTACCACGGCTGGAAAGTCAATGTGCTGGGCGATGTGATTGAGATGCCCAGCGAGCCCGCAGGCGCATGCACCCATGCAGACGGCAGCGCAGCCGTTAAACACAAAGCCTACGCCACGCACGAGCATGCAGGCTTTGTGTGGGTGTACATGGGTGCGCGCTTGGGCGATGCACACACCGCCCCCGCATTTGTGCCACCAGCGTGGGCGCCGCATGCCCATAGCAAAGTCAGCGTGGTCAAAATCGCCATCGACTGCAATTGGGCGCAAATACTCGAAGGCGCTATTGATTCTGCCCATAGCTCCAGTTTGCATAGCACCGATATGTTGCCAGCCAAGGTGGATACGGCCAAGGCCACCACACAAACATGGCTGCGCCCCAGCACTGACAAAGCGCCAAAATTTGCTGTGCAGCCCACCGAGTATGGCTTCAAATACGCCGCCATTCGCCGCCCGATTACCCATGCGGCCGCTAATGACTATGTGCGTATATCGGTATTCGTAGCGCCCAGCACGGTGCTGATTCCGCCCAATAATTTGTACAACGTGGCCAATATCAATGTGCCTATTGACGACACCCACACCATGTTCCACTTCATAGCGTGGACGGCTGACGGCACAGGCGGCATTGACACCGAGGCATGGCGCAAATTCTGCGGCGCGCAGGTGGGCATTGATGTGGACAAAGCATTCCACAAAGTACGCAATTTGGCCAACAACTATTTGCAAGACCGCCAAAGCATGCAATTGGGTAACTTTACCGGCATACGCGGCATACCTAACCAAGACATAGCCATGTGGGAAACCATGGGCCCGATTGCCGACCGCACGAATGACCGACTCGGCGCGAGCGACCAAGCGATAGTGGAGTTTCGCCGCATCATGCTTGCAGCCGCGCACCATATGCAAAAAACTGGCCAAGCTATTGGGGAACATGCGGTTGCCAGCTACGAGCAAGGCGTGCGATCATTCGAGGGCGTAGTGCCAAAAAGCACCGATTGGCGAAGCTTGGGAATGCCAGCAACGCCAAGTGACACGCCCCAAGCCCAGCCACAGCCCGGACCAATGACACAGTAATTTCAATAGGAGACTTTTCATGCGCCGTAGACAAATCATACAAACCGCAGGCTTTTCACTGCTTGCCCCACTTAGCGCTTTTGCACAAGCCGATTACCCTAGCAAAGCGATTAAATTTGTAGTGCCCTATGGCGCAGGCGGCCTGCCCGACACTGTGGCACGCATGTATGCGCAGAGGCTTTCTGCCAAGCTGGGCCAAACCGTGCTGATTGAGAACAAGCCCGGTGCCAATGGCTTGGTGGCAGCGCAGGCCATTTCCGGCAGCCCTGCGGATGGGTACACATTTTTAGTGACCGATGGCTCTATGTTTTCGGTGAACCCGCGCATTTACAAAACACTTAATTACGACCTGAACAAAGATTTCGCGCCAGTTTCTTTGCTCGTGCGTGCGCCACTGTTCTTGGCTGTGCATCCTAGCTTGGGGGTGAATACGCTAGAAGAGTTCATAGCGCTTGCCAAATCCAAACCGGGCGTATTGAACTACGGTTCTTCGGGCGTGGGCAGTACCCACCATTTGTGCCACGAAGCCATGAATGCTGCGCTGGGCTTAGACATCAAGCATGTGCCGTTCAGAGGCACATCGCAGTCGATTCCCGCGCTGGTGGGCGGGCAAGTGCAGGCGGTGTTTTCTGCCATGCCTTCGATTGGCGGTTTTGTGAAAGCGGGGCAGCTCAAATTGCTCGCGGTGAATGCCGTGAACCGTTCAGCACTCGCGCCTAATTTGCCCACTATTGGCGAGTTGATCCCCGGCTTTGACTTTGCCCCCACGGTGGGCATATTTGCCGCAAAAAGCACCAGCACGCAAATCGTTAACCGAATCAGCGCAGAAATGGCCTTGATCGCCAAAACGCCTGAAATGGTAAGCACCATGGCCAATGGCGGCATGGATGCGGTGGGTAGCTCGCCAGCAGACTATATGAAAGCTATATTGTCCGAGAATGAGCGCTTTGGCAAAGCCATTGGCATTGCTGGCATCAAGCCCGAATAGTCTCTGGCAACAAGTCTGAAATCTATGAGCAAACTACGCCTGTCATTTGCCTGCTGGAACTACGACCGCACCCGCGCCCTCATGGACGGCGCAGTGCAGCCCGACGGCATTGATCTGAATTACCTCAATTTACCAGTGGAGGAAACCTTTTTTCGCCAGGCTAGATTCCGCGAATTTGACGTGTGTGAAATGTCGCTCTCTAGCTACTGCGTGAGCCTACATCGGCCCGATAAACCATTCATTGCCCTGCCAATTTTCCCCTCGCGCTTTTTTCGCCATTCCTGCATTTTTGTCAATGCACAATCAGGCATTCAAGAGCCCAAAGACCTGATTGGCAAGCGCATAGCCAGCCCCGAATACCAAATGACCGCCCCCGTGTGGATTCGTGGTATTTTGAGCGACCACTACGGCGTGCCAGTAGACGCGCAGCCTTATTTGTATGGTGGCGAGGAAGAAACGGGCCGCATAGAAAAGCTCAAACTGGAGCTGCCGCCCAACATACAAGTCAACCCCATAGGCCCAGACCAAACCCTCTCAGGCATGCTGCACACAGGAGCGCTCGATGCGCTCTACACCGCGCGTGCTCCGTCGAGTTTTTATTTGGGCGATGGCAAGGTCAAGCGCTTGTTTGAAAACTATGCCGACATCGAGCGCAGCTACTACCGCCAAACCAAAATCTTCCCCATCATGCACACCGTGGTGATGCGCCGCGACGTGTACGAGGCCAACCGCTGGATCGCCCAGTCGCTCACCAAAGCCTTCATGGCAGCGCAGCGCCACACCTATGCCGACCTGCAAGAAACCGCAGCGCTCAAAACCATGCTGCCATGGCTCACGGCCCATGTAGAAGACACCCGCCGCGAAATGGGCGACGACTGGTGGGCCTACGGTCTAGAAAAAAACCGCCATGTGCTGGAGACTTTTACCCGCTACCACTTAGAGCAGGGGCTGTCTAAACGCTTGCTAACGCCCGAAGAGTTGTTTGCTCCGGAGTCGCTGGAGTCGTTTAAGATTTAGCGGCACTGTATGTGAATTATTTTATTGAAGATCGCACTTTTACTGCATATGCAGTAACTGCACCCAAAACTAGAGTCACCGCGACCACACCTTTAATGGCAGATTTCCAAGTGGAATTGTTGTTTGCGTTCATTCTCTCGGTATGTCCCATTGATTCGCGGTGCATGTTTTCAGCATTACGGTAACTATCGCGTTTTTCTTCTGAAGTTGTCGAACTTTTCTGGGAGTCGTTTGAGAATTTGAAAGCATCTTTTGTTGCTGAGCTTGCTCCATCAAACGCATATTTTTGCGATTTAGAAGTTTCTTTAGCAATCAATTGGATTGCATCCAAAGCTGGCTTTGCTCAATATGCGATTTGTCCAACTTGAGCGTTTGTTAATTCTTTCTTTGCATAATTCGCAGCAACGTTTTTAATTTCATCCGAATCATTTTGCTTAAGTTTTTCGAGATCAAAAATAACTCCTGCACCTTTTCTCTTTTGCATTTTCATTCCCTTTTTACTAGAAGATTCAAGCGAGACGCGTCGATTACGCAAAACTCGCGCCGCTGGACGGCACATTTGTCCAAGGCCGGATGCTATTGAGCACATCGGCCAACGAATCTTTGGCGCGTTCGGTGTCGTAGCGCGCCTGTCCGCGCAGCCACCAGCCTTCGCTTAACCCAAAAAAGCGGCACAAGCGCAGGTCGCTGTCGGCGGTGATGGCGCGTCGTCCGGCTACTATTTCGCCTATGCGCTGGGCAGGCACACCGATTTCTTTGGCCAAACGGTACTGTGAGATACCCATGGGCTTGAGAAAATCTTCCAAGAGCACTTCGCCTGGGGTGACGGGGGAGAGTTTTTTACTGATGGTCATGGTTTTAACTTTCAGTGGTTTCAGTGGTAGTCGACGATTTCAACTTGTGCGGGCCCTTGCCCTGTCCATACAAAGCACAAGCGGAACTGGCTGTTGATACGAATGCTGTGTTGTCCATGGCGGTCATGCAGCAATGCTTCTAGGTGGTTGCCCGGCGGCACCCGCAAATCTTGTAGTTCACCAGCCCATTCGAGCTGCTCTAATTTGCGCCTAGCTACAGATTCAATGTTGATGAATCGCCGAACGCGATGCCGCTTGAACAACTGCTCAGTGTCTTGACATATAAAAGATTGGATTGCCACTTGCCAATAATAACGCATCGCGTGACTATTGGCAAGGTTATTGGCGGGTGGCTGGCATCCTTCATTTTTACCCCGTATTGCGCAACCCCGCCGCAATCCCGTTGATGCTGATATGAATTCCGCGCTGCACGCGTTCGTCGCGGTCTTGTTCGTTTTTGCCTTGGCGGTAGCGGCGGATCAGCTCTACTTGCAGGTGATGCAGGGGGTCGATGTAGGGGAAGCGGTGCTCAATGCTGCGAGCTAAGGCGGGGTTGTTGGCGAGGCGGTTTTTCTCGCCGGTGATCAGGGCCAAGGCTTTCACGGTTTTGTGCCATTCTGCATCGATGTCGGCCAAGATGCGTTTGCGCAGCTTGGCATCGGTCACCAATTCGGCGTAGCGCGATGCCAAGGCCAAGTCTGACTTGGCGATCACCATGTCCATATTGGACAGCAGGGTTTTGAAAAAGGGCCAGTCACGCTGCATTTTTTGTAGCAACATATGACCATTTGATGGTGACATTGCCTTATTTTTCTCTAAAAACTGCTCCACCGCGCTGCCAAAGCCATACCAACCGGGTAAAGTCAGGCGGCATTGGCCCCAGCTAAAGCCCCAGGGTATGGCGCGCAGGTCTTCGATGCGCTGGCTGGGCTTGCGACTCGCTGGGCGCGAGCCGATGTTGAGCCCGGCAATCTCGCGAATTGGCGTGGCTGCAAAGAAATAATCGGTGAAACCTGGGGTGTCGTAGACCAGCTTGCGGTAGGCCTGCATCGACAGCGCTGACAGCTCAGCCGCTGCGTCAATGAAGCTTTGCGGGGCGCTTTTGGACGGAGTTAGCAGTGTGGCTTCTAGCGTGGCGGCCACCAAGGTTTCGAGGTTGCGGCGGCCAATTTCAGGGTTGGCGTATTTGGAGGCAATGACTTCGCCTTGCTCTGTGACGCGAATCTGGCCGCGCACCGTGCCAGCGGGCTGCGCCAAAATGGCTTGGTAGCTTGGGCCGCCGCCGCGCCCCACTGTGCCACCTCTGCCGTGGAACATGCGTAGGGTGATGGGCATCCCCACGCTTGTCGCTGCGCGACCTGCGCTGCCCCCCGAGGGGGCTTTCGCGCCTTGAGGCGGCTCGGCGGCGCTCAGGCCGTGGGTGTTTATTTCTTCAAACAACGCAACCAAGGCGATTTCAGCCCGATAAAGCTCCCAGTTGCTGGTGAAAATACCGCCGTCTTTGTTGCTGTCAGAATATCCCAGCATGATGTCTTGCTCGGGCGCGTCTTTGAGTGCGCCATTGGCTGCCGAGCGCTGCACCATGGCGGCTATGCCGGGCAGGGCGTAAAACTCGCGCATGATGGGCGCGGCATTGCGCAGGTCTTCAATGGTTTCAAACAGTGGCACGACGATGAGCTCGGCGGTGGCGGCTGCATCAAGTGTGGAGGCCATCAGGCCGGTTTCCTTTTGCAGCACCAAGACTTCCAGCAAGTCGCTCACGCTTTCGGTGTGGCTGATGATGTAATGGAAAATAGCCGCTTCGCCAAAACGGGCGCGGGCTGTTTTGGCTGCTTCAAATATCGCGATTTCGCTTTGCGCATGGGCGCTGTAGTGTGCGCCCACTACGCGCATAGGCCGCGATTCGTTGAGCACTTGCAGCAGCAGGCTGCGCTTGGCCATTTCGTCTAATGCCGAATAATCGGCTTCAATGCGTGCCGTGGCCAAGAGTTCGGCCACCACTTCTTCGTGTTTGTCTGAGCTTTGGCGCAGGTCAATGGTGGCTAAATGGAAACCAAACACTTGCACGGCGCGGATCAAGCTTCCTAAGCGCATGCCAATCAAATGCCCGCCCTTGGTGTCGTGTAATGACTGCTCGATCACGCGCAGGTCGTGCAAGAATTCTTCGGCTGTTACATACGGGTTTTGTGGCGCTACGGCATGGCGCGCTGCCTCAGTGCCTGTGAGTGCGCGCAGGCTGGCCGCTAACCGCGCATAGATGCCAATCAGGGCGCGGCGGTAGGGCTCGTCTTGGCGGTGCGCGTTGGCATCGGGGCTGCTGGCGGCAAGCGCCTGCATGGCGGGCGACACGCCCACCAGCATCAGGGATACCGACAGCTCTGCGCCCAAATGGTGTACCTCGGTGAGGTAGTGGCGCAGAGCCACCTCGGCTTGGCGGCGCAGGGCGTGGTTCAAAGTGTCGGCATTCACATTGGGGTTGCCGTCGCGGTCGCCGCCTATCCAGTTGCCCATGCGGAAAAACGCCTCGTCGACCTTGCCTACGCGCTCCTCCACGTCGGCATAGAGCTTGGGGATTTCACGCAAAAAGGTGGCTTCGTAGTAGCTTAAGGCGTTTTCCACCTCGTCGGCTACGGTGAGCTTGGTGTAGCGCAGTAGCCGCGTTTGCCACAGTTGGGTGACGCGGGCGCGCAACTCGGTGTCTAGCGCCAAGCGCTCGCGCGCCAGCAGGGGCGCGTCGCGCTGGGTCAGTATGTGGGCAATGGCGCGCTCGGTGTCAAGGATGCTTTTGCGCTGCACTTCGGTGGGGTGGGCCGTGAGCACGGGAGAAATAAAGGCGCTGGCCAGCGTCTTGGCAATGCTTTTGGCGGTGTGGCCGCTGGCGCGCAGGCGGGCAAACGCGGCATCTAAGCTGCCGTCTTGCACATCGCCGCGCTGCTCATGTACGGCGCGGCGGCGTATGTGGTGGCGGTCTTCGGCCAAATTGGCCAAATGGCTGAAATAGGTGAAAGCACGGATCACACTCACCGTTTGGTCATTGGTCAGGCTTTTGAGCAGTTTTTTCAGACCCTCTTGCGCAGCCTCGTCGGCATGGCGGCGAAAAGCAACCGAGAGCTTGCGGATTTTCTCCACCAACTCGTAAGCCGCAGCGCCGTCTTGCTCGCGTATCACCTCGCCCAAAACGCGGCCCAAGAGGCGAATATCGTCCACCAAGGGGCGCTCTTTGTCTTTGCGGGACATGGCGGGGCTTTTAAGTGGCGAGGCGGTGGCTGTGGTGGATGTTTTCATAGCTGCCATGCTAGCATCTGGGGCTGCCATAAATTGACGAATTGATTACAGACTGGTTACCAAAACAATGAAGATAGTGATTGCCACCCGCGAGAGCCGCCTAGCCCTGTGGCAGGCCGAGCATGTGCGCGCCCTGCTGGAGCAGCTGGGCCACAGCGTGCGCCTGCTGGGCATGACCACACGCGGCGACCAAATTTTAGACCGCTCGCTGTCCAAAGTGGGCGGCAAAGGCCTGTTTGTAAAGGAACTTGAGGCGGCGCTAGAAGACGGCCGCGCCGACATTGCTGTGCATTCGCTCAAAGACGTGCCCATGGAGCTGCCAAACGGCTTTGAACTGGCCTGCGTGATGGAGCGCGAAGACCCACGCGATGCGCTGGTGTCGCCGCAGTATGCGTCGCTTGCCGATTTGCCGCTGGGCGCTGTGGTGGGCACATCGAGCCTGCGCCGCGTGGTGCTGCTGCAAGCGCTGCGGCCCGATATCCGCATTGAGCCGCTGCGGGGGAATTTAGACACCCGACTTAAAAAGCTCGACGATGGCGGCTACAGCGCTATTATTTTGGCAGCTGCTGGGCTCAAGCGCTTGGGGCTGGGGCATCGCATACGGCAAGTTTTTGAGCCAAGCACCATGCTGCCCGCTGCGGGTCAAGGCGCGTTGGGTATTGAAATTCGCAGTGGGCGCGCAGATTTGGCTCTGGCGCTCGCCCCGCTGGCGCACCAAGCCACGTGGCTGCAAGTGGGCGCAGAGCGCGAGGTGAGTCGCGCGCTGGGCGGCAGCTGCTCCATGCCGCTGGCGGCTTTTGCCACCTGGCAGGGCGATATGCTGCGGCTTGATGGCGCTTGGGGCGAGCCCGATGCCGCCAAGCCGCTGGCCTTGGCGCAGGCCAGCGCGGCAGTGCGCACGCAGGAAGAGGCGCGGGCGCTGGGCGCTGTGGTGGCGGCGCAGCTGCGGGCACGCGGTGCGCAGCCTGTGCAGCTGGCTTAAAAAGTGGTTTGGCTATGCTTAGCAAGTCAGGTTTGCAGTGCAGATAGTTCTGACTAGACCCGTCGCGCAAAGCCACGCTTGGGGCCAAGCACTACAAGCAGCGGGGCACAGCGTGCTGCACTTGCCATTGCTGGCGATTAACGGGCTTGAGGCATTGGCCACATCACCCAATGCAGCGCCCCATGCGCAGGCGCATGGCCTGCAAGCTGACCTGTTGGGTGCGCAACATGCGGTGCACAACTTCCAAGCCCTGATGTTTGTCAGCAGCAATGCCGTGGAACACTTTTTTAAAGAAAATAAGGGCAATGTCAGCGTCATATGGTCATATATTGCTATTATAAATATAGTGAATACGCAACGCATCCGCTGCTGGGCCACTGGGCCTGGCACGGTGGCGGCGCTGCTGGCAGCTGGCGTACAGGCTGATTTAATTGATGCGCCGGATGCGCAGGCTGTGCAGTTTGACGCAGAGCACCTGTGGATGGCGGTCAAATCGCAAGTGGTAGCTGGCATGCGCCTTTTAATCGTGCGCGGCGCGGCTTTGCAGCCCGATGGCAGCGTGGTGGTCACGGGGCGCGACTGGCTGGCGCAAGCCGCGCAGGTCGCTGGTGCGCGGGTGTTGCAAGTGGCCTCGTATCTGCGCTGCCCGCCCTTGTGGAGCGCAGAGCAGCGCGCACAGGCGCTGGCTGCTGCTGAGCAAGCCATTTGGCTATTTTCTAGCTCTGAGGCGCTGGCGCACCTGCCTGCGCTCTTGCCAGAGGCCAATTGGGCAGCGGCGCGCTGTGTGGCCACCCACCCGCGCATCGCGCAGGCGGCGCATGCGCTGGGCTTTGCTGTTGTTTGCACGTCACGGCCAGCGCCGGGCGAGGTGCTTGCGTCTATAAAATCACTGGCATGAGCGACACCCCTTCCACCGCTGCCTCCGCCATGCCCGCAAGCACTGCCCCAGCGGGTGCTGCCGCGCGCACGCAGCAGCAGTCTGGCCAAGCTGCGCCTGACATACCGCCTGCACACACACCGCTAGCGCCCGCACCAAACAGCCGCATGTGGTTGCTGGTGTTAACGGTGGCCAGTGGCGTGGCGCTGCTCGTGGCCTTGGCCGCTTGGCAAAAGCTGGCCAATTTGCAAGAAGTGCTGGCCCGCCAAAGCGCCGATGCCAACGCCGTGGCCATAGAGGCGCGCACGCTAGCGCGCACGGCGCTAGAAGTGGCCAGAGAAGCAGCAGCGCGCCAAAGCCTGATGGATGCCAAGCTCAGCGAAGTGAGCTTGCAGCGCGGCCAGCTGGACGAGCTGATGCAAAGCCTCTCACGCTCGCGCGACGAAAACTTGGTGGTGGACATTGAGTCTGCCCTGCGCTTGGCCCAGCAGCAGGCCCAGCTTACTGGGAGCACCGAGCCCTTGATAGCCACGCTCAAAAGCGCCGAGCTGCGCCTAGGCCGCGCGGCGCAGCCCCGGCTTGTGCCCTTGCAGCGGGCGATTGTGCGTGATTTAGACAAAATCAAAGCCCTGAGCCTGTCGGATACGCCTTCGATGCTGCTGCGGCTGGACGAACTGGTGCGCTTGGTGGACGATGCGCCTTTGCTTAACAAAGTGGGCAAAAACGTGGAGAAAAACGTTGAGAAAAGCGTGGACAAAGCAGTGGTTAAAACAGCGGACAAACCTGCTGACAAATCTTCGGACAAAGCCTCAGACAAAACCAACCCAGCGCCTGCCAAACCACCTACAACTGCCCTTGCATCCGATACAAACTGGTGGCAAAAAGGCATCGACAATGCTTGGGAGCAAGCCCGCTCCCTGCTGCGCGTAAGCCGCATCGACCAGCCCGAGGCAGCCCTCTTGGCCCCCGAGCAAGGCTTCTTTCTGCGCGAAAACACCAAGCTTAAGCTTCTCAATGCGCGCTTGGGTTTGCTGGCGCGGCAAGCCGATTCGGTGCGCTCCGATTTGGCCGCTGCGGCTGGCGCTTTCAGCAAATACTACGACCTCAGCGCCAAAACCACCCAGCAAGCGCTAGAGCTGGTGGCGCAGCTGCAAGTGCAAATGAAATCCACCGAACTGCCCCGTCTGGATGACAGCTTTGCTGCGCTGGCCACTGCTTCGGCGGGCAAATAGGGGATGGCGATGCGCGGTGCTCTGTGGCTGCTCAGCTTGTTTGCCATAGCCGTGGGCGTGGCCATGTTTGCGGGTGACAACGAGGGCAGTGTCACGCTGTTTTGGTCGCCGCACCGGGTCGATGTGTCGCTCAATTTGTTTGTATTGGCGCTGTTTGTGTGCTTTGTGCTGCTGCACCTGGCCTTGCGCGCCCTGTCAGCCTTGCTCAATTTGCCTACGCAGGCCACGCGCTTTCGTGCCCATCAGCGCACCAGTGCCATGCACGCGGCTTTGCAGGGTGCCTTGGTGCATTTTTTGGCGGGGCGCTTTTTGCGCGCCAGCAAGTCTGCGCGCGATGCCGTGCAGCTGTCTGCTGCTGGCTTAGAAACCCAAGCGCGCCGCGCGCAGGTGGCATCGCTGTCGCATTTGCTAGCCGCTGAAAGTGCCCACCAAATGCAAGACAGCACACAGCGCGATGCGCAGTTGCACTTGGCCTTGCAAAGCGCTGGCTCTGAAAATGTGGCTCTGCGCGAAGCTGCGCATATGCGGGCAGCGCGCTGGGCACTGAATGCGCAAAACCCCGATGCTGCGTTGTCATGGCTTGAGCAGCTCTCCCAAGGCACGCAGCGGCGCACCGTGGCACTGCGCCTGCGCCTCAAAGCCGCCCGCCAAGCCAAGCAAAACCGCTTGGCCATGGACACAGCGCGTCTGTTGGCCAAGCATGGCGCTTTCAGCAAAGACGCTGCCCCTAGCTTGGTACGTAGCCTAGGCATAGAAACGCTAAACGATGCGCATGATGCAGCCCAGCTGCAACGCAGTTTTCAAGCCCTCAGCCCTGCCGAGCAAGCCATGCCCGAGCTGGTTTTGCACGCCGCGCACCGCATGGTGCAGCTCGCTGGCACGGGCCACACCGCTGCGGGCGCTGCACACCCCGCCCAGACGTGGCTGCAGGCCGCATGGAAATCCTACGCAAGCCTAAGTGACAACGCGCAAACCAAATGCGCCAAATCCTTAGTGGCCAGCGGCGTGCTGGCGCAGTCCGCTTGGCTGGCACAGATGGATGGGGCCCAGCGCGCCAACCCGCGTGACGGCAAACTGCATTATCTGGCAGGCATGGCCTGCACGCAAAAAGAGCTCTGGGGCAAAGCACAGGTGCATTTGAAAGCCGCAGCGCAGTCGCTGAGCAATGCAGAACTGCGCCGCGCCGCGTGGACAGAGCTGGCCAAGTTGGCCGAGCGCGATGGCAACTCGCAGGCCGCTGCAGCGGCTTGGAAGGCGGCTGCGCAGGCTTGAAACCCTGCGGGGCTATTGTGGCAATACTGCTCGCTTTGAGGTTTTGCGGCTGCTGGTTTGCACGCCTGTTCAGTGTTTTGGCTATCTCGTTGTTTAGCGCGCCCGATCAGCGTTTTGGCTTTCGCACACTCCCTCATGCTGGAGTACCAGAAACCGGTCGTATGCAAAAGCCAAAACGCTCACCGGGCTATGCTCGCTTTGAGGTTTTAATACCTGAGACACGTCACCTTTAGAGTGCTGAGCAATATACAAATAATAGCGAACTATGACCATATGACGCTGACATTGCCACTATTTTCATGAAAAGTACAAATCTGAGCGTCAAACAATGCGCAACCATGCTTTTGACAATGAGGCAGAGCAGTTTTCAACCCACTCCGAGCAAATACCTCCCGCTCGCATAGCCGCAGTAGTGACCAAAAAACCCCGCGAAGCTTGCGCTACGCGGGGTTTTTATTACCTAAAGCAGGGCTTGAAAGCCCGTTTTTATTGTTGCTGCTGTGCTGCTGCGGCTTGCGCTTCAAACGGCAACACCATGTTGCGCAGATCGCGCTTGGTTTCCACCAAGACCAGCGGGCCTTCGTCTACCACGACGGCCGATGGGCGCTCGCGGGGCACGTGCACGGGCTTGGGCTCGGCAGCTATCTGGGCTTGCACGGCGGCTATTTTGGCAGGGTCAGAGTTGACCCATTGCAAACCCGAACCTGCGGCCACTGCGCCCATGTCGGCTATGGGCAAGCTGTAGCTGCCCACGGCTGGCATGCTGCGCGGCGCTGTCGCACTGCTTGGGGCAGTTGCCACAGGCTTAGCGTGCGGGGCAGGCGTGGTGTCGGCATGGCGAGCGGGCGCAGCGCTAGGCGCTACATTTTCAGAAGCATCTAATGACCGCTGTGCGCTGACATCTTGCGAATTTTCTGTAAATTGTGCGTTATCAGCCTGTTGCGATGAGCCCTCTGGCCCTGCGTCGTCCTGACGGCTGCCACGGCGGTCACGGCCATAGCGGTCACGCGAACGGCGCTCGCGCTGTTCGCCTTCAGGAGCACGGCGCTCGCGCTGTTCGCCTTCAGGGGCACGGCGCTCGCGTTGTTCGCCGTTTGGCGAATGGCGGTTATCGTCCTGCTCTTGGCCGCCTTGCATGCCTTGTGCGCCTTGTGCACCTTGCTCTGAGCCAGCCAGCGCGGTAGCAGCACCAGCGGCCACCAAACCAGTAACAGCTATGGCAGCGCCTTGACCCATGGCAGCGCCATTACCCGCACCGCTTTCCTGCGGTGCATCGTCCATGCGCGGTGCGCGTGGTGCAAAGTCACCGCGCTCGCCTTGCTCACGGCGTGGGCCGCGCTCAGCGCCACGGGGGCTGCGTTCACGGCGCTCGCCGCGTTCTTGGCGTGGCTGCTCGTTCATCTGGCCATTTTGGTCAGAAAAACCAGCCAATGTCGCCGTCACACCGTCATTGTTTGCTGTGTTTTCAGTAGCGCCAGCGTCGGTTTGACGGGGTGCACGGTCGCCATCGCGGCCGCCTTCACGGCGCGGACCGCGGTCAGCTTCGCGGCGTGGGCCGCGTTCAGCGTCACGCCCACCTTCGCGGCGCGGGCCACGGCCCTCCCCACGTGATTCTCCGCGTGCTTCACCGCGACCTTCGTCACGCGGCATGTCACGACCCAACTCGCGTGGGGCTTGGCCTTCTGGGTTGCGCTCTGGGCGTTCACCTTCTATACGGCCTTCTGCACGGCTTTCACCGCGCATGTCAGCACGGCCATCGGCGCGTCCGGCGCGCTCGCCATCACGGCCAGCAGCATCACGTCCACCTTCACGCGGGCCACGCCCACCACGGCCGCGTTCGCCGTCACGCCCACCATCGCGTCCACCGTCACGATTGACGCGGCCACCACGGCCACGTTCGCCATCACGCCCACCGTCACGCCCGCCGTCACGATTGGCTCGGCCACCGCGCTCACCGTCGCGGTTGTTGCGGTTGGCTTCGCGCAGTGCGTCGGCTTTTTCGGCCTCGGTTGGCACTTTGGCCACAGCAGGTGCAGCTGCTAGCGGCGCTGGTTCGCTGCTAAACAGGCCTTTGATCCAAGCAAACAAACCTTTCTCAGCGGGGGCGGCAGCTGGCTTGGCCACTGGCATAGCAGCACGCGCTGGCGTGGCATTTGTTACAGCCGCGGTAGCAGCCGCAGTAGCAGGCGTAGTAGGCTGCGCCTCGGCGCGCGGCATGGCAGCAGGCGCTGGTGCATCAGGCAACACGCCTTTGATGATCGGCTCTTGCTTGTTGGTGCGCTCTTGCGAACGGCGCGTCACCGTGGTTGGGTCTTCAATTTCCTCGGCCAGTTTGTAGCTGCTAGGGATGTTGTCTAGGCGCGGGTCGTCGTGCTTCAAACGCTCGAGTTTGTAATTGGGCGTTTCCAGCGTTTTATTGGGCACCATGATGACGCTGATACGCTGCTTGAGCTCAATTTTGGCGATTTCAGGGCGCTTTTCGTTGAGCAAAAAGCTGGCCACTTCCACCGGCACTTGCACATGCACGGCTGCCGTGCCTTCTTTCATCGAATCCTCTTGGATGATGCGCAAAATTTGCAGCGCGCTCGACTCGGTGTCGCGCACATGGCCGGAACCTCCGCAGCGCGGGCAGGGAATGGATGCGCCTTCGCTCAGGGTAGGGCGCAGGCGCTGGCGGCTCATTTCCATCAGGCCAAATTTGCTGATTGTGCCAAACTGCACGCGGGCGCGGTCTTGGCGCAGGGCATCGCGTAATCGGTTTTCTACGTCGCGGCGGTTGCGGCTCTCATCCATGTCAATGAAGTCGATCACCACCAAGCCGCCTAAGTCGCGCAGGCGCATTTGGCGGGCCACCTCGTCGGCGGCTTCGAGGTTGGTGCGGGTGGCGGTTTCTTCAATGTCGCCGCCCTTGATGGCGCGGGCGCTGTTCACGTCCACGCTCACCAGCGCTTCGGTTTGGTCAATCACAATGGCGCCGCCGCTTGGCAGATTCACCGTGCGGGCGTAGGCTGATTCAATTTGGTGCTCAATTTGGAAGCGGCTAAACAGCGGCACATCGTCTTTGTAGCGCTTGACTCGCGCAGCATGCTCGGGCATCACATGCGCCATGAACTGCTGGGCTTGGTCGTACACATCGTCGGTGTCGATCAAAATATCGCCCACATCGGCATTGAAATAATCGCGAATGGCGCGAATCACCAAACTCGATTCTTGGTAAATCAAGAATGCGCCCTTGCCCGACTTGCCAGCCGCGTCAATCGCGCCCCAGAGTTTGAGCAAATAGTTCAAATCCCATTGCAGCTCGGGGGCGCTGCGGCCAATGCCAGCGGTGCGGGCAATGATGCTGCAGCCCTGTGGGTATTGCAGTTGGTCCATGGCTTCTTTGAGCTCTGCCCGGTCGTCGCCCTCAATGCGTCGGCTCACACCGCCGCCGCGTGGGTTGTTGGGCATCAGCACCACATAGCGGCCAGCTAGGCTCACAAAGGTGGTCAGCGCTGCGCCTTTGTTGCCGCGCTCTTCTTTTTCCACCTGCACGCACAGCTCTTGGCCTTCGCGGATCACGTCTTGTATGCGCGCCTGGCCCACGGCCACGCCTTGGGCAAAATACATGCGTGAGATTTCTTTAAACGGCAAAAAGCCGTGGCGGTCTTCGCCGTAGTCCACAAAGCAAGCTTCCAGCGATGGCTCCACGCGGGTCACCACGGCTTTGTAAATATTGCCTTTGCGCTGCTCGCGCCCTTCAATTTCAATCTCGTAGTCGAGTAGTTTTTGGCCATCAACAATGGCTAAGCGGCGCTCTTCTGATTGCGTCGCGTTGATTAACATGCGTTTCATGCGTATTCTCCTAGTGCCCGGCTTTCAAAGCCTAAGCGTCATCACAGACCCTCTGGTGGATCAACGATGCCAAGTGCGAACGCTAGTAAAACGACACGAACGGGAATAAACCGCAGCCGCGAAAAACTTCGCTTAAGTGCGAAGTTTGCGGCCGGGTGAGTGCAGTGAAATCGGTGCTGGAGAATTCAAATGGCGTGAAGGCGCTGCTTTTTTAATAGCAACATATGACCATTTGACGCTGACATTGCGCGGAAAAATACCAAAACTAGGGGCAATGAGCCGCCAGAGGTATTGTGCGAGTATGTGAGCGATCAGCATTTCAAATCAGTGCAAAATCTGTGCGTTAGCAGCTTCTTATTCACCTGTGTGCCAAAGAAGCTACCAACCAAAAAATATTTCCGGTTCGGTGTTTACGGGCGTTGGCCCAATTGCTTGTCACCTGCGTGCTGCGGGGGTTATGCAAGTAGCAAATAGCCCATCATCGCCTGCGCGCCGTGCCAGTGCATTGGCATCAACTTCCAGCTACGCGCTTCGTTTCGACGGTTAGGCTTTGTAAACCCAAGTAAATCAACAACTTGCGTGCGTTAGCTAGTTAATGGATTATAGACTGTTTACGTGCTTAATTGAAATTCGCTTTGTGCGCGAGAGCACGCACCCAATAAACCGCGGGATCATTAGATAGGAATATAATATTCTCATAAATTTATCCTATATATTAATCCTACGAGAAGCCAGCCATGCACGCAGTCAATGTCAGCACGCTTAAAAACAACCCAACGCAGGCCTTGCAGTGGGCTCAGTCGCAACCTGTGGTGGTGCTTAACCGCGCTAAGCCCATGGCCATGGTGCTGGGCATGGACAGTTTGCCTAGCGATAAAACCGCCAACGCCCGCATGGCCTTGGCGGTGAGTTTATTTAAGGATGGAGGCCTGTCTTGGATGCAAGCTGCAGCCTATGCCGAGTGTTCGGCATCACACTTCATGAAGCATCTTGCGCGCTTGGGTATACCCATTATTGACATGACCGAGGAGGAGGTGCTCAAAGACATCGATACCTTAACGAAGTGGTTGGCTGAGTGAGCCAAGGCGCAGTGGGTATGGGTAGCCAGCAGAATCAATCAAGCAAACGCCGCGTCGTGCTGGCCGATGCCAGCCCATTGATAGGCCTGAGCTTGATTAGGCAATTGGCATTGTTACCCGCACTATTTGGACAAGTCTACATATCACCGATCGTATTGCAAGAAGTCTTGACGGGGAAATTTGACAAGGGAGAGCCCGAAATCCGCGCCGCAATAGCGGATGGGTGGCTCAAGCTATGCGATGCGCCTGTGGCCAATATTGCACTGCTCACATTAGATCCTGGCGAGACGCAGTCTATTTTGCAGGCCTGCACTTTGGTGGCGCTGGGCTACAGCGCGGTTCTGATCATGGACGAAAAAGCTGGCAGAGCAGCAGCGATGGAATTGGGTTTGCATTGCCTAGGAACTGCAGCCGTAGTGGTTCAAGCCAAGCAAAAGGGCTTAATTCCAAGCGCAGCCCAAGTGCTTGAGGACTTATTTAAAACGGATTTTCGTTTGTCAAAAAGAATCATGCGCACCGTTTTGGCCACCGTTGGGGAGACTATTTAGCCATGTCTCACGCGGTGACACCAACTTCCAGCTTGCTTGCCATCGACGAATCGTCTGAAGGCCAGCGCCTAGACAATTTCCTCATGCGCGTGCTCAAAGGCGTACCTAAAACGCATGTCTACCGCATCATCCGCAGCGGCGAGGTGCGTATTAATAAGGGCCGCGTGTCCGCCGACACCCGGATTGCCGAGGGCGACTTGGTGCGCCTGCCACCGGTGCGCGCGTCTGAACGTGCCGAAGAAAAGGCCCAGGTCATGGCAACGCTGTCGGCAAAGGCCGCCAAAGCGGCCAGCAGCGGGCAGGGCGGCAGCGCCGCCACATCGGCGGGTGGCTTCGCGCCGGCCAAGGATTTCCCTATTCTGTTTGAGGACGACAGTTTCCTGGCCGTCAACAAACCGGCAGGCGTGGCCGTGCATGGCGGCTCAGGCGTGAG
>JAYTMT010000327.1:0-4208 GCA_043728315.1 Polaromonas sp. | reverse complement strand
CGCACACTGGCAAACACTGACCCAGGCGCTTTGGCCAAGGTTTTGACGCGGCTGGCACCATCCACGGCATCAAACCCTTCACCTAAAAATACAGCTGCCCACTGCGCATCGGGCATGTGGTCTACCTGCGCGGGTTCAAGCTGCGTCACCTGGCGCATGGCTGCAGTGCTGCCCAGCTGCACCAAAGTGGGTTGCTCGGCGCGGTAGCCTTTGGCCTGCAAGGCGTGGCGCATGGCATCAAAGCTGGCAACCTCGGGCAGTCGAAAACAGGCTTGCATACCCTGCTGGGCATACATCTGCTCAATGGTTTGCACCAAGCCCACGTCTGCATGGCTGGCGTGGTGCGCCAAAGGCACCGCGCTTTTAGCGCGCCCTACCTTGCCACTGTCCATTGGCAGCAGCCAGCCAGGCAACGCCCGAACTATTTCGGGCGACACTGCCGCTACGGTAGCTTTTTCAATATGTTCAACAGTCGATTGGGGCGTTTGCATGTCTCAAATTTTAAAAGATCGTGGCGCAGTATTACGCCGCGGCTTAAATACCGCCTCAAAGCGCATTATTCATATCTTTTTGAGACTGTTTTAGGCTACTAACCCAAGTAAATACTGCTCAAGCAGCTATAAAATAAATAGCGTTATGGTTTACTTTGCAGCTGGACATTTATAGTCAAAGGGTTTTTCCTAGTGATTCGAGGTAGTACCCATGCATCAAACAGTAACAGCCTGCGCTAACATCACTGGGTTGGTACGTTTTATGCGGCGTTGATTGCAGTGCGTCACCACCTCAACTGTTTCATCAACAACTTTTACGCACTTTTGGAGAACATCATGCTAAAAAATATCAAAAAACTCAGTCTGCTGTCAGCAGCTGCCACCGTCTTGGCGGTAACCGCCCTGCCCGCACACGCTGGCAAAACTGTCGACGCTATCAAAGCCCGTGGCCAAGTGGTGTGCGGTGTTAACGTAGGCTTGGCTGGTTTCTCAGTGGCCGACAGTAACGGCGCATGGACAGGCATGGACGTAGACCATTGCAAAGCCATAGCTGCGGCTGTACTGGGCGATGCAACCAAAGTTAAATGGGTGCCGCTGAACGCCCAGCAACGCTTTACGGCCCTGCAGTCTGGCGAAGTGGATATCTTGAGCCGCAACACCACTTTCTCGCTCACCCGCGATGCGTCGCTGGGCTTGCACATGACGGCAGTCACCTACTACGACGGCCAAGGCTTTATGGTGCCTGTAAAAGGCAAAGTCAAAAGTGCAAAAGCTCTCAAAGGAGCTACTGTGTGTGTGCAGTCTGGCACCACCACTGAGAAAAACCTTACTGACTTTAGCAAGGCCAACGGCCTGAACATGAAACCTGTAGTGTTTGAAAAGCAAGAAGCTGTCAACGCTGCTTATTTTTCGGGCCGCTGCCAAGCCTACACCACCGACGCATCGGGCCTGGCGTCTGTGCGCAACAAAGAAGCCAAAGACCCCAAAGAGCATTTGATCTTGCCTGAGTTGATTTCCAAAGAACCACTGGGCCCCATGGTGCGCCGCGGTGATGACGAGTGGTTTGCCATTGTCAAATGGGTAGTATTCGGTCTGCTGGAAGCTGAAGAATATGGCGTAACCCAAGCTAACGTCGACCAGATGGCCAAAGAAAGCAAAGACCCTGTGGTGGGCCGACTGACTGGCAGCGCCGAAGATACCGGCAAGCTGTTGGGCCTGGACAAAGAGTGGCTGGTACGCGCTGTCAAAGCGGTAGGCAACTACGGCGAGATTTTTGAGCGCAACGTGGGTCCTAACACCGCACTGGCTTTGCCACGCGGCAGCAACAACCTGTGGAACAAAGGCGGTTTGATGTACGCACCACCCGTGCGCTAATCTACCAACTGATGGCATAGCCAACGCTCATCGCTAGCTTGGCGTGTGCATCACCAGCGGGCCGTACCTTCGCAGCAATGCACACGGTGCGGCCCGTTTTTAGTTGTGCAACTTATTTGTATATGCAGGTTTGTAGATTTGAATCTTTGTAGGCTTCTCCCATGTCAGACACCCCTCAAGCCCCACCCCATCAGATGATCCAAGCGCGCAGCATGCCGCCGCCTACACGCAGCAAATTTTCCTGGCGCAGCAAGCAAGCCCGTGGTGCGGTCTACCAAGTAGTGGCGCTGGCCACGATTGGTTTTTTAGTCTGGCTGCTAGTCAGCAACACACTGGGCAACATGAAAGCGCGCGGCATTCAAAGTGGTTTTGACTTTTTGTGGCAGCCTGCAGGCTTTGACATTGGCGAAGAATGGATTGGCTACGACTCTGGCAATGGCTATTGGCGCGCATTTCTGGCAGGCTTGGTCAATACGCTGCGCGTGGCGCTGATCGGCATTTTTCTCACCACCATATTGGGCACGCTGTTGGGCGTAGGCCGCTTCTCGCGCAATGCGCTGGTGCGCGGTATTTGCTATGGCTATGTTGAGATGTTTCGCAACATCCCCGTATTGCTGCAGTTGCTAATGTGGTATTTATTGTTCACAGAATATTTACCGCAGGTAGAAGATGCACTGCAATTCAAAGGGCTATTTTTCTTGAGTAAAAACGGTATTTCCTACCCCAGCCCCGTGTGGCAGCTGGGGCAAACGCTAGCGCTGTTTGGCGCAGGGCTGGGTGGTTTGGCAGCGTATGTTTATGCTAAAAAAGCGCGCATTAAGTTTGATCAAACTGGCCAACTGCGCCCCGTGTTGTGGGTGTCGCTGGCGCTGGTGATGGGTGGTGCCGTGCTGGGCTGGCTGGCCGGTGGTGCGCCCAATGCGTGGAACATTCCCAAGCTGACCGAAACACAAGTAGAAGGTGGCGGTGCCTTGTCGCCCGAATATTTAGCCGTCACTATCGGTTTGGTACTGTACACCAGCGCTTTTGTGGCTGAGGTGGTGCGCGGTGGTATCGCGTCGGTGTCGCTTGGGCAGCACGAGGCCAGCGCATCGCTGGGCCTGTCGCGTGCGCACTCCATGCGCTTGGTGGTGCTGCCACAAGCCCTGCGTGTGATTATTCCGCCCATGACCAACCAGTTTTTAAACCTGACCAAAAACTCATCTTTGGCTGTGGCTGTGGGCTACCCCGATGTGGTGTCAATAGCCAACACCTCGCTCAACCAAACCGGCCGCGCAGTGGAATGTATTGCCATCATCATGTTGATTTACCTGACCACGTCGCTGGTCACCTCTGGGTTTATGAACTGGTTTAACGCCCGTGCGGCGATCAAAGAAAGGTAGGCCACCATGACTGCTGTACCTAAAACCGACGTGTTCGTGTCGCTGCCTGCCCGCACCGCCCCGGTGAAAACCGAAGGCTTGCTGCCTTGGGTGAAGAATAATTTGCTGGCCAGCGTGCCCAACGCGCTGCTGTCTATGGCCATCATGGGCATTGCATTGTGGGCCGTATGGGGTGCTGTGGACTGGGGCATTTTGAACGCAGTGACCGCCGCTAACGCAGACCTGTGCCAAGCCAACCGAGGCATCGGTGCCTGCTGGGGCGTGGTCAACGAAAAAGCTCGCTTGATCGTAATGGGCCGCTACCCGCGTGAGGACCATTGGCGGCCCGCCTTGGCCACTGTATTGCTGGTGGGCCTTATTGTGGCCAGCTGCAGCCCCAAATTTTGGAAAGCTTGGTTGCCACTGCTGTGGGTTGCAATTTTGGCCGCTTTTTTCACGCTGATGAGCGGCGGCGTGCTGGGTCTTGCCAAAGTGCCTACCGACCAATGGGGTGGCCTGCCGCTGACCATCATGTTGACGGTAATCTCCATGACACTGGCCTTTCCTATTGCAGTAGCGGTAGCGCTGGGCCGCAAGTCCAATATGCCGGCCATTAAAAGCCTGTGCGTTGTGTATGTCGAGCTGATTCGGGGGGTGCCCCTCATATCGGTGCTGTTTATGGCGTCGTTTATGCTGCCGTTGTTTATGCCGATTGGTAAATCACCCGATGTGCTGATTCGCGTGATTATTGGTATTACTTTATTTGCAGCCGCCTACATGGCCGAAATTATTCGCGGTGGTTTGCAGTCATTACCCAAAGGGCAAACTGAAGCTGCTGCCAGCTTGGGCCTGGGCTACTGGCAAACGCAAATCAAAATTGTGCTGCCGCAGGCTTTAGGCACTGTGGTGCCCAGCATCATGAACAACTTTATTTCGCTGTTCAAAGACACCTCGCTGGTTACTATTGTGTCGCTGTTTGAGC
>JAYTMT010000326.1:0-7600 GCA_043728315.1 Polaromonas sp. | reverse complement strand
CAAATCAAGGCTAAGATAAACTGGCAATTTACGACCGATACAGCTCGCATCAAGCTTAAACGACTCTATCCGACATTTGACGTGTGACACGACACTAGTGCCGTTTAAAAAATCCGTCAAACAATGCCAGCAGCGCAGGATGCGCCGCTGCAAACGCGCTGCGCTGTGTGAAATACGCCTCGGCTGCCACGGCAAAAAACTCTGCGGGGTTGGTGCTGGCGTAAGCATCGAGTAGCGGGGCAGGCGCGCCAAAGCGTTCGTGCAGGCTCACGGCTTCTTGCTGGGCTTCAAAGGCTTGGGTGAGGGTGCTTTGCCAGTGGCGTGCGGCTTGGGCGCGTGAGGGCATGCCGCAAAAATTATCTGGCAGAGCAGGGCAGCCGTTAGCCATGCCGTTGCGCATGTCCATGACGTGGGCGAATTCGTGGATGACGACGTTGTAGGGTGTTCCTGATCCAGCGGCGTTGGCCTCTTGCTGGCTCCTTCCCGCTGCGTCCTGCCAGCTCAGTGCCAGCGGCCCGCCGTCCATGGCTTCGCCACTGATGTCTTCTGACCAGTTTTGCGCCACGCCCGCTGCGTCTACCGCGCTGCGCCGCGCCCGCATAGTGCCAGGGTGCATGACGATGCCCACAAAATCGGCATACCAAGCCAGCGCTTGGCGTGGCTTTGCGCGCGGGGCGATGTGCAAAATAGGCAGGCAGGCCTGCGCGGCAATGCACAGCGCCATCTCGTCGGTAATTTGCAGGCCATGTGCGCCGCAAAATTCTTTGTGGGCCAGAAAATGCGCAGCCAGTGTTTTCAAATGGGCTTGGTCAGCAGCGCTCAGGGCGCTTAAAAAATCATAGCGCGCTAGCACCGCCTGCCATGTAACAGCGTCAATGCTGGGCGGTGTGCGCCATGCGCTAACCTGCACTTTAACTGCTGCCAGCAAGCGGCCTAGCACAGCGCGATCCGCTCAATAAGCATGGTTTGGTTGTGGTGCACAGATTGTTGCGCTAGCTGTACATTTGGCGCAGCGTTTGGCTGCGTTGTGCCATGCTTGCTGTGCGTGGCTGCTGGCCATGTCGGCTGAGCTGGCATGCCCAAACGCAAGACTTGCGCGCGCGCAGGCTTGGCCTGCAAATCCCAGTCGCAAAGTACATGGCGTAGCGTGGCTTGTTCACCACTGTTTGGCTTTTGAGTTTGCTTAGGACCCATCGCATGGTCGGCGGGGCGGTGGGTGTGGCCGTGGATCATGCGCTGGGCTTGCGCTGCGTTTAGCCACGCCAAGGCAGCTGGTGCGTCTACATCGGCATAGGACGCGCCTGTCGCTTTGCGCGCCTCGCTCTGGGTGCGCAGGCCACGGGCGATGCTCTGGCGCTCGGCCAAGGGTTGGGCCAAAAACGCGCTTTGCCAAGCGGGCGCGCGCACCATGGCGCGAAAAACCATGTAGTCCACGTCGTCCAAACACAGCGCATCGCCATGCGTGAGCAGGCTGCGCTGCTCGCCAAACGTCAACACGCAGGGGTCGGCCAAAAACTGCACGCCACAGCTGCGCAAAAACGCTTCTCCCACCAGAAAGTCGCGGTTGCCATGCATGAAATACACCGCTTTGTGTGTGCAGGCTGCTCTTAAAACCGCAGCACAGTGTGCCTCAAAGCTATCCGCTACCAGCGCGGCATCGTCGCCCACCCAAACTTCAAACACATCGCCCAACATCAGCACTGCGTCGGCGGGCGTGGTCTTAAGGTAGTTTTCCCAAGCGGCAAAAGTCGCCTCGTCCTGCGCATGCAAATGCAGGTCAGATATCAGATCGATGCTGCGCCAATGCGTGGGTGCTTGGAGCTCAAAAAAATCGGGCAGTGGAATTTGCATCGCACTGCCCGAGTTCACGAAAGAAGCCAGCTTAAAAATTACAGCAGCACAGCTTTGCTGATGACCACGTCTTCCTTGGGCACGTCGTCATGAAAGCCTTTGCGGCCAGTGGGCACAAGGCGAATTTTGTCCACCACGTCGGTGCCAGCAATGACTTTGCCAAACACGGCATAGCCCCAGCCGGATGCGGAAATGGCGGTGTGGTTCAAAAAGCCGTTGCCGCTGCTGGCATTGATGAAAAACTGCGCCGTGGCCGAATGCGGGTCATTGGTGCGCGCCATGGCCACGGTGTATTGCTCGTTTTTCAGGCCGTTGTTGGCTTCGTTGCTGATAGGCGCATCGACGGCTTTTTGCGTCATGCCGGGCTCAAATCCGCCGCCTTGCACCATGAAGTCTTTGATCACGCGGTGAAAAATCGTGCCGTCGTAATGGCCTTTTTTCACGTAAGCCACAAAGTTGGCTACCGACTTGGGAGCCTTGGCTTCGTCTAGTTCGAGCGTAATCACGCCGTGGTCATGAATGTGCAGTTCTACTTTGGGGTTGGCCATATTATTTCTCGATGCTTACTTTGTTGATGGTAATGGGGGTGGAGGGCACGTTGGCGTGCGGGCCGCTGTTGGTGGTGGCTACGGCGCGGATTTTATCGACCACGTCTTTGCCAGAGGTGACTTTGCCAAACACCGCATAGCCGTGGCCATCGGGCGAGGGCGCGTTGAGCATGTCGTTGTTTTTCACGTTGATGAAAAACTGGCTGGTGGCCGAATTGGGCACATTGGTGCGCGCCATGGCGATGGTGTAGGTGTCGTTTTTCAGGCCGTTTTTGCTCTCTAGCTCAATGGGGGCCTTGGTGGCTTTTTGCTGCATGTCGGGGGTAAAGCCGCCGCCTTGGATCATGAAACCGTCAATCACGCGGTGAAAAATCGTGCCTTCGTAGTGCTTATCGCCCACGTATTGCACAAAGTTGGCCACGGTTTTGGGCGCTTTGGCGGCATCGAGCTCTAGCACTATGTCACCCATAGAGGTGCTCATGCGCACTTTGGTCATGCCCTGCGCCCAGACGCTAGATGCTACGCTACTAATAGCAATAAATGACGATATGACGCTGACATTGGTCAGAATTTTTGTGAATTTAAGAGAAAACATTATCCAATAACTCCTTCAAAAAAAATTTTCCACGTGTTTTGCGTGGCGGTTTGCGAACGCATCCAGTATTGACGTTTGGTCACGCCAGTGCGTTGACCTGTGAGCACCTCGCTGAATGTAACAACCATGGTGGCGGCTAGCGGTGCAGCGGCTGTACCTTCTTGCCAATGTAGCATGGAGATGTCTTTGTATTGCAGTTCACGGCCTTTGGCATTGTTGATGTCTTGCTGGAGCACCGCGCTCCAGTCTTGCAGGGTTTTGCCGTAGCTGTTGAAATCTGCGGTGTAAAAGTTGAGCGTTTTTTGCAAATTGGCGGCATTCTTGCTGCTGCGCCACTGTGTCCACGCCTCTTCAAAGTTGGCTGCTTCGGGCTTGCTTTGCTGGGGGCTTACCCAGCTCAGGCTGGGCGCTATCACCACGGGCGTGGTGCGCGATTCTACTAAGCCCAAAATACGCAGCAAATCGGGGTTGGCCAGCACCACACAGCCATCGGTGGCGCGGGGCGCGCGGGAAAACTGGTTGGGCGGCGTGCCGTGTAGCCATATGCCGCTGCCGGTTTTGCCCCTTCTCAGGTCGTAAGGGTTGGGGTAGTTAATCGGCAAAGCGCCTGCGCCATAAAAGTCTTTGAGGGTTTTAGGGTTCAGGCTACTGGTGACAAAATACACGCCCAGTGGGGTGCGCAGATCGCCTTCTGTGGCTTTGTCAATGCCTTGCTTGCCCACAGAAATGTAGTAATCAGCCACCAAGCGCGTGCCTTGCGCGTTGTTTTCAAACAAGTACAGTCGCGAGCGCGATGCATCGATGGCAATAGCGTGTTTGTTACGCTCAGACAAGCGCACAAATTGTGCAGGAATTTGGCCTGGCGCTGGGCGCTCGCGCAGGGCTTTGAGGCGCTGGGCAGATTCTTCGCGCAGCTCGGCCAATTGCAAGGCACCGGCGCGGGCTGTGGTGTCGGGCACATCGCCCAAGCTGCGCACAGGGCGAATTTGCGCCGACAGCAGGTCGCCATAAACCAGCTGGCCTAGCTGAAAATGCGGCTGCTCAGTGGTCAGCGCGCGGGCTTTTTCCAGCGCTTCGCGGCCTTTGGCTTGCCCAATCAGACGGTAAATATCGAGCAGGCGGGCTTCGTTGTTGTAGCCTGAATTGGCGTTAGCTTGCGCAGCAGCCTTGGCCTCTTTGGCCTGCGTTTTCTCGCGTGCAAACCCAGTGCTGGGCCACGCAACAGGCACAGCCAACAGCAGCGTTAGCACTAACGCAGGCATCTTCATGGGGAGCAGGTCTGTCAAGGCGTGGATCAACCGCCAGTAGATTCGCGCACGATGACCCAGCGGTCACCCGCTTTGGCAAGCTCCAATATTTTGCGGCTGGACACACTCAAGGTGTCGGCTTGGTAGCCTTGTTTGAAGCGGGCGCTGGCCTTGCTGCCGTCTATGTTGATGCTTAAATCGGTCACTTTGACGCTGATGCGTGATTTGCCCAAGATGCGCTCGCGCCGCTCTTCTTCCCAAGCCTTGCGGCCTTGGCCTTTTTCGGGGGTGAAATCGCGGCCATAGGCGGCCAAATAGTCTTTCACCTCGCGGGCGCTCCATGCGCTGGCCCATGCGCGCACTGCTGCTTCTACGTCGGCTTTGCCGTTGCTAGAGGCGCTGGCTGCGGGCGCAGCAGGGGCTGCCACGGGGCTTGCAGGCTTGGCTGCTGCTGGCTGCGCAGGTGGTGTAGCCGCTGCCACGGCAGGCGCAGGCAATGGTGCAGGGACGGGTGATTTAGCCACAGGAGCCGCTGCTGCGGGCTGGGGTGCAGCAGCTGGTTTAGCCCCAGCTTTAGCACCCGGCGCAAACAAATCACGTATCAAAGCCAGCTTGGGCTGCACAGCGGTGTTGCCGCCGTCGAGCTGCAAGGCTTTGCTGTAGGCTTGGCTGGCCAGCTTGGCATACACATCGCCCAGATTCTCGTGCGCTGTGGCGTAGCTGGGGTTGGTGCGAATGGCCATTTCTAGCGCGGCGCGGGCTTTGTCAAACTGGCTTTGTCCGGCGTAGAGCACGGCCAAATTGTTATACGGCTCGGGCAGCTCTGGGAAATCTTCGGTGAGCTTGGTAAATACCGTGATGGCCTCGGCCGTTTTGCTTTGCTCGCTGAGCACCACACCTTTCAAAAAGCGCATTTGCGGGTCGCGTGGCTTGGTGCTTAAAAATTGGTCTGCCTTAGCGCCTGCCTCGGCCAATTGGCCCGAGCGCAGCATGCGGTTCACATCGCTGTAGTCATCGGCCAAGGCGCTGGACATGCAGCCCAAGCACAGGAGGGCGGCGCAGGCTACGTGGGTAATTGAAAAGCGGCTCATATTGTCTGGCGGGTAGTGTTTAAATAGATACTAATGTGTTGCAAGCGGCCCAAAAGCGGGCGCGTGCCAAGTGGCCTTATACTGACAGATTGTAGCGCCAGCGGATAGTTCCGCATGGCGCTTTTGTCTCTATGCTGCAAACCCCCATGAGCCTGACTATTTACAACACCCTCTCGCGTGCCCTCGAAGCCTTTTCTCCACTTGAGCCGGGCCATGTGCGCATGTATTTGTGCGGCATTACGGTGTATGACTTTTGTCACATTGGCCACGCACGCTCCAACATCGCTTTTGACGTGGTGCAGCGCTGGCTCAAAACCAGCGGCTACCAAGTTACTTTTGTGCGCAACATCACCGACATCGACGACAGAATCATCAAACGCGCCGTGGTCAACGGCGAGAGCATCCACGCGCTCACCCAGCGCATGGTCGATGCCATGTATGAAGATTTTGACAAACTGGCCATAGAGCGCCCCACACATGATCCGCGCGCTACTGATTTTGTACCGCAGATGCTCTCCATTATCAACACCTTGGAGCAAAAAGGCTTTGCCTATAAAAGCGACAACGGCGATGTGAACTACGCCGTGCGCGCCTTCCCGGGCTATGGCAAATTAAGCGGCAAATCCATCGACCAGCTGCACGCTGGCCAGCGCGTGGCCGTGCTGGACGGCAAACGCGACCCGCTGGACTCGGTGCTGTGGAAGGCCGCCAAAGCCGACGAGCCTGAGGAAGTGAAGTGGCCCAGCCAGTGGGGCCCTGGCCGCCCGGGCTGGCATATAGAGTGCTCGGCCATGAGCTGCGCGCTTTTGGGCGAGAGCTTTGACATCCACGGCGGCGGGGCCGATTTGCAGTTCCCCCACCACGAAAACGAAATCGCCCAAAATGAAGCGGCCTTTGACAAGCCCATGGCCAAGTATTGGATGCACAACGAATTTGTGAACACCGATAACGAAAAAATGAGCAAAAGCTTAGGCAATTTTTTCACCATTCGGGATGTGCTCAAGAAGTTTGACGCGCAAACCATCCGCTTTTTCTTATTGCGCAGCCACTACCGCAGTCCGCTCAATTATTCCGATGTGCATCTGACCGATGCCTACGGCGCGCTCAAGCGCCTGTACACCGCGCTGGATTT
Organism: Polaromonas sp.; assembly: GCA_043728315.1. Classification (GTDB taxonomy): domain Bacteria; phylum Pseudomonadota; class Gammaproteobacteria; order Burkholderiales; family Burkholderiaceae_C; genus JAAFIP01. The sequence goes on along the minus strand of JAYTMT010000326.1, from coordinate 1,136 downwards.
GGTAGCGCCTCTTGAGGTGGCCATTGACTGGGCGCAGCCGCAGGCCGCCGCCTTCAAAGCTGCCATGGACAACGACTTTGGCACGCCCGATGCCGTAGCCGTGCTGTTTGAGCTGGCCGCTGAGGTGAACCGCAGCAAGTCGGCGCAAGCCGCTGGCCTGCTCAAGGCGCTTGGCGGCGTGCTGGGCATTTTGCAAGGCAATCCGCAGGCGTTTTTGCAAGCTGGTGCGCAGCTTGATGACGCAGCCATTCAAAGCCTGATAGCCCAGCGCGCCGCTGCCAAGGCAGCAAAAGACTACACAGGGGCCGATCAAATCCGCAAAGACTTGGCCGCGCAGGGCATTGTGCTCAAAGATTCCGCCACTGGCACCAGTTGGGAAGCCGCTGCGCAATAGAAAATGGCATTTTTAAGAAAAATAATGGCAATGTCACCGTCATATGGTCATAGTATGCTATGAAAAATGTAGTAAATAAAGCCTCTGCTGAAGTGCTACGTCCGGATTATTGGACGGAAGCTTGCAAGCATCTGATGAAAAAAGACCGGGTCATGAGGCGCCTGATTCCGCAGTTTGGCGATGCTTGCATGGAGTCGCGCGGAGACCCTTTTATCACCCTGGCGCGCAGCGTGGTGGGCCAGCAAATCAGCGTGAAAGCCGCGCAAACCGTGTGGGACCGCTTTGCCCTGCTGAGCAAAAAGCTCAGTCCAGCCAGCGTGCTCAAGCTCAAGGTAGACGACATGCGTGCCGCAGGCCTGTCAACCCGCAAGGTGGAATACATCGTTGATTTGGCGTTGCATTTTGACAGTGGCGCGCTGCATGTGGGTGCTTGGCAGGGCATGGATGACGAGGCCATCATTGCCGAGCTAGTGGCCATTCGCGGCATTGGCCGCTGGACGGCCGAGATGTTCCTCATGTTCCACCTGCTGCGCCCCAATATTTTGCCGCTCGACGATGTGGGCTTGCTCAACGGCATAGGCAAAAACTATTTTTCTGGCGAGGCCGTGAGCAGGTCTGACGCCCGCGAGGTGGCCGCCACCTGGGCCCCGTATTGCTCAGTGGCCACTTGGTATATTTGGCGCTCGCTCGATCCCGTGCCGGTGGCATACTAAAACCATAGCAAACCGCATTACACTGTGCA
>JAYTMT010000325.1:0-30793 GCA_043728315.1 Polaromonas sp. | reverse complement strand
CTTGGGCTTGTCGCTCAAAAACTCGGTCGTCAGGCCGTGCACGCGCAGGGCACCTTCTTCGCTGTCTCGCTCTGGGTTCAGGTAGAAGTGCAGGTTGTTGCCGGTAAGTTTGCGGTTGATCAACTCAACACAGCCGATTTCGATGATCCGGTCGCCGCTGTCGGCGGACAGGCCGGTGGTTTCGGTGTCTAAAACGATTTGGCGCATGACAAACCCTTTGCAGTCGTCAGATCAATGCAGCTCTTTAGCGTGGTTGATGGTGTATTTGGGAATTTCCACCACCAAATCTTGCTGCGCTACAAATGCCTGACAGCTCAAGCGGCTGTTGGGTTCTAACCCCCATGCGCGATCGAGCAGGTCTTCTTCGTTTTCGTCTAGCTCGTTGAGGCTAGCAAAGCCTTCGCGCACAATGATGTGGCAGGTGGTGCAGGCGCAGCTCATGTCGCAGGCGTGCTCGATGTTCACGCCCTGCTCTAGCAGCACCTCGCAAATGCTGTCGCCCACATTGGCCTTGAGGCTGATGCCCTGTGGGCAGTATTCGGGGTGGGGAAGGATTTTGATGACTGGCATGGTGCTTACTCGGGCTTATGAGAGATACGCAACGCAAAAAGCGTTGAAATAATGCAAAGAACGTAAAGCGAAGGCATTTTCAAGTTCTTTGGTTTGCAGTGTCTGTTGGAGTTTTTTACAGCGCATCTAAAGCCTTGCCTTTAAGGGCTTTGGCTATGCCAGCATTCATGCGCTCGGCGGCAAATGCCTCTGTGCCATCGGCCAGCGCCTTGGTTACGCCTTCGATCAGCGCAGGGCTGGTGAGCAGTTTGGCCTCGCGCACCGCCTCTATCAGGCGCTCGATGGCGCGGTGCTCTGCATCGGGCAGCAATGCGCCGTCGGCGGCGAGCGCCGTTTCGGTGGCCAGCACCAAGCGGTCTGCGTCCAAGCGCGCCTCTGCCAAGGCGCGGGCTGCTATGTCTTGCGTAGCAGTGGTGAAGCTCTCAGCGAGCATTTTGGCAATTTGCTCGTCTGACAGGCCGTAGCTGGGTTTCACGTCTATCTGCGCGGCCACGCCGCTGCCCTGCTCTAAGGCGCTCACATTGAGCAGGCCATCGGCATCCACAGTGAAGGTGACGCGAATGCGCGCCGCGCCCGCCACCATGGGCGGAATGCCACGCAACTCAAAGCGCGCCAAACTGCGGCAGTCGGCCACTAAATCGCGTTCGCCCTGCACCACATGCAGCGCCAGTGCAGTCTGCCCGTCTTTATAGGTGGTGAAATCCTGCGCCATGGCGGTGGGTATGGTTTGGTTGCGCGGCACAATGCGCTCGACCAGCCCACCCATGGTTTCCACGCCAAGACTCAGCGGAATCACATCCAGCAGCAGCAAATCGTTTTGTGGGTTGTTGCCAATGAGCTGGTTGGCGGCAATGGCTGCGCCCAGCGCCACCACTTCGTCGGGATTCAAGTCGTTGAGCGGTGCTTTGCCAAACAATTCGTGCACTGCTTTTTGCACCTGCGGCATGCGGGTAGACCCGCCCACCATGACCACGCCGTCGATGTCTTGCACCTTCAGCTTGGCATCGCGCAGGGCTTTTTTTACTGCGGCAAGGGTGCGCTGGGTCAAAGCGGCGCTGGCAGCCCAAAAATCTTCCTTTTTTATAGAAAATTTGCCAGATGTCAGCGTCATATGGTCATAGTTTGCTACAAAATCAGAAGTACTTAATTGCTCTTTTACGTTGCGCGCGAGTGCCTTGAGCGTGGCTTTTTGCTCTGGTGTGGCAGCGCTTTGCCCGGTTTGTGCGGCAATCAACTCGGCTACCACGCGGTCGTAATCGTCGCCGCCCAAGGCTGAATCGCCGCCCGTGGCTACCACTTCAAACACGCCTTCGGTGAGCTTCAGAATCGATATGTCAAACGTACCGCCGCCTAGGTCGTAAATGGCGTATGTGCCCCGCTTTTCCTGCCCATTCACAGACTTATCCAGCCCATAAGCAATCGCCGCCGCCGTGGGTTCGTTGATTAGCCTGAGCACGGTCAATCCGGCCAGCTCGGCTGCGTCTTTGGTGGCTTGGCGCTGCGCGTCGTCAAAATAGGCGGGCACGGTGATCACTGCGCCGTCGATGTCATCGCCCAAGGTGTCTTCGGCTCTGAAACGCAGTGTAGCCAAAATCTCGGCGCTCACCTCCACGGGGGATTTTTCACCCCCTGCGGGGGTGTGGATGCGCACTTGGCCAGATGCGCCTTCAATGTCTTGCACCAGTGCGTAGGGCAAGCTGGCGGCATCCGCAATGTCTTTGAAGCCGCGGCCCATCAGGCGCTTGGCCGAACTGATCGTGTTCTGCGGGTCGGTGCTGGCAGCTTTAAGCGCTTCTAGGCCTATTTGGCGGCCGTTATTGGGCAAATACCGCACAACTGAGGGCAAAATCACCGCACCCGCTTCGTCAGGCAGGCATTCGGCCACGCCGCTGCGCACTGCCGCCACCAGCGAATGCGTGGTGCCCAAATCAATGCCAATGGCCAGCTTGCGGGTGTGCGGATCGGGGCTGTAGCCGGGTTCGGAGATTTGCAAAAGTGCCATGGGAAAAATCGGTTTATCGGGTCAAAAATGGGGGTTCAAGCTGGGAGTTATGACTGGGATGCGGTGTGCTGTATGCAGTGTTTAAGCTATTGTCCCAGTTGTTCAAAACGCGCGTCCAAGTCATGGTTGAATTTGTCTATAAAAAGCAGGACTCTGACTTGTTGCGCCGCCGCTTGGTAGTTTTTATCAAGGTCAATAAATTGCTCACATTTAAGTAGCGCACTATGACCATATGACGCTGACATTGCTTGTATTTTCTCTAAATCTTCAATATTGGAGGCATCATCGAGTGCTTCGCGCCATTCAATCTGCTCCATGAGAAATTCGGGCGGCATGGCGGTGTTACGCTCTGCGTTGATCGCTGCGCCGTGCAGCTCGCACAGGTAGGCGGCGCGTTTAATCGGGTCTTTGAGCCGCTGGTAAGCCTCGTTGATGCGCACACTCCACTGCATAGCCACGCGCTGGGCGGCAGCGCCTTGGGCGGCAAATTTGTCTGGATGGGCTTGGCGCTGCAGCTCTTTCCAACGCGCGTCGATAGCTGCGCGGTCTTGTTTGAAGGCAACTGGCAGGTCAAACAGCTCGAAATCGCTCGATTGCAAATTCACGTTCAAAAAAACCCCAAGTTTCGTGGTTAAAAGCGCAGCGCTTTACACACGAAACGACTCGCCGCAGCCACACTTGTCGCGCTCATTGGGGTTGTTGAACTTGAAGCCTTCGTTCAAGCCCTCGCGCACGTAGTCTAGCTCCGTGCCATCCAGATAGGCCACGCTTTTTGGATCCACCATCAGTTTGATGCCTTGGGTGTCAAACAGCACGTCTTCAGGCGCGATTTCGTCGACGTATTCAAGCTTATAAGCCAAGCCCGAGCAGCCCGTGGTTTTAACGCCAAGGCGCACACCCACGCCCTTGCCGCGCTTGGCAAGGTATTTGTTGACGTGCTTGGCGGCGGCGGGAGAGAGGGTCAGGGCCATGGTGTGGAGCGTGAGCTGTCGGTGGAAGTCTTGAAACAAGCTAATGCCCGCAGAGGTAAATTAAGCCGCTACAGCTTCAGCAGGCGTAGCATGCCGCGCTTTGTAGTCGTTCACTGCCGCTTTGATGGCGTCTTCGGCCAAAATCGAGCAGTGGATTTTGACGGGCGGCAAAGCCAGCTCTTCAGCGATTTCACTGTTTTTCAAAGCCGCTGCTTGGTCCAGCGTTTTGCCTTTGACCCATTCGGTCACCAGCGAGCTCGACGCAATGGCCGAGCCGCAGCCATAGGTTTTAAAGCGTGCGTCTTCAATCACGCCCGTGAGCGGGTTGACCTTGATTTGCAGCTTCATCACGTCGCCACAAGCAGGTGCGCCCACCATACCCGTACCGACTGTGTCGTCGCCCTTGTCAAAGCTGCCCACGTTGCGGGGGTTTTCGTAGTGGTCTACCACTTTGTCAGAATATGCCATATCAATTACCTCAAAAATTTCAGTGTGCCGTCCACTGAATGGACGAAATATCAATGCCTTCTTGGTACATGTCCCACAGCGGGCTCATGTCGCGCAGTTTGGCTACGTTTTCTTTGATCGTGCTTATTGCAAAATCAATTTCCTCTTCGGTGGTCCAGCGGCCAATGGTCATGCGCAGGCTGCTGTGGGCTAGCTCGTCGCTGCGGCCTAGCGCCCGCAGTACATAGCTGGGCTCTAGCGATGCGCTGGTGCAAGCCGAGCCAGAGGATACTGCCAAGCCTTTGATGCCCATGATCAGGGATTCGCCCTCGACATAGTTAAAACTCATGTTGAGGTTGTGCGGCACTCTTCTGGTTTCGTGGCCATTGATGAAGACCTGCTCAATGCCTTTGAGGCCTGCGAGCATACGGTGGTGCAGCGCTGTGATGCGGATGTTTTCATCGTGCATTTCTTCTTTGGCAATGCGGTAGGCCTCGCCCATGCCCACGCACTGGTGGGTTGGCAGTGTGCCGCTCCTCATACCTCTTTCGTGGCCACCGCCGTGCATTTGCGCTTCGATGCGGATGCGTGGCTTGCGGCGCACATAGAGCGCGCCAATGCCTTTGGGGCCATAGGTTTTGTGAGAGGTAAGGCTCATCAAATCAATCGGCATTTTGCTGATGTCAAAAGGCACACGGCCTGTGGCCTGGGCTGCGTCTACGTGAAAGATCACGCCACGCTCGCGGCAAATAGCACCCAGCGCCACCACGTCTTGGATCACGCCAATCTCGTTGTTCACATACATCACGCTGGCCACAATGGTGTCGGGGCGGATGGCGGCTTTGAATGCATCCAAATTAACCAAACCGTCTTCTTGCACGTCAAGGTAGGTCACCTCAAAGCCTTGGCGCTCAAGCTCACGCATGGTGTCCAAAATGGCTTTGTGCTCGGTTTTTACCGTGATCAGGTGCTTGCCCTTGGTTTTGTAAAAACCGGCTGCGCCTTTGAGCGCCAAGTTGTTGGACTCTGTGGCCCCGCTGGTCCATACTATTTCGCGTGGGTCAGCGCCAATCAGAGCCGCAATGTGATCGCGCGCTTTTTCCACAGCAGCTTCGGCCTCCCAGCCCCAGGCGTGGCTACGCGAGGCGGGGTTGCCAAAATGCTCGCGCAACCATGGAATCATGGCATCCACCACCCGTGGGTCGCAGGGGTTGGTGGCACTGTAGTCCATGTAGATGGGGAAGTGGGGGGTGGCGTCCATGGGGGTGAATACTCAAGAAAGTAAATTTAGGCTTTGGCGGGGAAAATATTGCCCAAGGCAAACACAGAGTTGGGGGCGTTGATGCGCATGGGCTTGGATACTGGCATGGGCTGGATGGCTTTTTTCACCATGACTTTAGACTCGATTTGAAAGCCTTTGGCCATTTGCTCGTCGACCATGTTTTGCAGGTTGACCGAATCCAAAAAATCTACCATGCGCGAATTGAGGGCTGCCCACAGGTCATGCGTCATGCAGCGGGCGCTTTCGCCGTGGCAGTTTTCCTTGCCTGCGCACTGGGTGGCATCAATTGGCTCGTCCACCGACACAATGATGTCGGCCACCGTGATGTCGGCAGCTTTGCGACCCAAGGTGTAGCCACCACCGGGCCCACGCGTGGATTCCACCAGTTCATGACGGCGCAGCTTGCCGAACAATTGCTCAAGGTAAGACAGCGAAATGTGCTGGCGTTGGCTGATGGCCGCCAAAGTAACAGGGCCGGCGCTTTGGCGCAGAGCCAGATCAATCATGGCGGTGACCGCAAAACGGCCTTTAGTGGTAAGACGCATGGCAAGCTCCTTGTGCTTACAGTTAGCAGATTGCCTACTTTTGGCTTGGCAAACGTCCGCTTGTGCAGCGCCTTTTTTCGGCCTTTACACTGGGGAAACGGCTTCGAGATTCGACTGGTAAAATGACTGGTCTTCTAATCCCGACTAACTGTGTCAAGTATAGCAGAATGTCCTACTAGAACGCGGGGGATTAACCTTGAAAAGCCAAGGTTTTATACCAATTGGTCAAAAAGAGACCGATTGGTAATTTCAACCATCAGAAAATAAAGCCTTGGTTTCCTGCCATGCCCAAGAGCTTGGGGTTTTGCAGAGCCACAGGTTTGAGCACTTGGCGGTCTTTTAAATAGGTTTCCACCACCTCCCACATGGGCGGCCCTGCGTTTTTGCTGGCCTCGGACACGGGTGCCCAGCCAGCCACTTTGTAGATTTTGGCCGCTTCCATAGGCGCGCCGTTAAAGCGCATGTCGCTGATGCGGCTACCAGCCTTGGCAGTGGGGTCGCAGGTGTATTGCATGCCGCTCACGCGCACCATGTCGCCGCCCTGCTGGTAGTAGGGGTCGGGGTTAAACAGGTTGTCGCAGACGTCTTCCAGAATAGTTTTGATGGTTTCGCCGCTGATGTCGCTCAGCGTGGTCCATGGGTAGCTGATGGCGGTTTGGTCCATCACGTGTTCACGGGTAATGGTTTGGCCGGGCAACAGGCTGGTGCCCCAGCGAAAGCCGGGCGAAAACGCGATTTGCCCGCCGCGCACGGCCAAGAGCGCGTCCATCAGCACTTGGTCAAAGCTGCCACTGAAATTGCCCCTGCGGTACAGCATGCCCTGTGTGACGGCCAGCGGAGCTTCGAGCTTGGCTTTGAATGGCAGGCGCAGCTTGTCAATCAGGGCTTGCATGGCAGGGTCAGCGGGCAAATAGTTGGCGAATATGGGCAATAGCTTGTATTGCACGCCCACTACTTTTTTGTCCCGCACATCCAAATCGAGCACGCCCAGAAACTTGCCATTGCTGCCCGCATTGGTCACCAAGGTTTGGCCGCCCGCGTTTTTCACTGTGGTGGGAATCGGCACGCCGTCGTGCGTATGCCCTCCCAAAATCGCGTCTATTCCTGTCACGCGGCTGGCCAGTTTCAGGTCCACGTCCATGCCGTTGTGGCTGAGCAGCACCACGGCTTGCGCGCCCTTGGCACGGGCTTCATCCACCTGCTTTTGCAGCTCGGTTTCTTGGATGCCAAAAGTCCAGTTGGGCACTTGCCAACTGGGGTTGGCTATGGGGGTGTATGGAAAAGCTTGGCCGATGATAGCCACGGTCACGCCGTTCATTTGCTTTAATACATAGGGCTTGAACACCGGGTCTTCAAAGTCACGGGTTTTGACGTTTTGCGCAATGAAATCAATGCCTTTGAACGCGCCACTGGGGGCGAAATCTTTCTCAATGATCTCCAGCACACGCTTCTCGCCCAAGGTGAATTCCCAATGCGCGGTCATCACGTCAACGCCCAACAATTTGGCCGCCTCCACCATGTCTTGCCCTTGCGTCCACATTGACGTGCCGCTGCCCTGCCACGTGTCACCGCCATCGAGCAGCAATGCACCCGGGCGCGAGGCTTTGAGCCGCTTGACCAGCGTAGCCATGTGGGCAAAGCCACCCACCTTGCCGTATTGTGCAGCCGAGCGCTCAAAATCAAGGTAAGTGTGGGCATGCGCCATGGCACTGCCCGCAGCAATGCTGGCAAATTTCAGCAAATGCTCGCCCGCCAAATGCGGCACTTTGCCCCACATATTGCCGATGCCAATATTCGCGCTGGGTTCACGAAAATAAATCGGCAAGAGCTGGGCGTGGCAATCGGTGAAATGCAGCAAATGCACATTGCCAGACTTAGGCGGGCTGTAATTGAGCGCCGCCTCGTGGGCGCTGGCATCTCTTGACAGAGGGAAACCGGCTACTGCTGCGGCAATTAAAACGGAACTGAATTCTCTTCGTGTAAGGCTCATGGTGTCTCTTTATTTTCTAAAAGTAGCTTGGCTTTGGCGATGGCATCGTGCAGCTTGGCACTGAGCAGCTCTTGGCTAGGCAGCATGGTCAGGTATTGTGCAACGCGGATATTGCTCTTATCGAGCTGCAGCAACTCCACATGCTCTTGGTTTTTATCCGCACACAGGATCAACCCAATCGGCGGGTTTTCGCCGTCTATCGTGTCGTGCTTTTCTAGCCAGCGCAGATACAACTCCATCTGGCCCTTGTAAGCCGCATCAAACGCACCCAGCTTGAGCTCAATGGCCACCTGCGCGCGCAGCCTGCGGTGGTAAAACAGCAGGTCAATGCGGTAATCTCGGTTATCTATCGTCAGGCGCTTTTGCCGCGCAAGAAAGGCAAAATCTGTGCCCAATTCGCTGATGAATTGCTGCAATTCATTCAAGATGGCATCTTCCAGATTGCTCTCGCTGTAGTTATCTTTTAGCCCCAGAAAATCCAGCACATACGGATCTCGAAAAACCAAATCTTGGCTGACCACGCCCGTCTCGCGCAGCAGCTTCAAATCCTGCGTAATCGTCTCTTCTGGCTTTTTAGAAATCGCCGTGCGTTCAAACAGCATCGACTTGATGCGCTCTTGCAACTGGCGTACGCTCCAGCGCTCAACTCGCACCATCTCGACGTAGAACTCACGCTTAAGAGACTCAGAGACATAGATCAGATTGCGCAAATGCGTCCAACTCAATTCTCTACTCAGTGGGTAGAGAATCTCGCGGCTAGGGAAAATGCTTGCCAATTGCATGCAGTGGCGAAGATTTTGCTCCGTCCAACCTTTGCCATACTCAAACGTCAAACTTGCAGCCAAGCCAGCCAAAATCTGCTTGCCATAAGCTGCCCGCTCACCTGCGAGAACATCCACGTTGATGCGCGAGCCAATTGCCCAGTACAGCAAAGTCAACTCAGCGTTCACAGCCACCACCGCACGCTGTCGAGCAGACTCGATCAGGCTGCGGATGTCTGAGGCGAGCTGGTTACCTGTCGGTTCGGGACGGCTGAGGTTCATACGCTGGGCAATTGGCTACGGTTTATTGGCCTGGCTTGTTGGATTGGGACGAGGATTGAACTGCCGAACGCAGAGGACGCGAAGGTTTCGCAGAGGGTGCAGAAGGAATACCAAAGGAAAACAAAAAAACAAAATGAAAACAAGGCAATGTCAGCGTCAAATCGTCATAGCTTGCTATTAAAAATAAAGCAAATACAAAATTTAGCCAGCCTATTTCAAAGCAAATTTTGAAACAAGCACACTGATACGCTCCACACAGCAATATAAAAATATTTAGTATTTCCCGGTATTATTTTTGTATTCCTTTTGCGTCCTCTGCGAAACCTTCGCGTCCTCTGCGTTCAAAAAATCCCCGCATTGCGCTCAAAAAAACCTACTTATTCACCGGAGACTCAGGCGACAAAAGCAAGGCCATGACGTGCGAAATTTGCGTAGGGGTCAAAATACCTGCATCGCCAAAGCGCGGCATATTGCTGCAAGCGTTGAAGGCGTGGGTGTTCCAAATGCGGGCGTAGGTGTATTTCAGCATGCCTTCAGATTCGGGGGCTGCCGGGTCTTTCACGCCGCGAATAGCGCCGTATTTGAGCAGGGACGGGCCTTGGTTGCCAAAACTGATCTCGGTGGGGCTGATTTGGTGGCAGGCGTAGCAGTTGGCACCGTTGGCGGCGCCTGCTGCATCGCTGAACTGCATGCCACGGCCGTTTTGGGCGATGCGCTCGCCTTCGCGCCAGTCGCCCAAATATTTGCCGTCTTTAGGGTAAGGAATGGCGTCATAAATGGTTTTTTGCAGGCGGGCGCGGGTGGCTTCGGTCAGACTCTGGCCGCTGGCGGCAGACTCGGAGCACACGCGCTGGATCTCGGTTTGCTCTAAGCGGTCGAGCTTGGCAATGCCGCGCTCGTTGAACGATGATTTGAGGCTGGCCAGCACCTGTTCAGGCGTTGGGCTACGGTCTGTGGTGGCGCAACTGGTCAAACCAGCAAGGGCTGCAATTGCTATACTAACAGTAGCGACATATGACCTTTTGACGCTGACATTGCTTGTTTTTTTCATATATTTGCCTTGTTTTCAACGCTTGATGGCGGGAGCGGCCATTTTTCCACCATTGGCGTTCACGCCCATGAAGGTGATCAGGTCAACCGAGGTTTGGCTGAGGTATTGCAGCTCGGGAAAGCGCTGCTGGCGAAAGCAGTCGTACAAGCGCCACTGCATGGTGCGCACTGCGCCTTGGCTGACGCGGTAGGCGGGCCACTGGGTGAAGGCGGCTTGGGCGGGCAGCGGTTTGGTCAAATTGGGTAAATCTTGCAGGCGAATCCGTTTGGAATCCTCAGAGTGGCAGCTGGCGCAGGAGAAATCATAAGGCCCGCCTTTGAAGTAAAAGGCGGCTTTTCCTCTGGCGTAAGACTCTTTTTCTAGCGCGTGGCTTTGCGGCACATTCACCACCGCTTCGCGCGATTCGTCGTACACATAGGCTACCAAGTCCTCTATCAGAGTGGATTTAGCGCCCTCAGCGCTGTAAGCCGTTCTGGCTGTGAAATCAGCGGGTTTGGCGCCTTGCAGGGTCACCATGCAATGCACCAAACGGCTTTCCACGTCCATCACGCGGCCAGCATCGGCAAAGTATTTGGGCAGCAAGGCCGCCACGCCTTTGACTTTGCCCACGCCCAAGCCCATGTCGCAAGACTCTAGGCTGAGGTTTTGCGGGCCTTTTTTGGTTTTCCACAGACCCTCGCCGCGTGCAGCGTTGAGGTCGGCGGGGTTGCCGTCTTGCAGGCTGGCGCGGTAGTCGGCAATCGCGTCAGAGGCGGACTTGGGTTGTGCAAAGCTGCTTTGTGCTGACAAGGCAAGTATTAAATATGTAGCAGCATATGACCATTTGGCGCTGACATTGGGCTTATTTTTATTCAAAATGTGTCTCCTTTGTTGTTATTTACAGCTAAGAAATCACGGCTTCGTCGCTGCGGGTATCGCCTTTGTTGTCTACCCAATTGACGGTGATTTTTTCGCCTGCTTTGCCACCCTTGAATGCGAATTGCACGAAGGGATTTTTGGACACGGCCGGACCCCATTGGGCAGCCATGACGGGCTTGCCGTTGTGGGTGGCGGTGATGGTTTGGATAAAGTGGGCGGGCACGAGTTTGCCGTCGGCAGCGCGGCGCTGGCCGGACTCCATGTCGTGGCTCACGAGCACCCGAACGGTGACTTTGTCGCCCTGCGCTTGGGCACGAATGCGCATCGGATCAGCCATAATATTTCCTTAATAATCAATGGGTTACTGGTTTTTATTTGCAATTAGCCAATTATTTTGGCTTGCAAGAATCAAAAAATGGGGGATGTGTCTGGTATTTTGTAGCGCAGTTTGCGGGTCAAAAGCGCCTTAACCGCCGCAGCCGCCCAGCGTGACTTTGACTTCTTTTACCGCGTAGTAAAACTTGTCGCCCGCTTTGGCCACAGCATACACATTGCTCGATTGGCCCATTTTCACATTGGTAGACATGTTGGCATCAGTGCCGGGGTACACGTCAAACACGGCGGCCAAAACGGCTGGATTTTTCTCGACAAGCAGCGCCAACGAGGTGGTGTTGGCCACATTGCTTTGCGCGCCAATGCGCACCACGTTGCCGTTTTCGGCGATTTCGGGGGCTTGCAAAATGATGTCTTTGCTTTCTACGGCCGTGCCGCCCAAGGCTTTGACCACATCGGCCAAGTTTTTGCCCTCAAAAGCGCCCTTGTTCCAAGCGGTTTGCGCCTGCGCTGGACTCCAGCCAGCCAGCGCGGCCAGTGCCAAGACGCTAGCGCCCGAGCTGGTGTGTACAAATGCACGTCGTTTCATGGGGATTACTCCTAAAAAAATGGGTTTAAATGGTTGACGGTGATTTTATGCAGACTTTGATGCGATTGCTATACGGACGTTCCCTTGGAATGCACGCTTGCAGCCGTATTGCCCGTGAATATATAACGCGCTGGACTGGCATTTAGGGTACACGCAGTCTGGATCATGGCGCAGCGCCTTGCACAAGCCACGTGGCAATTTTGTTGGCATCGGCCTGCGATATACCCTGCGCAGGCATCGGAATTGCGCCGTACACGCCCTGCCCGCCCGCTTTGATCTTGCTGCTCAAATAGCCCAAAGCATCAGAGCGCGCGCCCTGCTTGGCCACTATGGAGTTAAAGCTTGGGCCCACCAGCTTGGTGCTAATGGCGTGGCAGGCCGTGCAGGCGTAGGGGGTCATCAGGGCGCTCACATCGGCCAGCTTGAGTTTGGCACTCGGCGCAGGCGCAGGCTTGGCGACGGGCGTTACTTCGCTTTTAGTAGCGTTAGATGACGATATGACGGTGACATTGGTAGTATTTTCTGTATTTTTTACGTTTGAAGCAGCGCCAGTAGACACATTAGCCGTGCGCAGCGTCACCGCACCGCGCGAGGGGCCTATATTGCGCGACTGCTCGGCCAAGTTGCCGTGGGCATCGCGCGCGTAGTCGGGAATGAAGCTGGCCACTTTCACGCTTTGCGCGCAGTTTTTCAAGCAAGCGTCGCCCTGCACATCAGGCTTGGCCGAGCCGCCAAACTCCTTGCCCGGCCACAGGCTGTGCGCGGTGCTAGCGCCCAAGCGGTTGGGCAGGCGTTTTTGCACTTCGGCCATGTTTTTGTCGCTGAGCACGCCGTCATCGGGCAGCACATGGGCCAAGTTGAGCATGTAAGCGGTGACTGCGTACACCTCATCGGCGCTGAGCGATTTGGGCGCTGTCCAGGGCATGGCGCGGTTGATGTAATCCCACAGGGTGGACAGCTGGGATACCTTCATCATGGAGGTGCGGGTGGGCGCATCTTGGCCCAGCTGCAAACTGGCCACTCGGCCGGTTTCTATGTCTTTTTTGCTCGTAAAACCGATCAAAGGCGTGAACACCTCGTTATTCTCCCCAAAACTGCCATGGCACGACGCACACTGCGCCTCCCAGAGCTTCTCGCCCTGCTGCACACTGCCTTGGCCTTTTGGCAAGCCTTTGAAATCGGGGCGCACGTCAATGTCCCAAGCCTTTACCTCGGCTTGCGTGGCGGGGCGGCCTATGCCTTGGTAGCTGGTTTGGGCTGTTGCTTGGGTGGCTACTAGGCTTAGGGCTAGGAGGAAATACGGGGGCATTTTTGAACGCAGAGGACGCGAAGGTTTCGCAGAGGACGCAGAAGGAATACCAAAAGAAATACCGAAAGGGATACCAAAGAGGACTGGGAGAAATTGTTTATTTTGAAATTTACTTTTTAAAATATTTTTAAGTGTTGTTATATTTTTAATAGCAGCATATGACCATATCACGCTGACATTGCCGATATTTTTTATAAAACTACCAATTCGCATCATATTTTGGTATTCCTTTTGGTATTCCTTCTGCGTCCTCTGCGAAACCTTCGCGCCCTCTGCGTTCAAAAATGACCCCGCATCCAATGCCCCCGACTTCACCCTCAGACAAGCAACCCAAGCATCAAAAAATTTGTACATTTTTCACCTCTCCGCTCTCCGATACGAGCCAAGTTTGTATCGCGTTGTTGTGGTAAATCCCCCGCGTGCCGCGCACTTTGCGTAGCGCCGTGTAGGTGGGCTGGATGTGGCCTGTGTCGTCTACGGCGCGGGAGAGCAGCAGGGTGGGTTTGCCGTCCCACTGCCAGTCGGTGTTAAAGCGGGTGAGGCATTTGCTCAGCACGGGGCCCTCTAGCCGGGCGGCGCGCCAGTTCATGCCGCCGTCGCTGGACACGTCCACACGGCGCACTTTGCCGCGCCCGCTCCAAGCCAGCCCAGTGATTTGGTGGTAGCCCTTATCCAGCAGCACTTGCCCGCCGCTGGGGGATGTGATGACCGATTTAACCTCTTGGATGCTGGTGTATTGGCGGTGCTGGCCGTCGGGCATCAAGTCGACATAGTGGATGGTTTCGTCTTTGGTGGCGTAGGGCATGTCGCCCAGCTCGATGCGACGCAGGTACTTTACTGAGCTCACGCCCTGCACGCCGGGCACCACCAAGCGCAGCGGGTAGCCGTTTTCGGGGCGCAGCATTTCGCCGTTTTGCCCATAGGCAATTAGCACTTCGCCGCTGTCAATCAAGGCCATGGGAATGGTGCGCGTCATGCCTGAGCCATCAGCGCCTTCGGCCAATACGAATTTGCCGCGCTTATAGTCTGCGCCGCACATGTCCAGCAGGGTTTTGAGCGGCACACCCGTGAACTCGCTGCAGCTGATCATGCCGTGGGTGTATTGCACCGTGGGCACGGATACATTGCCCCACTCCATGCCGCTGTTGGCACCGCATTCGATGAAATGCATGCGGCTCACGCTGGGCAGGCGCATGATGTCATCCATGCTGAACACCATGGGCTTTTTCAGCATTTTGTTATCCGACCCATTGACCATGAGGCGGTGCTTGTCGGGCGCTATGTCCCACCAGCCTTGGTGGTGGCGCTCAAAATGCAGGCCACTGGGCGTGATGATGCCAAACAGGCCTTGCAGCGGCGCAAAACTCACGCCTGCCTGCGGCACCCGCGTGAGGCCCGGGCTTTCGCGGCGCTGCAAATTCTTCTCGTGTTCACTGGGCATGCCGTAAGCGCGGGCGGCAGCGCCCTGGCCCAGGCCTTTGCTGTGCTCGGGCAGGTTCAATATATGCGGGTCACCAGCGCCTTGGGCGCTAGCCGGAGTTTGCGCACGCGCCGTGGCTGCACACGAAAGCGCAGCGGCAAATGCAGCGCCCATGAACCCGCGCCGCCCGCCATGCACGGCCTTGATTTGCTCGGGGTTTAGAAAACCCTCAGGGGCGGCTTGTAAAAATCGGTTGTTTCGCATTTGTATATGTCGTTATCGATGCTGATTGCTAAAATTGCTGCTGATTTTTTTTAAACACGCGAGGTAAGCCGCTCACTGGCAGGAATGCTCGGCACATCGTCCAACTCAATAGCGATTTGCGTGCACACACTGCGGCAAAGCGACACCGCGCGCTCACTTTGCACCCGGTACAGCACCTGCACGCCGTCTTTGCGCCTAGCCAAAACACCGCTTTTGTACATCACGGCCAAATGCTGGCTCAAATTGGGCTGCGTGGTGTGTATGGTCTCCAAAAGTTGCGACACACTGCGCTCCCCGTCGCACAGCGCGCTCAGTATGCGCAGGCGAATGGGGGTGCCCAAAAGGCTAAATAGCTCAGCGGCCAGTTCAAACACCCTCTGGGCGCGCAGCTGCTCGCACTCTGGCGAACCCTCAATTTCTAATAATGACATGGTGGAATTTCACATTAATATATAAGCAATTGCCTATATGCTATACCGTTTGCAAGGCAAAGCAACTCAGGGTATACCAGTGGCGCACTGTAATAAATGCGTTCATACAACGCCTGCACAGCGCATATCCCTCATTCGAGGGATGGTAAAAGTCTTGCGCAGGTGGTATAAATTGCGCTAAAGGTAAAACCCCATGAAAAATAGCAAGCATCTCACAGTTAATCGCCAGCCGGGCTTGCGCACAGCGCTGCTCAAAACCGCACTGCTTACCGCCATGCTACTTGGCGCGCAGCTTGCGCATGCAGAGCTAGACAAATTGGTGCGTGATGCATCTGCATTATCCGATGCGGGGCAATCATTGCAAGCATTTAACATGCTCGAACCCTTTGAGGTGCAGCGCGCTGGCGACCCCGATTTTGATGCCGCGCTAGGCATTGCTGCGAACGGCTCGGCGCAGTACACACGGGCTATATTTGCGCTGGAGCGGGTGCTGGCGGTGCAGCCAGCCAACACGCGGGCACGCGCTGAGCTTGGGCGGGCCTTGTTCGCTGTAGGCGACAACGCGGGCTCGCGCAAGGCACTGGAGGAAACCAAAAAACTAGGCGTACCCGATAGCGTAGCCAGCACCATCAACCAATTTTTGCAAGCCATTGATCGCGCCGACGATGCCGCGCGCTCCACAGTGCGCACCTTTGTAGACTTTGGCATTGGCCATGACAGCAACGTCAACGGCGGGCCTGCCAATCCCAATGTAGCTGTTCCTAGCCTTGGAGGCCAAGTATTTACACTGATCCCATCAAGCACGAAAACACCTAGCAGCTTCTACAATTTAGGCGCTGGTGTATCTGGGCGCTATGTGTTGCAAGACCCGCGTTGGTCGCTGATAGGTAATCTGAATGGCGGCATCCGCAAACACCCAGGAGACGCCAGCCAATTTAACAGTCAAAACTTGGGGGTTAATGCAGGCGCGTCATACCGCCACGAGCAAATGGAATACAGCGTGGCGTTGGCGCTAGACACGTCGCGGCTCAACGGCAGCATGGCACGCAACCAAGCAGGCTTGGTGGGCGAATGGACATATCGGCTAGACAACTTCAGGCAATGGTCCAGCTACCTGCAATGGTCACAACTTTACTACCCTGCTCCGCAAGAAAAACGCAATGCCACGCGCAGCGTACTAGGCACAAATTATGCTCACACATTTGCAAATAGCTTGGTGGTTTTTGGTGGCGGATATACCGGTAGTGAGCGCGAAAAAACGGCTGGCGATCCACATTTAGGCCACCGCTTGTGGGGCGTACGTGCCGGTTTGCAAAAAGCTTTGGCAGAAAATCTTTCCGTGTTTGCTTCCTTGGGTTACGAAAATCGCAGCTATGGTGGGGTAGACCCTTCATTCTTAGTCACCCGCGAGGACAAGCAATCAAACCTTGGCATCGGCCTGAGCTGGACACCATCTAAACAATGGCGCATCACGCCGCAGCTTAGTTTTGTACGAACTGCATCCAACGTCGTGATCAATGACTTCAGCAAGAGTTCGTGGTCAGTCACAGCTAAACGCGATTTTTAAAGGACTTCTGATATGAAAAAAACTACCCATGCACAATCTTTCGCGAAAGCGAGTTTATTCGTAGCACTCGCAGCGGTCTATCCGCTGCACGCCTATGCAGCAGCTGGCATTGCCCAATTCACAGCTGGCGAAGTATCGGTGCGCAAAACATCGGGGGCATTGGCTTTGGCCAAAGGCGGCGCTGTGGACAGCGGCGACACCATTGTGACCAGCGACAGCGGCCGCGCGCAAATACGCTTCACCGATGGCGGCTTGGTCTCGCTAGCGCCTAACTCGCGCTTTAGCATTGACAACTATGTGGATGCCCAAGACGGCAAACAAGACAAGTTTTTAGTGAACTTACTGCAAGGCGGCATGCGCGCCCTCACTGGTTTAATAGGAAAGCGCAACCGCGATAACTACAAAGTGATTACCACCACGGCCACCATTGGCATCCGTGGCTCTGGTTTTAATTTGGCATACAACACCGATGGCTCGCTGTCTGTTACCACAGAGCTTGACTCTATCGAGGTATGCAACAAAGCGGGCTGCGTGGGCTTAACAGCTGGTGAATCGGCCTTGGTGAAAAACAGCACCGATGCACCCGCACGTACCAATGTGCGCGCATCCACCCCACCACCACCGCCTGCCCAACAGTCTACCGAGGTGGGTAACCAAACCGATCAAGATGGTGGAAGTAAAGTTATTGCGCAAGCGCCAAAACCCCCAGCTCCAAGCCCTGCACCAACGGCACCCAGACCTATCACCGATTCCGCGACACCCCTGCCTTCGCCTTCACCTCAGCCCCCACCTCCACCTCCACCTCCACCTCCGCCTCCCACTTCTACCGTGTTGCAAGGTATGGGCTTTGCTGGCATAGGCCAAATTGGAGGTGCCACCTATTTCAACCGCGATTCAGGCGATGGGGCGCTACTGCTCAATCCGGCTGGCGTCCCTGTGGAGTATTTGTCGGCGCAAGCCCCCAACAATGCAAAAGGCATCAACACTGGCGCAGCGGTTTTGGCCGATGCCAGCGGCACAGTAGCCGGGGGTGACCGTGTGATACTGGGCACATGGAGCACCGCCAGTTGGAACGACACACCCACCACACCAGCCACAGCGCAAACCGTTACGCCATTTAGCTTTGTGACTGGCCAAGTCACACCCAGCACCGCCTTGCTAAGCAACACACTAGTGGGCATGCGCGGCGTATATGCATTCACTGCTGCCACACCGGTTTTTTCGTCGCTCAACAGCTCCCTAGTTGGCTCCGTCATGGACACCAGCAAACTCACTGTGGATTTTCTTGGCACAGGCAATTTCATCGATGTGAGCTTGGATATTTTGTTTCCAACCAATAATTTTTTGATATCTACTTTTGAAAACCCGCAAGTGGTGGAAACAACCGTTTTACCAACTTACAAAATGCGCGGCAGCGTTGGCTCGCAGGGCGCATATATTGCAGGCAATCTCGCGGTATCTAGTGCCGCATGTGACGCTGGAACCAGTAATTGCGGCAAAGCTGCAGTGGCAGGTGGATTTTTCGGCCCTACGGCCGGGCGTGCTGGCTTGACTTTTGTCGGCGCTAGTGATGCGCACGGAACATTCGGTGGTGCAGCCAGTTTCGCGCTTGCATCCCCAGTCACGCCACAAGTTGACGTAGAGGGTCAAGGCTACACCATTGTGTTTGCACACAAAGACCAATACGCCGCAGGCAATGCCAACGACTTGTATGGAAACTCCAGCTTCAAAGGGGAATTGGTGTCCAGCTTTTTCGCACCCGACGGCCCGTCGGACAGCATTGTGCTATCGCCATTAGCTACTTCAGTCAACACGCGCGGTTCAATCGGTCTGAATGGTGAGTCCGATTTCATAGGCTGGGGCTATTGGTCGCAAGCCAAAAAAGTAGTTACGGTTAATTCACCAGTGACCACCACCAATTTTGACCATGTGCATTATTTGGTGGGTAAACCCACATCCGTCATGCCCACAGCTGGCATAGCGCGATACGACTTGGTCAGCGGGTCTGCACCCACCTTAAAAGACTTAGCAGGTAACGTTAGCATCGGTAAAATTGAGTCCTCCAGCTACCTGCAAGCCAACTTCGGCACGAGCGTGGTGACCGCAAATATCAACACAACTACCGCAGCGAATACCAGCTTGAACATTACGGGCGCAGCTACTATCAGCGCTGGACGATTTGGAACAACCTCGCCATACGACTCTGTCAGACTCTCTGGCATGTTCACAGGCGCGCAGGCCACACGTGCGGGTGTGGTTTACAACGCCACCACAGCGTCTGGACAGTTGCAAGGTGTGGCAGTTTTCGGGCACACAACCACCACATCAGGAAACCCATAATTGAGACCCGATTAGCGCTATGCGTTGCAAGCAGCGCGCGCTTTTTGCCACACCACACCCGCTGGCTCAGCCTTGAGCCGATGGTCACTCCAAACCTGACGCCACAGGCGCGCGCCTTTTTGCCCATGGCGCAGGCCTAACATGTGGCGGGCTATTGCATACCACGGTGTGCCGCGCTTTGCCATGCAGCGCTCCATGTACTGCACCATTTGCTCTTCCACGCTGTCGCGCGTGGTCTCTGCCTGTGCTGCTCCATAAAACGCAGCATCCCAATCCGCTAGCCACCACGGATTGTGATAAGCCTCGCGGCCTACCATCACGCCGTCTAATTGAGTCAACTGCTCTGCGCATTGTTCGCCAGTGGTAAATCCGCCATTAATGGCGATGGTTAAATCTGGAAACTCAGCTTTGAGCTGGTGCACCAGTGCATAGCGCAGCGGCGGCACTTCGCGGTTTTGCTTAGGACTGAGCCCTTGCAGCCATGCATTGCGCGCATGCACAATGAACACCTTGCAGCCAGCGGCGGCCACCGTGCCCACAAAATCGCGCACAAAGCCGTAGTCTTCGGTTTTGTCAATGCCAATGCGGTGCTTCACCGTCACGGGGACATTCACCACATCGAGCATCGCTTTGACACCATCAGCCACCAGCTGCGGCTCGGCCATCAAGCAAGCGCCAAACGCGCCACGTTGCACCCGCTCAGACGGGCAGCCGCAGTTCAGATTTATCTCGTTGTAGCCCCAGTCTTGCCCCAGCTTGGCGGCCCGGGCCAGGTCCGCTGGCTCGCTGCCGCCCAGCTGCAGCGCCACCGGGTGCTCTTGCTCGCTGAAGTCTAGGTGGCGCGGCACATCGCCATGCAGCAGCGCGCCCGTGGTCACCATTTCGGTATACAGTAGCGCACGCTTGCTCAACAGGCGATGAAAGTAGCGGCAATGTCTGTCTGTCCAATCCATCATCGGCGCCACGCTCATGCGCCACGGGCTGTGCGCGGATAGCGCAGCGCTGGCGTTGACGGGCGATATAGAATTAGGCATAATGGTGCTATTATATGTGATGCTTTGATGCCTATTCAGGATATTGAACAAAGGTATGAAACCGCACAATCCATTGATTTTAAAAGGAATTCAGGTTATGCGCACCACCCTCACCCTAGAGCCCGATGTGGAAATGCTCGTCCGTGAGACGATTTACAAAACGGGTAAAACATTCAAACAGGCGGTCAATGATGCGCTGAGAGTGGGCTTGGGTGCAAAAACCAAGGCCGTAAAAACCGAGCGCTTTGTTTTTCCAACCTATGACATGGGTGTGCCCTTAGTTGATTTAACCAAGGCATTGTCACTGGCCTACGAGCTCGATGACCAAGAGACGATTCGCAAAATGCAAGAACGCGACGCAAAAGCCGCATGAATATCCCAGACGTGAATGTGCTGCTCAATGCAGCCAATGTGGTCAGTCCGCACCACCGCATAGCCAAAAATTGGTTTGAAAATGCTTATAACAACAACGAACCCATTGGCTATGCGTGGGTTGCCATGCTGGGATTCATTCGTTTGTCCACCAAGCGCGGTATTCTGCGAGATCCGCTGCCCATCGACGTTTGCCTAGGCGTTGTGGATAAGTTGCTGAACCACCCTGCGGCCAGCATTGTGCAGGCCACCGAGCGCCATGCTGGCATAGTAGGCCGCTTGCTCATGAGCGCAGGCACAGCAGGTAACCTCACCACCGATGCCCACCTAGCCGCATTGGCCATTGAGCACCGCGCCACGCTGGTTACTTTTGACCGCGATTTTGAGCGCTTTGCAGGGTTGAAAGTGAAATATTTGTAGGCTGCCAAGACGCGCTGCCACCCAACGCGCCCAACGCAAACAAAACAAATAACGCACTCAGGGCTTCTCGTCAGGCATGGCACGCGGCTGACTCAAAGCCCCCTCCACGGCTGACTTCACTTGGTTTTGAATCTGCTGGCTCTGCTGCGCTGGTCTGGCATTGGGGTCAACGGTGATCACAGGCGCACCGGGCACTTGTATTGCGTTGATGCTTGATACCTGTTTTTTGCTCAACACGCTCACCACGCCCAGCACCACCAGCAAGCTCAGAACTCCAAAAATCATCCGCATCACAGCTCCTTTGTTTGACTTGAACTTTGGCCTTGGCCATGGCTTTGCTCACCATCACCACCGCTATCGCTATCAACCTGCACCATACCCAGCCTGCGCATCCACGCCGCCAGCGCCCGCTCATTGTCATTGCCTGCCGCATACACAGCGTGCATCTGCGCATGAGATTCTGGCCGATGCTGGTTAACCTTGATCTTGCACTCCATGCGCTCCACCGCCAACGAAAAGCCCACAATACCCGCTAGCATCTTGTGCTGGTATTCCTCGCCTAGCGCTATCCACTGCGCAGCATAGGCAGGCTCATGGTCGCCAATCAGTTGCTTGAGCAGGCGGTCTTTGGCATCTGGCGCTTCAATCAAAGTAGCCCGCACCACGCAGTGCACCGCCAAATAACTCCACGTAGGCACCCGCACCAAATCCGGATACACGCCCGGCGACATATAAGCCTGCGGCCCCATAAACGTCACCACCGCCTGCGGCCGCGCCGCCAAATACCGCCAATGCGGATTAGGCTTAGCCACATGCCCCAAAATCGTCCAATTCGGCTGCGTGTTTGCGGCATCATTTACTGACTCAGCAGGCGATTTTTCAATCAAATGCAACGGAATATGCGACACAAAAGGCAGCCCAGTATCGTCATTAGAAATCAAGGAAGCAAAGGGGTAACTCCGCACAATTTGCGCGGCATGGGCAAGGTCATTGGCTTTGAAATGGGGAGGAAGATACATGGTTCAATCCGTTGTTGAAGGCTTAATCGTAGTCTAAGACCGTTCGCAAGTGCTCTGTAATGGTGCTTCGGCACATATCAAAAAATTCAGCTCCGACTAAGCCAGAGCTTGCAAACCCTTGCTATCAACCAAACTCAGCAGCTTTAAGGCCATGCCATTAGGATGTTTTTGGCCACGCTCCCACTGCTGAATGGTGGACGGACTGGTGTTCAAATACGCTGCAAACACGGCTTGGCTGGCTTTAAAACGCAACCGAATCCCTCTGATTTGATCGGCGTTGTAGTCCTGCACGGGCGGCAGACACAATGCGTCAAACTCGCGCATGGTGGTTAAATCCATTACGCCAGCTTTGTGCAAACCTGCGGCAGTGCCGTGCAAAACGTCTAGCAATTTGTCATGACTCATCATCAACACCTTGTATTTCGTATAGTTCTTGCGCCGTTATGGCAATAGCCAGCGCACGGCTGTCGTAAGCAAGCAGCTTGGCAGCCAACAGCTTCAATGCTTTCAGCTCTTTATCGGTGATATTGCTTTGCTGATTTTTGGCAAAACCATAGAGAAAGAACGCTTTATCGTTCAACTTAAACGCCAGCAAAGTCCGAACACCCCCACTTTTACCGCGTCCACCCAGTGCTACTCGCTTTTTAACGACATGCCCACCTAAATTGGCATAAACCAAACCACGACTAATCTCTGCTACCGCCTCGAAGAGCACTTGTGGCGATAAACCCTCTTTGTCAGCCCAATGTGCAAACCATTTCGTTTGGAAGATTTGCATGGGTTATGGTTTTTGGTTGACTGATAAATGATTCAATCATAACACCTAGTGCGATAGATTTGCATTCAAATCTCCAAGCCAATTTTTTAGTCGCTGTTCACTTAATTCACTCCCACTCAATTGTCGCAGGTGGCTTACTCGACACGTCATACGTCACCCGATTAATCCCTCGCACCTCATTAATAATCCTGCTGGACACCTTTTTGAGTAGCGCATACGGCAGCTCTGCCCAGTCTGCGGTCATAAAGTCGCTGGTTTGCACGGCGCGCAGGGCGACTACGTAGTCGTAGGTGCGGCCATCGCCCATCACGCCTACGGATTTCACGGGTAGGAATACGGCGAAGGCTTGGCTGGTGGCGTCGTACCAGGTTTTGATTTGACGCTTGCCTAGGGCAGGCTCAGGGCGAACGGTGTTAGGTTCTGGCGTGAATGGGAAATTGCGCAGTTCTTCAATAAAGATGGCATCGGCCTGGCGCAGCAAATCGGCGTATTCTTTTTTAACTTCGCCCAAAATCCGCACGCCTAGGCCCGGACCTGGGAAGGGGTGGCGGTAGACCATGTCGGTTGGCAGGCCAAGCGCTAGGCCGAGTTCGCGCACTTCGTCTTTGAAGAGTTCGCGCAGTGGCTCCAAGAGTTTTAGGCCCAGCTGCTCGGGCAAACCGCCCACGTTGTGGTGGCTTTTGATTACAACGGCTTTTTTGTTTTTGGCACCGCCCGACTCGATCACGTCGGGGTAAATGGTGCCTTGGGCGAGCCATTTTGCGCCTTCGACGGCGCGAACTCCTGATTCTGCGCCGTTTTTGCTGGCACCAGAGGCAACTAATTTGCCAGCTTCAGCCTTAAATACTTCTACAAACTCGCGGCCAATGATTTTACGTTTCGCCTCTGGTTCGCTCACGCCAGCAAGATGCCCGAGAAACTGCGCACTGGCATCGGCCCGAATCACTTTGGCTTTGAGTTTGCCCACAAACATGTCCATCACCATGTCACCCTCATTGAGGCGCAGCAAACCGTGGTCCACAAACACGCAGGTGAGCTGGTCGCCAATGGCGCGGTGAATCAGCGCGGCGGCCACCGAAGAATCCACCCCGCCAGACAGGCCAAGAATCACCTCTTCAGTACCCACTTGCTCGCGTATCCGCGCCACAGCCTCTGTTATATAGTCGCCCATGATCCAGTCGGCCTTTGTGCCGCAGATTTGCAGCACAAAGCGCTCTAGCATCTGCTGGCCTTTGACGGTGTGCGTCACCTCGGGGTGAAACTGCACAGCGTAGAACTTGCGCGCTTCGTCGGCCATGCCCGCTATGGGGCAGGCATCGTTAGAGGCCATCAGCTTAAAGCCGGACGGCATTTCAATGACTTTGTCGCCGTGGCTCATCCACACATCGAGCATGCCATGGCCGTCAGCCGTGGTGTGGTCGGCCATGCCATCGAGCAGCGCGGTGTGGCCACGGGCGCGGATTTGCGCAGAGCCAAATTCACGGGTTTTACCCGCCTCCACCTTGCCGCCAAGCTGCTGCGCCATGGTTTGCATGCCGTAGCAAATGCCCAAAACAGGTATGCCTAGCTCAAACACGGCTTGCGGGGCTTTGTCGGTCTCGGCCTCGTACACGCTGGCGTGGCTGCCTGACAAGATCACGCCTTTAAGATTACCGTCTGCCGCATAGGCTTTGACCCACTCGTCGCTCACATCGCAAGGATGCACCTCGCAAAACACATGCGCCTCGCGCACGCGGCGTGCAATCAGCTGGGTGACCTGTGAGCCGAAATCTAGGATGAGGATTTTTTGGTGGGACATGGCGAGAAGTGAAAACTGATGAATTGTTAGTTGTTGATTATCGCGCTTCTGCTGGGGAGATTGGGGAACGCTTCTTTGTTTTGTGCGTTTGGGTTGCGTGGTGCGACTTGGCATGCTTCGTTGTTTTGTACGTCTGCGGCGAGTAAGCGGTGTGCCGTCCGGCGTCATACTGGAGTACCAGAAATCCTTGGACGACACACCGCTTACTCGCCGCAGACTTTGCTCGCGCTGAGATTTTTTTTGGGGGAGGAACTTCCTTTCATATTGTCTATGTCAGTTCAGTAACCACCGCTGCGCATGAGCGTTGCATATTCTGAATACTACTATTTTCATAGCGCACTGTGACCATATGACGGTGACATCTGCCTCAAAAAGCTTAAAACCCTGCTGAAATCACTCTCAGCAGGGTTTTAGATGACGAAAAGCGATCGGCTAACCGACTGTGGCCTCTTCCTCTGCTGGTTTAGGCTTAGCTTCTTTCTTGGGCAGCGGCTGAATATCCAACGTCACTTTGTCAGCCTCGTCGATGTCCACGGTCAGCACGCCGCCGTCCATGAGCTTGCCAAACAGCAACTCGTCGGCCAGCGCTTTGCGGATGGTGTCTTGGATCAGGCGCTGCATCGGGCGCGCGCCCATGAGCGGGTCGAAGCCTTTTTTGGCCAAGTGCTTGCGCAGTTTGTCGGTAAAGGTGGCGTCCACCTTCTTTTGGTCGAGCTGGGTTTCCAGCTGCAACAAGAATTTGTCCACCACTTTCAAAATCACATCTTCATTGAGCGCCTTGAAGCTGACCATGGCATCCAAGCGGTTGCGAAATTCTGGGGTGAATAGGCGTTTGATGTCGGCCATTTCGTCGCCTGCTTCGCGCTTGTTGGTAAAGCCGATGGTCGATTTATTCATGGTCTCAGCGCCCGCATTGGTGGTCATGATGATGATCACGTTGCGAAAATCTGCTTTGCGGCCATTGTTGTCAGTGAGCGTGCCGTGGTCCATCACTTGCAGCAAGACGTTGTAAATATCGGGGTGCGCCTTTTCGATTTCATCCATCAGCAGCACGCAATGCGGCTTTTTGCTCACGGCTTCGGTCAGCAGGCCGCCTTGGTCAAAGCCCACATAGCCCGGGGGCGCGCCGATTAAGCGGCTCACGGCGTGGCGCTCCATGTATTCACTCATGTCAAAGCGAATCAAATCAATGCCCATGATGTTGGCCAACTGCTTGGCCGCTTCAGTTTTGCCCACGCCCGTGGGGCCTGAGAACAAGAAGCAACCAATCGGCTTGTCGGAGCGGCCAAGGCCTGAGCGCGACATTTTGACGGCAGCGGCTAGTGCTTCCAGCGCTGGGTCTTGCCCGAAAACGACGTTTTTCAAATCGCGCTCGATGTTTTTGAGCTTGCCACGGTCGTCATTAGACACGCTGGCTGGCGGAATGCGGGCGATTTTGGCCACAATTTCTTCCACTTCAGATTTGCTGATGATCTTTTTGCGTTTGCTGGGCGTGAGAATGCGCTGGGCCGCGCCTGCCTCGTCAATCACGTCAATGGCTTTGTCTGGCAGCTGGCGGTCGTTGATGTATTTGGCCGAGAGCTCGGCGGCTGCTTGCAGTGCGCCCAGGGCGTATTTCACGCCGTGGTGCTCTTCAAAGCGGCTTTTCAGGCCTTTAAGAATATCCACGGTTTGCTCAACCGTAGGTTCGACCACCTCCACTTTTAAGAAGCGGCGCGCCAAGGCTGCGTCTTTTTCAAAAATGCTGCGGTATTCGGTGAAGGTGGTGGCACCGATGCATTTGAGCTGGCCCGAGCTGAGTGCAGGCTTGAGCAGATTCGACGCATCCAGCGTGCCGCCCGATGCCGAGCCTGCGCCGATCAGGGTGTGGATTTCGTCAATGAAAAGGATAGCATTGGGGCGGTCTTTAAGGGTTTTGAGCACGCCCTTGAGCCGCTGCTCAAAGTCGCCACGGTATTTGGTACCCGCCAAAAGCGCGCCCATATCCAGCGAATACACCACCGAATCGGCCAGTATTTCAGGCACATCTTTTTGGGTAATGCGCCATGCCAAGCCTTCGGCAATGGCGGTTTTGCCCACGCCAGCCTCGCCAACCAGCAGGGGGTTGTTTTTGCGGCGGCGGCACAGGATTTGCACCGTGCGCTCCACCTCGTATTCGCGGCCAATCAACGGGTCAATTTTGCCGTCTTTAGCCATTTGGTTGAGGTTTTGGGTGTATTGCTCAAGTGGCGAGGCTTTTTCGTTTTTCTCGTCTTTTTCGTCGGTGGCTTCGCCCTCGCCTGCCTTCACTGGCTCGGGTGGGTCTGACTTTTTAATGCCGTGGGCAATGAAGTTCACCACGTCTAGGCGCGTGACGCCCTGCTGGTGCAAATAGTAGACTGCGTGCGAATCTTTTTCGCCAAATATGGCCACCAATACATTCGCGCCTGTCACTTCTTTTTTGCCATTGCCCGTGCTTTGCACATGCATGATGGCGCGCTGTATCACACGCTGAAAGCCCAGGGTGGGTTGGGTGTCTACCTCGTCGGTGCCGGCCACTTGGGGCGTGTTGTCTTTGATGAAGGTGGACAGGGATTTGCGCAAATCGTCCAAATTGGCCGAGCAGGCGCGCAGCACTTCGGCGGCGCTGGGGTTGTCTAGCAGGGCCAGCAGCAGGTGCTCCACGGTGATGAATTCGTGGCGGGCTTGGCGCGCCTCGACGAAGGCCATGTGCAGGCTGACTTCTAGTTCTTGGGCGATCATAGATTTTATCCAGTGTCGAGGTTTAAGGTGAATCTGAAAGGCTTGTTACTTAAGCTGTGGGCTCGGCCACGCATTGCAAGGGGTGGCCCGACTTGCGCGCCGCCTCGGTCACTTGGTCCACTTTGGTGGCGGCCACGTCTTTGGAAAACACGCCGCAAATGCCTTTGCCATCGAGGTGAATTTTGAGCATGATGGCGGTGGCGGTTTCGCGGTCTTTGTTAAAAAACTCTTGAATCACCATGACCACAAACTCCATGGGCGTGTAGTCGTCATTGAGCAAAGCCACTTGGTACATCTGGGGCGGCTTGATTTTTTCGGGCCGGCGCTCAAGCACCACAGCACCGCCGCCATCGTCGTCTTCCCTGCGGGGGCGGGCGGGCGCAGGCGGGCGGGCAGGTGGCCGCTCAGGGGGAGGCATGGTGGCAGCGCGAGGCCGCAGCAAGGCTGGGGCAACTGGCCACTGCGTGCTATTGACAGGTGACAGTGCTGGAATAGGTAATTGTTTTGGCATTTCAGTCATTTTAAAGCCCAAGCGCCGGTCTGCGCTTATTGTGGCAATTGGTGGCTTTGAGGCAACATTCAAGACACTGCGTCAAAACAAAGCAAGCTGGCTAGTACCAAAGAAAAAAAGGCTGCATCAGCAGCCCTTTAAATGTCGCAGTGGAGACATGTTTGCAGGCCTTGCCTACATGTTGTCTACCACTGCCTGCCCAAATCCCGAGCAGCTCACCTGCGTAGCACCCTCCATCAAGCGGGCAAAGTCATAGGTTACTTTTTTGCTGGCTAGGGTTTTTTCCATGCCGCTGGTGATTAAATCAGCTGCAGCCGTCCAGCCCATGTGGCGCAGCATCATTTCGGCGGCCAAAATGCCCGAGCCGGGATTCACATAGTCTTTGCCCGCGTATTTGGGTGCTGTGCCGTGTGTGGCCTCAAAGCAGGCCACCGAATCACCCATATTGGCGCCAGGCGCTATGCCCACGCCGCCCACTTGGGCTGCGAGCGCATCTGATATGTAGTCGCCATTCAAATTAAGCGTGGCTATGACGCTGTGCTCTGCTGGGCGCAGCAAAATTTGCTGCAAAAATGCGTCTACCATCACGTCTTTGATGACAATGGGTTTGCCTGTTTTAGGGTTTTTTAGCCTGCACCAGGGCCCGCCGTCAATCAGCACCGCGCCAAACTCCTTTTGCGCCAGCGCATAGGCCCAGTTGCGAAAAGCGCCTTCGGTGTGCTGCATGATGTTGCCCTTGTGCACGATGCTTACGCCGGGTTTGTCGTTGTCAATGGCGTATTGCAAGGCTTTGCGCATCAGGCGCTCTGTGCCTTCGCTCGATACGGGTTTTACGCCGATTCCAGATGTGCCGGGAAAGCGGATACTTTGCACGCCCATTTCTCGCTGCAGGAAATTGACGAGCTTTTGTGCCTGAGCGCTGCCCGATTCAAACTCAATACCCGCATAAATGTCTTCACTGTTTTCACGAAACACCACCATATTGGTTTTTTCGGGCTCTTTCAAGGGCGATGGCACGCCACTGAAGTAGCGCACGGGGCGCAAACACACATACAAATCCAGCTCTTGGCGCAGTGCCACATTGAGGCTGCGCATGCCAACCCCTGTGGGTATGCCAAGCGGGCCTTTGACAGACACCACATAGTGGCGCAGAGCGGCCAGCGTTTCTTGGGGCAGCCACATGCCAGCGCCGTATACTTTTACAGCCTTTTCACCGGCATACACCTCCATCCAGTGTATTTTTTTAGTATTTTCATAGGCTTTGGACACTGCCGCATCCACCACAGCCAGCACCACGGGCATGATGTCGCGCCCTGTGCCATCACCTTCTATGAAAGGGATGATGGGCTGATTGGGCACACGCAAGGACATGTCAGCATTCACGGCTATGGCGCTGCCTTGGGGTGGCACTTGGAGGTGTGGGGAGGGACTGAACATGGAGGATTTAAGGAAGATTGGGGCCCATAAATAGGCGAAACCGGCCTTATTAAAAGCAAAAACTGCGCAAAACAGCTCTAAAAATGGTGTTTTTGAAGTGACTCAGAAATTTTAATGCTAAAAATTTGTAATCATTGTGTCAACCGAATGAAAAGCAACCCCGTTACGACCATACCGCCTAATTTTTGGTGGATATCTAAAGTCAACGTTAATCCAAAGGAACTCTCATGAACAAACTCCTCGCCGCTCTGGTTGCTGGTCTCTTCGCTGTTGGCGCTTTCGCCCAAGCTGCTGCTCCTGCCGCTGCTGCCGCTCCTGCTGCTAAGCCAGCCGCTGCTGCTCCTGCTGCCGCTGCACCAGCTGCTGCTCCAGCCGCTAAAGCTGCTGATGCTAAGCCAATGGCTAAAGCTGACGACAAAGCAGCTATGAAAGCTGAGAAAAAAGCCGCTAAGAAAGCCGCTAAAAAAACCAAAGCAGCTAAGAAAGAAATGGCTAAGTAATTAGCCCTGCTTTTAGCTCAAAACCCGCGCATGTCGCGGGTTTTTTTACGCCTCTACAGACCTGTCGCAAAGCACTGGGCGGCAAATTATCAGCATTGACGGGCCACTTAACTAGCCAATTTGTGATGAAATAAGCGCTATGAACCACCTGCACAACATGTTTTCTCGCACAGCCCATTTGGCCATAGGCATGGTTTTTTGGGCCGCAGCCTTTGCCACCAGCGCCCAAGAAGAACCGCAAATGGACCTCAAGCGCATCAAACTAGGCGCTGGCATGCACCAAATTGATGTGCAACTGGCCATCAGCCCGCAGGAAAAGCAAATTGGCCTGATGTGGCGCAGTGATATGCCCCAGCAGGAAGGCATGCTGTTTATCTTTGACATGCCTAGCAAACAATGTTTTTGGATGAAAAACACCTTGCTGCCACTCACCGCCGCATTTGTAGCGGACGACGGCACCATTGTGAATTTGGTAGACATGAAGCCCCAAACCACCGATTCGCACTGCTCAACCAAGCCGGTGCGCTATGTACTGGAAATGAACAAAGGCTGGTTTGCTAAAAAAGGTATCAAAGCTGGCGCAAAACTTACTGGCGCTCCATTCACAACACTCATAAATAAATAGCATACTATGGCCATATGACGCTGACATTGTGCTGAAAAATTGTAAGTTCTGGATTTTTTAGCCGTTTAACGCTTTGAGCTGGCTCAAACGCTGATCGGGCGCACACAGCAGCTGCAAAGACTTTGAGTTGGCAAGTGCCGCAGCCAATATTGTTCGCTTAAGCACTTTCCGTTTTCTTTTAGCCTGTTGAAGGGTTTATGCAAAGCTTGGTCATTGCTGCGGCTTCAGCGAGCTGTGCCTACGCGCAAACGGATCGCTGGCCCCCTTCGGGGTAGCTGGTTACGTTTAGAAAACTGCTCTGCTTCGGGGTCAACAGCTTACTGGGGCGCTGTTTCACGCTCAGATTCGCACTTTTCATGAAAAATAGTGGCATTGTCAGCGTGATATGGTCATAGTTTGCTACGTTTAATATAGTAACTTACACTCTGCGAGTAGCGCGCCTGCGGTATTAAAACCTCACAGCAAGCATAGCCCGAGCAGCGTTTTGGCTATCCCGACCGACCGATTTCGGTGTACCCACCGCATGAGGGCGCGTCGGGATAGCC
>JAYTMT010000324.1:0-38730 GCA_043728315.1 Polaromonas sp. | reverse complement strand
TGGACGCTACGCGCCCACCCCCAACAGCCCAACCTCACGGCAGTATGTACTATGACAGGATTGGTGGAAATGTCCATGAGATTGAAGATACAAGAATCGGGCGCTGTTTGAGGGCGCAGCCCGAGTTTGCCCGATTCCCCCCATTGGCTCAAAAAAACAAGCTCCCCCGAAGGGGCCAGCGACCGTTTGCGCGTGGGCACAGCACTCGCTTGGCCGCAGAAGTGACCAAGCAAGGAGCGAAACATGAGGCAAAGCGCTAGCTTAGCCGTAGTAGTGACCAACTAAGGAGCGAAAAGTGAGACCCAACACAATACCAGCCCTAATGGAAACCCCGCTGTAACCGAAGGCTTATTTCGGCTGTAATGAATCTGTCACATGCACAAACTACCGTGCAACCTAAGCTTTGCTGGCATTCATGCAGGGCATTACTTTTTTGGAGTTTTTATGACATTGCGCTTATCCGCCCTCGCCTTGGCTGCCTTTGCAGCAGCCGCCCCCGCCCACGCCCAAGTTGAAATCCAGTGGTGGCACAGCATGACCGGCGCATTGGGCGACTGGGTGGGCGGCTTTGCCACCGAATTCAACGCCAGCCAAAAAGACTATAAAGTCATCCCCGTGTTCAAGGGCACGTATGACGAGAGCTACGCCGCCACCATAGCCGCCTACCGCGCGGGCAACGCGCCACACTTGGTGCAAATTTTTGAAGTAGGCACAGCCACCATGATGTCCAGCAAGGCGATTAAGCCGATCAGCGAAGTGTTTAAAGAAGGCGGCGTGAAATTTGACCCTGCGGCCTATGTGCCCGCAGTGGCAGGCTACTACACCTCGCCCAAAGGCGAAATGCTCAGCTTCCCATTCAACAGCTCCACCACCGTTTTCTACTACAACAAAGACATGTTCAAGAAAAACGGCTTGGGCACAGTAGCCCCCACCACCTGGCCCGAAGTAGCCTTGGCCGCTGCCAAGCTCAAAGGCGGCGGCGAGAAATGCGGCTTCACCCCCGCTTGGCAAAGCTGGACCCAGCTAGAGAGCTTTTCCACTTGGCACAACGCCCAGTTTGCCACCAAAAACAACGGCTTTGGCGGCATGGACGCACGCTTGGCATTCAATAGCCCCACCCATGTGCGCCATATTGAAAACTTGGCCAACATGACCAAGCAGGGCCTGATGACCTACAGCGGCCGCCGCACCGAAGCCGAGGCCAAATTTTGGACAGGCGAGTGCGGCATGCTCACCAGCTCATCCGCCGCCTACGCAGGCATCAAGCGCAACGCCAAATTTGACTTTGGCATAGCCGCTATGCCGTACTACCAAGACGTGGCAGGCGCACCGCAAAACACCGTGATTGGCGGGGCCAGCCTGTGGGCCATGGCGGGTAAAAAACCAGCCGAATACAAAGGTGTGGCCAAATTCCTCGAGTATTTGAGCCAACCCGAGGTGCAGGCCAAGAGCCACCAAGCCACCGGCTACCTGCCAGCCACCACCAAAGCCTATGAGATCACCAAGGCCAGCGGGTTTTATGAGAAAAACCCCGGCACTGACGTGAGCGTCAAGCAAATGGTGGTGAAAACCACCGACAAATCGCGCGGCATCCGCTTGGGCAACCACGTGCAGATTCGCGGCATTGTGGACGAAGAACTCGAAGGCATCTGGGCTGGCAAACAGTCGGCCAAAGAGGGGCTAGACAAAGCCGTGTCGCGTGGCAATGAAGTGTTGGCTAAGTTTGAGGCGGCTAATAAAGGGGGTAAGTAGGCTGCGGTTTTAGTATCGCGAAGGGCGCGAAAGTTACGCGAAAGACGCTAAAGGAAAACAAAAAATAATTTTTGAATTTTCGCGTTTTTTGTATTCTTTTCTTCGCGTCTTTCGCGCTACCTAGACCTCGAATTAACTATGCGCTATGGAAAAAAGAGTCACCTTTAGCCACCGCTGGCTGCCTTGGGCGCTGATTGCGCCGCAGATGGCGGTGGTGCTGGTGTTCTTTTTTTGGCCAGCGGGGCAGGCGCTTTACCAGTCGCTCCTGCTTGAAGACGCATTTGGTGGTAACCGCCAATTCGTTGGGCTGGACAATTTCAAATCCTTGTTTGCTGACCCGACTTACTGGGCATCGTTTCACACCACGGCGGTTTTCTCAGTGTTGGTGGCCTCGCTGGGCATGTCCATTGCGCTGCTGCTGGCGGTGTGCGCCAACCGCGTGATTCGCTTGGGCGGTGTTTATAAAACCTTGCTGATCTGGCCTTATGCGGTAGCGCCCGTGGTGGCGGCTGTGCTGTTTGTGTTTTTGTTCAACAGCACGTTTGGCATTTTGGCGCACTGGCTGCGCTTGCTAGGCGTTGACTGGAACTACCACCTCAACTCTGGCCAAGCCATGACGTTGGTGGTTACCGCTGCGGTGTGGAAACAAATCAGCTACAACTTTTTGTTCTTTTTGGCGGGCCTGCAGTCGATTCCTAAGTCATTGATTGAAGCCGCGTCCATCGACGGCGCAGGCCCGTTCAAGCGCTTTTGGACGATTACCTTTCCCCTGCTCACGCCCACCACCTTTTTCCTCTTAGTGGTGAACATTGTGTATGCGTTTTTTGACACCTTTGCCATCATCGACGCGGCCACGCACGGCGGGCCGGGCAAAGAAACCTCTATTTTGGTGTACCGCGTGTATTACGACGGTTTTAAGGCGCAAGACTTGGGCGGCTCGGCCGCGCAGTCGGTGGTGCTCATGGCCTTGGTGGTGCTGCTGACCTTTATCCAATTCAAATATGTGGAAAAAAAGGTGAACTACTGATGAAAGCTGCATTTTCTGGTTTTGCAGTGGCGCGTATGGCACTTATGGCACTTATGGCACGTATGAGGCTTTCACATGGTTGAGCGCAAACCAATCCTAGACTGGATCTCGCACGCCGTGCTCATCATCGGCATCGCCATCATCGCCCTGCCGATTTGGGTGACTTTTGTGGGCTCGACCAATACGCTTGACGATGTGGTTTCTAGCCCCATGAAGCTGAGCATCGGCGACTCCTTTTTGGCCAATTATTCGCAAGTGTTGGGCACAGGCGGCACGGCGGGCGGCAGCAGCGCGCCCGTGGGGCGCATGCTGGTGGTGAGCCTGATCATGGCACTGCTCATAGCTTTTGGCAAAATCGCCATCTCACTGCTCAGCGCATTCGCCATTGTGTATTTTCGTTTTCCGGGCAAGCAAATCGTTTTTTGGATGATTTTTATCACCCTGATGCTGCCTGTGGAGGTGCGCATATCGCCCACCTACCAAGTGGTGAGTGATTTGGGGCTACTCAACTCGTATGCAGGCCTTACGCTGCCGCTGATTGCCTCGGCCACCGCCACGTTTTTATTCCGCCAGTTTTTCATGACCATACCCGATGAACTGGTAGAAGCCAGCCGCATGGATGGCGCATCCCCCATGCGCTTTTTCTTTGACGTGCTGCTGCCGCTTAGCCGCACTTCGATTGCCGCACTGTTTGTCATCATGTTCATCTACGGCTGGAACCAATACCTGTGGCCGCTCTTGGTGAGCACCGAGGAGAAGTATTACCCCATAGTCATCGGCATCAAGCAAATGATTGCAGGCGAGAGCCAAGTAGAGTGGCATTTGATGATGGCCACCGCCATGCTCGCCATGGTGCCGCCGGTGCTGGTGGTGGTGCTGATGCAAAAATGGTTTGTGAAGGGCTTGGTCGACTCTGAGAAATAGCGGGATTGGGGTCTGGACTTGCGGACTTCCGAACTTCCGGCCGCGAAGGACGCGAAACTACGCGAAGGACGCTAAAGGAATACCAAAAGTGATTAAAAGTGTGGGATTTATAAAAAATACTGCCAATGTCAGCGTCATATGGTCAAAGATTGCTACTAAAAAATATTGCATTTTATAAAAAATAACCTACTCCTTTTATTTGAATACAAGTCTTGATGCGTAATTTTTGGCTGTTCTTTTCGCGCCTTTCGCGCAACCTTCGCGCCCTTCGCGATCCAACGCCATCAGCCTACCAATAACCTCAGCAAACGCTTTAAAAAACTATGGCCTCCATCACCCTCAACAACGTAGTCAAGCGCTACGGCAAAGACACTGCCAAAGCCAAAGCAGTGCAGGTTATCCACGGCATCAGCGCAGAGATTAAAGACGGCGAATTTGTGGTCATTGTGGGCCCATCGGGCTGCGGTAAATCTACCCTGCTGCGCATGGTGGCGGGGCTAGAGGAGGTGAGCGATGGAGAAATCAGCATAGGCCCGCGTGTGGTGAACAACCTAGAACCCGCCGAGCGCGACATTGCCATGGTGTTTCAAAACTACGCGCTCTACCCGCACATGAGCGTATTTGACAACATGGCCTATGGCCTGAAAATTGCCAAAGTGCCGCCCGATCAAATTCGCCAGCGCGTGGACAAAGCCGCCGCCATGCTAGAGCTAGCTGCGTATCTGGAGCGCAAGCCCGGCCAGCTCTCAGGCGGGCAGCGCCAGCGCGTGGCCATGGGCAGAGCCATTGTGCGCGAGCCGCAGGTTTTTTTGTTTGACGAGCCACTCTCCAACCTCGATGCCAAGCTGCGCGCATCCACCCGTTTGCAAATCCAAAAGCTGCACCGTGATTTAGGCATCACCAGCCTGTTTGTCACCCACGACCAAGTAGAAGCCATGACATTGGCCCAGCGCATGATGGTGCTCAATGCCGGGCATGTGGAGCAAATGGGCACGCCCGAAGAGGTCTACCACCACCCCGCCAGCACCTTCGTGGCCAGCTTCATCGGTTCACCGCCCATGAATTTGCTGAAAAACGCGCCCGGTGGCCAAGAAGGCAAAGTGTTTGGCATACGCCCCGAGCATTTAGACCTAGCCACCGACGGCTGGAGCGTCACCGTAGAATCCATAGAAATGCTAGGCGCAGAGCGCATCATTTACTGCAAATTAGGCGATGAAGGCCTCATCATCCGAGCCGAAGAATCCGCCGTGTCCCCCGCCATAGGCCAAGTGCTCACCGTGAAACCGCGTGCTGAGCGGGTGCATTTCTTTGATGCGAAGACGGGGAAGCGGGTGGGGGCTTAAGGCTGCGCCGGGGCATAATATCTTTGCGGAAGCCTTGTGGAAGTCATCAAGGCAGGAACGAAAAGATATACAATGTATAAACATTAGCACCTATCATTTTTTCTATGTCTATCGCTGTCGCAAAATGGGGAAATAGTGCAGGTATTCGCATTCCCTCTGTCATCCTCAAAACCGCTGGGCTATCCCTTGGGGATTTGGTACACGCCGAGATTACCCCTGAGCGAAATATCCTCATTCGAGCCGTAGAGCCGCCTGCAAGGAAAAAGCCCAAGGTAGATATCCACGCCATGCTTGCGCGTATCACGCCTG
This sequence comes from Polaromonas sp., assembly GCA_043728315.1. Classification (GTDB taxonomy): domain Bacteria; phylum Pseudomonadota; class Gammaproteobacteria; order Burkholderiales; family Burkholderiaceae_C; genus JAAFIP01. The sequence continues at coordinate 33,375 of JAYTMT010000324.1, read as the reverse complement.
AAAACTTGCCTGAGGTGTCAATGTTTGAAACGACCCCTGTCGGTACAGAGGTATGGTAGACAAGAAGACGCCCTATATTCCAGCGCGAGGAGATATCGTGTGGATGAATTTCTCTCCACAAGCAGGCTATGAGCAAGCGGGCCGCAGACCAGCGCTTGTACTGACTGCAAAGGAATACAACCGCAAGACCTCTCGATTTGTTGTGTGCCCTATCACGAGCCAAGTGAAGGGCTACGCTTTTGAATATCCGATCCCTGCTCATTCGTCGGTGCAAGGCGTGGTGCTCGTTGACCATGTGAAAAACCAAGACTGGAAACAAAGAGATGTAGAGTTTGCCGACAAATTGACCAGTGGTGAGATTGATCCAATTTGCGATATTGTGGACGCACTTCTGCGAACCAACTAGTTCTATAAACCTGCGTTTTTACGACACCACAAAAGCCACTGATTCAGCGGTTTTTTCATACAGTTCCTGCGCCGCACCCATGACCAGCACAGGTGGGGCGCAGACCGCTTACCGCTATTTACCCGGCATGCAGCGCACTTGTGCCGCATGCGCGAGCAGGAAAGCACCTCGCTGGCTAATCTGTCGCACCGTGTCGGCTGGAAAGCTTTCGCAAAGCAGCGCGGCATTTTCTGGCAACCGAACCCATTAGCTATGGACAACACCACCCGAAACCCCACATTGTTGTTCCAGTTGTCGGGTTGATTCCTGTTACGAATCGAGCAGCGCGCGTTGTCGGCCGTGTTGTTCCACGAGCCACCGCGCAGCGCCGGGTGTCGGTGCTTCCCCTGATGGTGCATTCTACGCACTATGTCCGCACAAACCCAAACACCACACACTGCCCTTTGGCGCGCCCTGAGCGCTTGGGGAAACCTGCACCAAGCGTGGCGACATGCCGCGCGCGGCAAACGCAGCCAGCCAGAGGTGGCCAGTTTTGAGCAGGCGCTTGAGCGCCAGCTATTTGCCTTGCAAGACCAATTGCAAACGGGTAGCTACCGCCCAGCGCCTTACCGCTCTTTTCATATTCACGACCCCAAGCACCGCTTGGTGAGCGCGGCAGCCTTTGCCGACCGCGTGGTGCACCATGCGCTGGTGCAAGTGATTGAGCCGCTTTTTGAGCCGCAATTTAGCTTTGACAGCTATGCCAACCGCCTAGGCAAAGGCACGCACAAAGCCCTAGACCGCGCCCAGCACTTCATGCGTGGCCATCGCTATGTGCTGCAGTGCGACATCAAGCAGTTTTTCCCCAGTGTAGACCATGCGGTGCTGATAGGGTTGCTGCAAAAAACCATTCACTGCCAGCGCACTCTAGCACTGTGCGCCACCATTTTGGCCAGCGGGGACGGCGTGCTAGCCAGCGAATACACGCAAATGTATTTTGCAGGCGACGACTTGCTGGCCGCCCAGCGCCCACGCGGCCTGCCCATTGGCAACCTCACCAGCCAGTTTTGGGCCAACGTATACATGAACGCGCTTGACCAATATGTGAAACGCGAGCTGCGTTGCAAGGCCTACCTGCGCTATGTGGACGATTTTTTGCTCTTTAGCGACAACAAAGCCCAACTCTGGGCATGGAAAGCCGCCATCCGAGAAAAGCTGGCCCAACTGCGCCTGACCATGCACGAAGCCAGCAGCACGGTGTACCCCGTGAAAAACGGCATTCCATATTTAGGCATGCAGCTGTTTGCCGACCACCGCCGCATCAAAACACGCAGCGCCAGAGCATTTGAAGCGCGCATGCGCGAATGGCAAACCGCTGTGGCCCAGGGCGACATGACGCTGAGCGAGGTGCAACTGCGCGTGCAAGGCTGGGTAGCCCACGCCCAGCAGGCCGAAACTGCGCGCCTGCGCGAGACCATTTTTGCCAAATTTGACTTTACAACTCCCCAAGGACAGCCATGAGCACTTCCACCCGCACCATCACACCCGGCTTCGCTGCTGGCACGGCAGCCAACTCGGCCAGCAGCAATGCCACCAGCCCGCTTTTTACCAAAACCTATGACCTGCTGCATTGGCTGGTGCCCGCCACCCTCAAGTTTCCGCGCCAACAGCGCTTTGTGGGGGCTGTGGCCTTGCAGCAGGGCTGCCAAACCCTGCTGCTGCGCCTCTTGGAGGCGCAGCGCTCAGAGCGGCCTAATATGCGCCTGCTGCATGCCGATGTGGCGCTGGCCCAGCTGCGCCTGAACTGGCGGCTGGCGCACGACTGGCATTTGGTCAGCCCCGGCCAGTTCGAGCATGGTGCTAAATTAATGGACGAGGTGGGCAGGCTGCTGGGCGCATGGCTAAAAAATGCGCGGGCGGCTTCGCCGCGATGAACAGCCCGCTTTTTGGCAAAGTGGGCGGGCGCGGACAGATCAGGTTTCAGAATGCATTTAAGCCAGGGACAACACCACCCGAAACCCCACACCGCCGCCCCAGCCGTCGGGCCGATCCCCGTCACGAACCGAGCAGCGCGCGCCGTCGGCCGTGTCGTCCCACGAGCCACCGCGCAGCGCCGGGCGGTCGGAACTAACAGCGTCTTCTAGCGACTTGAGTTCCTTGTCTTTCGGCAAGCGCTCTTGAACACCGACTCCATTGCCGTCCCACAGGTTATCTTGCCACTCCCACAAATTACCCGCCATGTCATGCACGCCGACGGAGTTGGACTCAAACAAACCCACCACGCTGGCTTGCCCTAGCTTGCTGGATGCAATATTGGCTTTCAAATGGGCTGATTTATCGTCCCCTTCCCACGGCCAGATCCGCTGAGGGTCGCTGCCAGCAAGGTCTTTGGCTTTTGCTGCGCGCTCCCACTGCGCCTCAGTTGGCAAACAAACCTTATAGCCAGCGAGCAAGGCATTTGACGCAAATAGCGCCTTATTCGAGCCTTCGCCACTAAGCCTGTCTTGCAGCCAGCGCGTGTAAGCCCGCGCCTCAAACCAGCTTACGCGCATAACTGGGCGGCTGCCACGGCTGCGCTGCTCATCCCAATCCATCGGTGATTTGCGCATGTCAGGCGTGCGACTGGCTAAATACTGGCGGTAACTATCGTCTTTTACTTTGGAGTCAAACCGCCCTTCGCGCCACTCAATGCCCTGCGCATCCCATAATTTATCTTGCTTGTAACCTCCATCGTCCACAAAACTGGCGTATTGGTCTACCGTGGTGAGGTATCTGGCGATGTAGAAAGGTTTTTCTAGCGTTATGTCGCGCGGTAAGTTGTCAGACTCTTTAGCTTGACCCATTTCGAAAGTGCCAGCCGGGATATGGATGAAACCGGGGATAGGTTCGGCACTTTCGCCCTGCGTTTTGAAGCGCTCTTTGGGCAAATACAGCGGTACACCTGGTCTTGGCTTATCGCCCTCTGTCTTTGCGCCGTACAGGGTCTTGCCATCAAACCTGTCTTCAAAGCCTAGTGCGTGGCGTACATCAGCCCACAGCGCGCGGTACTTGACTTGGTTTATGTCGGTAAACGGCTCACCCAATTTGCCTACATTTGCAATAGTTTCAACCAATTCCCAAAGCTGATCTGCATCTGATGGGGCAATATACGCGGCCAAGTACTGCAAGCCGTTGAGTAGCTGCAATTGCCTGCGTGCTTTATCGTCATCTTTCGCCTCGTCAAGCCACGCTTTCACACGGGCACTTAGCGTTTGCACATCCTGTGATTGCAAATATAAACCCAGCTGTAGTTGGGCTTTTTGTGCTATTTCTTTCTGCGTATTTGGGTCTGCCGCAATTAAACTGGCGTACAAGATTTCGGCATCGGTTACCGCAAATCGTTTGTTCTCGATCGTGATTTCACCACGCACCACTTGCATTGGAATAGAGCCAAGTTCGGGCAGCGGGGTAAGGAATTCGTCAAACTCCGTTAACAAGCTGAAATACTGGGCTATCGAGAATTTTTCTGGCAATGCGGGCATTTGCTTTTTCAGCGAAGCAAATAGTTTGAGCGCATCAAAAACATGGCGCTGCGCTTGGCGATGTTCTATCAGCCGCTCAACCAGTGGAAGGCGTTTTTGCTGGGCATCATAGCGATACCCGTCATCCAAGGCGGCAATTTCTACAAGCACGGCTTTGAGTTCTGTGGGCTTATTAGTTGTCGATTTTTTATAAGCAGCCCAATGCCACAAATCAATGTCTGACATGCTGGCACTGAGCTTGTCTTCCAGCTTAGCCGCGCTGTCAAAGCTGTTGTAAAGGGTTTTAAATGTTTCTTCGTGCCGGCGAAATACCCGGTATAAATCTGGGTGAAACAACTGCACCATCATCACCGTTAAGGCTATGCGAATGTCAACTTGGGCTGAACTACTCGCAATAAGCGCATGCTTGCGCGGATCTGATTGATGGCGCAGCGCGGCAATATTGACCGTGGTGTGCCACAACTCCACCAAGCGCAGCAGCTTACGCGGCACGTAAGCGTCAAATGCGTCTAAAGCCAGTGCACATAAGTCAAAAATAGCTTCCGTAGTTGCGTCAGTTTGCGAGAATTTTTCATCTAAAAGCTCGGCATTTTTGCTTGATTTCGCCTGCCCCTGTAATGCGGAACGCACTGCGTCGAATTTTGCATTTGGGATTGGGCTGCTGTCTGGCAGCAATTTAAACCAAAGCGGATTTTTTTGCGCAATTTTTAACTCACTGCGTTCAATGAATGTCTTTGCCTGCGCGCGTGTGAGGGCTGGTAATTTGAACGGGAGGTGAACGATTTTCTCTAAATACTCAAATCCAGTGATGGGCATTTCGGGTTTTTTACCCGCAAAATTGTAGGCTTGGTAGCGGTGGCCAATCCCGCGTTCGATCACCTCGTCGTCCAATGCCAGTACGAATGCAAAGCTTTCAACGTTGAAAATGGTTTTGATCATTTCCAAGGTTTGCACTGCTTTTTCTGGCAGACAACGGTCTAAATCGTCAATAAAAACAACGAAATTAATGCTTAGTGGATAGCTCAGGGGAATACGCAGTTGGCCGTTGTCGTAGGTAGGGCGCGTCACGCTTTTTAGCGCTTCGTGCAAATCGTAGAAAAAACGCCCGTCGTCGCTGTATTTGTAAATTTTGAGCGGATCTACAGGCCGTGGGTCACGTGGTTTTAAGCTGCCCGCCATACCTTTGGCTAAACCTAAGCCAACGCTTGTACCTGTTGCAACTAAAGGCTCAGCTACTGCAATAGACGCTTTTAAGATTTTTTCAAACAATCCTACGAGAACTGGCATGCCTTTTTTTACGCCTTCCCAAGCGTCCGCACCCATTCCACTGAATTTATCGCCCAATGTCTGCGCTTGTTTCTCGTAATGTTGCAAGGCGCTAAAAATATGCATCATCAGCGGCACATGCAAATGCTCTTCGCGCTCATACTTCCAAGGCTGAAACAATACGGGCACTGTTAGCCCTGCGCTCCCCCCATCTAAGGCGCGCCAACCAATGCGCTTTTTAGCCCAGTCTTTAGAGCGGTCTTGCATCAGCCCCAGCAAATACGATTTGCCTGCGCCCCATTCGCCAAACAAACCGATGACCATTGGGTCGTCACCTAGCTTGCCGGTGATGGTGTCTTTGGCCAAAGCGTTTTCAATACGCGCCCATAGCGCGTCTGCGTACACGCCATAGCCCAAATAGTCGCCATCGGCCGAGGCTGCGGTGGCTGGCTTGGCGGTATTGTTTTCAGCGTTCATTATTGTGCACACCCCTTTCAGCGAGCTTTTTTCTAGCTATTTATAAACTTCTTTTCTGTTGCCAATTTTGACAACGAGAATTTTCACGGCTTCGTCTTCAATACTTGCTATCAGGCGGTAGTCGCCAACGCGGTATTTCCACAGTTGGCCTAAACGCGCCCCTTTGAGTGCTTCGCCGATACTGCGTGCGTCTTCAAGGCTGGCAATGCGCTCATGTAAAAACGACAAAATGCGTCTTCTGATTGGCGCGTCTAATTGCTCTAAATTTTTCAGGGCAAGTGTGGATAGCTCAACCGACCATGCCATAGCGGGTCATCACTTGTGCCAATGGCGTGGTTGCGGAGCGGCCAGCACGGATTTCCTCAAGCTCTCGCTCGGCGATGTACATATCCTCAAGATCATCAAGCCGATCTTGAATCGCTTCTATCATGTAAAAGGTCTTACTGCGCCCCGTGCGTTCAGACAGTTGCTGTAAACGCATCGATATGTCGGTCGGTAATCGCAGTGAAACAGCGGCCATGTTGTAGCTCCATCGATAAATGAAATACAAGTATCGCATATTTTACTAAACATGTGATCAAGCCTTGCCGCATCACAATATTGGCATACTCAAGCTTAAACTCCAGTTCTATGCGCACCCACCACTTTCTCATCCCATTCCTAGCCCTGCTCCTCACCGCCTGTCTAGGTGTAAACGATGGCAAGCTCACGTTGGATTTTTCGGCTAGCCAGTTGCAAGAGCGGATTGCGCCTAAGTTTCCGGTGGAAAAGTGTCCGCTGCCGTTTACTTGCATCAAGCTGCAAAACCCCAAGGCCAGTTTGCTGGCTGCGTCGGATCGGCTGCAGCTGGGCTTTGACACCACGGTGTCGGTGGCGCAGCAGCCTGTGCAGGGCTCGAGTGTGGTGTCGGCCAAGCTGCGCTTTAACGCGGCCAAGGGGGAGATTTATTTGGACGAGCCTCGTGTGGAAAGCTTTGCGCTGGATGGCGTACCGCCTGCTATTACCGCGCTGGCCAGCGAGCATGGCGGCAGGCTTTTGGCCGCTAGCCTGCAAAACACGCCGGTTTACATTTTTCAAAACGCGCAAATGGACAGGCTGGCCAAGATGGCGATCACGGACGTGAAGGTGGTAGACGGCAAGCTGCGGGTGGTGCTGGACCCGGCGGTGAATCCGTATGGTGGCGCTGCTAAAAAGTGAGTGACTGGCAACTGCTAGGTGAGCAGCAAGGGCTTATTCACCTAGCGATTTCCTGTGTGAGGGGCTTGCGTATGGGACATTTAGCTTGTCTGCAAGCACCCGCACACTGCATTTATAAACTACGCTGAAAAGGAACTAACCATGCCGCAAACTACCCTCCCCCACTGGCCCTATCCGCGCTGGGTAGCGCACCGTGGCGCTGGCAAAATGGCGCCTGAGAACACGCTGGCGGCGTTTCGCGTGGGCGCTGCGCATGGCTACCGCATGTTTGAGTGCGATGTGAAGCTTAGCCGCGACGGCGTGCCTTTTTTGCTGCACGATAGCGCGCTGAACCGCACCACCAGCGGGCACGGCACAGGCGGCGATCTGCCGTGGAGCGATTTGAGCCAGCTTGACGCAGGCGCATGGCACAGCCGCGCCTACGCAGGCGAGCCGCTGCCCAGCATGGAAAACATCGCCCGCTTTTGCATACGCAATGGCTACGCGCTCAACATCGAAATCAAGCCCACGCCGGGCACGGCGCGGCGCACGGGGCAGGTGGTGGCGGCCTTGGCCGACAAGCTGTGGAAGGGCGAGGCAATCAAACCTCTGCTGACTTCGTTTGAGCCCGAAGCGCTGGGCGGCGCACAGGAAGCCGCGCCGCATTTGCCGCGCGGCTTCCTGTGCGACAGCCTCTGGAAAGGCTGGCTAGAAACCGCTATTGGTCTGGAGTGCGTGGCCGTGGTGCTCAACTATGCGCTGTGGGATAAGAGCAGCGTGCTGCAGGTGCACAGCGGCTCCATGCGCTGCCTGTCGTACACGGTGAACGACGAGTGGGCGGCGGCGCACCTCTTGGCACTGGGCACCGACGGTATCATCACCGACCGTGTGGACTTGTTCAGCCCCGCCAGCCTTTAGTAAGCACCCACTGGCTGGTGGCCGCAGCAGCCACCATGAGCGCGTAGGTAGCCATTTTTCCGTCGCGCCCGAAGAACACCAAGCCAGCTACTAGACATGCTGCACAGACTATAAAATTAATAGCAATATATGACCATATGACGCTGACATTGCCACTTTTTTTTATAAATAAGCGGGTAAACACCGCCAACAGCACGGCCACGCAGGCGGCTGGCAGCAGAAAGTTAAAAAGGTGGTTAAAAACATCAAGAATGCCCATGTGGCGATGGTAGCAGGCGGATTGGCGCGCCCGAGCAGCGTTTTAGCTCTCCCGCCGCTCCCTCATGCGGTGGGTACACCGAAATCGGTCGGACGGGAGAGCTAAAACGCTGCTCGGGCTATGCTCGCGGTGGACAATTCAATACCGTGTTAAAGCCGCGATTGTCCTTAGAGGCAGATACAACAGTTGGCCAAGGCAAGATCTCCAAAACCAAGCTTCCCAAGCGTGCAGTGGGTGACCAGATTTTTCGCAGCGGTTTTCGCGATGTACGCAAGGCGGCCTAAAAACCAAGCGACCTTCTTGCGCAGTCCACAGAAAGACAAAACCGCAGTCAGAGCGAAACAGAGCGGAGCAAAAATCAGGTCACCCACTGCACGCGCCCCCAACTACTTAAGCGCAAGAGGCGACCCCCATGCACCTTAGCGCAACATTCGCCAATCCGCTAAATCTAACAAAAAATCAACATCCCATGCTGAGCGCTTGCATGGGCAGGCCTGTTTTGGTGTCAAACACCACAAGGTTGATTTGGCGCGGGTTGGCGGCGCTAGTGGGCAGGGTGTTGAAACTGAGTTTGTTGGCACCGGTGTAAGCGCCTGCTACGCTGTATTGGCGCACCACAAAATCGTGTTTCAGGGTTTCGCCTTTGTTTTCGCCAGCGGTGACGCGGCTGCTGTGGCCATGCTCGGTGACGGTCCAGTAGGCGGACCAAGCGGCTTTGGGGTCGGTGGGGACTACATTGGCTTCAAAGCGGTCGGGGGCGGTTTGCTGGATGGCGAGTGCGGCTTTGCTGGCTGGGGCGCGGGCGGGGTTGCCTAAAGCGCCGCTGTAGTCGCGTGAATCGCGGCCGTTTTTGATGAGCTGGGGCGTGTAAATGCCGCTTTGGCCGCTAGCGCGCGCCATCTCGCGTTGGCGTGTGGTGTAAGTGGGCACGGCAAAGCGGTCTACCCAGCCAATGTAGTCCCAGTAGTTCACATGAAACGCCTGGGCCACCACATCGCCGCGTTGGTTGGCATCTTTCAGGGTGGACATCCAGCGCTCAGCGGGCGGGCAGGAGCTGCAACCCTCGGAGGTGTAGAGCTCTAGCACGGGGGTGAGCGTGGCGCCGGATTGGGCAGAGCAGGTGGCGGCGTGGGCGGCTAGGCTGGCGGCGAGGCCGGTGGCAAATAGGCTGGTGGCAATAGCTAAGCGGGTGGCGGGTTTCATGGGCAATCACTCCTAAAGTGAAGAAGTAGTCGCGGCTTAGGTGGGGTTCTTACAGCTGAAAGTGCAATGCGGTCGGTGGTTGAGGTGAGGCCTCGATATTGTTCGCTTTGAGGTTTTGTAGCGGTTGGATTGCGCGCCGGAGCAGCGTTTTGGCTATCTCGCAGTTTTGCGCGCCCGGGCAGCGTTATGGCTATCTCGACGCGCCCTCATGCGGTGGGTACACCGAAATCGGTCGGTCGGGATAGCCATAACGCTGCTCGGGCTATGCTCGCTTTGAGGTTTTAATACCGGAGGCACGTCACACGTTGTTTGCTAAATACTATATAAATAATAGCGCAGTATGACCATATGACGCTGACATTGTCACTATTTTTCATAAAGAGTGGAAATCTGCGCGTGAAACAGCGTTCTAGCATGCTGTTGTACCTGAAGCTGAGCAGTTTTCCAACCGTGCCCAGCAACCACCTCGCCCTGCGGCTAAGCGAGTGCTGTGCCAACGCGCAAACAATCAGGGCGCTGGGCTGGTTTTTTCGAGCAAATGGGGGACAAGAAGCGGGCTCTGTCTGAGGGCTTTAGCCCGAGTTAGGCCGCTTCCCCCCATTTGCTTGAAAAAATCAGCTCCCCGCGCAGCGGGCCAGCGACCGTTTGCGCGTTGGCACAGCGCTCGCTTGGCCGCAGCAGTGACCAAGCATGGCATGAACCCTAGGGCAAGCTCAGGGCGAACGGAGAAATAGTGACCAAGCCGGGCAAGAACCCCTTTGGACAAACCAAGATCGAACGTAAGGAACGTATTGGGGTAAGCCTAGCGCAACGCCAAAAACGCTTTCACCGCAGCCACCGTTTGCGCCGCATCCTCCTCATGCGGCACATGCCCCAGCTGTGGAAAGACCACGCGCTGCGCTCCAATGATGGCTTTTTCAAAGCGCTCGCCGTGGCTTGGTGGTATCAGGCGGTCTTGGCCGCCCCACAGGATGAGGGTGGGGGCTTTGATGGTGGCTAGGCGGGCGGTGTCGGCGGTGTAGCCGCTTTTGAAGCGCTCGGTGAGTGCGGCGCGGTTGCCTGCGCGGCGGGTCATGTCTACAAACAAATCTACCAACTCAGGCGTGACGCGCTCTGGCTGGCCATATATATTGCGCAGGCTGGATTCGACCACGGCGCGGGGCAATATGTTTTGCATCAGCGGCGCAAGCACGGGATTACGGGCGATGCGAAAACCCAGCGGCACGGAGGTGGAGTCCAGCGGGTAACCACTGCTGTCGACCAAGATTAATTTCTCTACCCGCTGCGGCGCTGCCAGCGCAGTGTGCCACGCGATTTGCCCACCCAGCGAATTGCCAGCCAATACAAAGCGCGGCACCTTGAGCGCGTCCATCACCGCCAATACAAAGGCTGGGTAATCGCTGCCAATGTTGTAGGCATTGCGCGGGGAAGAGCCGGTGAGCGCGTAGCCGGGCAAATCAAAGCGGATCACGCGGCGCTGGCCGCGCAGGGCCTGCGCCCAGCCTTCCCATGTGTGCAAGCTGGCGCTCGTGCCGTGCAGCAACACGATGGGGCTGGGGTCATCGCGCGGGCCTTCGTCGCGCAGGTGCACTTGCATGCCGTCAATGCTGATGAACTGCGAGGGCGCGGTTGCCCAGCGGGCTTTGAGTGCGTCCACGGGCAGGTCGGGGGCCCAACTGAATGCCACCAAGGCACACAAGGCCAGCGCAATAGCAACAAACACGCAGGCTACCCAGCGCACAAGCTTGCGCGCAAGGGAAACGCGGGGGGCAAATAAAGGCGGCTGGGTCATGGCTGAAAGTTGCTAGAGTTGCTAGATTTGACAAAGCTACAAGCCCTGAGCATAGTGCAAAACAAGCCCACAAACCCAAGCGAATCCAGCCTTTCACAGGGCCACAAGCGCGCGCAATGCGTATCGCACACCTGTGCGGCTAAAACGCCCTTGCGCCACTGAAAAACCGCTAGACTGGCAGACATGGTCCAAACTCGATTTTCTACACCCCAATCCGCACCCACATTTACCCCGCTGCCCAGCCGCCGCGCTGCCCTGCAATCCATACTGGGCGCAGGCGCTGCTGGGGCGCTGGCTGGCAGCTTAGGCTGCGCCACGGCAGTGGGCACAGGGACAGTGGGCAACGCAGCGCCTCCTTCTGCATCAGCATCACCAGCAGCCACTGCCAATCCAAGCGCCCGCCCCGGCCTGCGCCTGATTGGCCAAAGCACGCTGGCGCACAAGCTGCAATTCAAAGGCACAACAGTAGGCGGCCTAAGCGGTCTAGACTATGACCGCGAAAAAGGCATCTACTACGCCATCAGCGACGACCGCTCTGACCTAGAGCCCGCGCGCTTTTACACCCTGAAACTCGACATCACGGCCAACAGCGTAGCACCTGCTCAAATTCTGAGTGTGACCACGCTGCAGCGCCCCGACGGCAGCGCCTACCCCAGCCGGCGCGCCGCCAAAGCGGGCGAAGAGGTGTGCGACCCCGAGTCGATTCGCCTGCGCGTGGCCACGCAAACCCTGTATTGGACTAGTGAGGGCGATGCCAAGCTCAATTTGCCGCCCTTCATACGCGAGATGCACCTGGACGGCCGCTACAGCAGCCAAGTGCCGCTGCCTAGTATGTTTGTGGCTGCTAGCCAAGACGGACGCGGCGAATCTACACAAAGCACGCGTGGCGAATCCACACAAGGCACGCGTGGCGAATCCATACAAGGCACGCGAGGCGTGCGGGACAACCTAGGCTTTGAAGGCTTGGCCTTTGCCCCCAGCGGCGACACCTTTTGGGCCGCCATGGAAGCGCCGTTGGTAGAAGACGGCCCAGTGCCCGCCGTGGGCAAGGTGGGCGGGGCGTGCCGCATCACGCAGTTTCATGCGCACAGCAGCCAGCCAATCCGCCAAATTGCCTACTACCCCGACGCGATTCCCTTTGCGCCTGTGCCTGCTGGCGCGTGGGCTGACAACGGCATATCTGAGGTGTGGATGGCATCTGAGACAGGCATGCTGGTGCTAGAGCGCGCCTACGCTGTGGGTGTGGGCAATTCACTGCGCCTGTATTGGATAGACGTGGAAGACTGCAGCGATGTGATGGCCAAGCCCACGCTCAGCCAAGGCGCATTCAAACCCGCTGGCAAAACCCTGCTGCTAGACTTTGCGCAAGTAGGCCTGGTGCCGCTGGACAACACCGAGGGCATGACGCGCGGGCCCACCCTGCCCAATGGCAACCCAACGCTGGTGTTTGTGAGCGACGATAATTTCAACCCGCGCCAAGCCACGCAGTTTGTGGCATTTGAGTGGGTGCCTTAACGCATAGCAAAGGAGAGCAGCATGTCCAAACACATCGCATTCATAGGCGGGGGCAACATGGCCAACGCCATCATTGGCGGCCTGATTCGCCAAGGCACTGCGCCCAGCCAGATTGACGTGGTGGAGCCCTTTGACGAGGCGCGCGCCAAGCTGGGCAAGCAGTTTGGCGTGAACGTGCAGCCAGCACCCAGCGCCACGCTGGACGCAGCCAGCTTGGTGGTGTGGGCGGTGAAACCGCAAGTATTCAAAGAAGCCGCCCTGCAATGCCGCTTCCACACCAAAACCGCCCTGCACCTGAGCGTGGCCGCTGGCATAGTGAGCGACAGCATTGCCAAATGGCTGGGCACAGAGCGCATCGTGCGCGCCATGCCCAACACGCCTGCGCTCATTGGCAAAGGTATGACGGCGCTGTATCCGCGCCCCGCAGTCACGGCAGATGACAAAGCCTTGGTGGAAACTGTAATCAGCACTACCGGCGCATTGGTGTGGCTGAGCGCCGAGGCGCAGCTCGATGCCGTCACGGCGCTGTCGGGCTCGGGGCCTGCCTATGTGTTTTACTTTATTGAGGCCATGGTGCAAGCAGGCGTGGACATGGGTTTGCCGCGCGAGCAGGCGGCGCAGCTGGCTATTGCTACTTTTACCGGAGCATCTGAGCTAGCCCGCACAAGCAGCGAGCCGCCAGAAATTTTGCGCCAGCGCGTCACCTCCAAAGGCGGCACCACCTCCGCCGCGCTCATGAGCATGGAGCAAGACAATGTAAAAACCCTGTTCATGCGCGCCATGCACGCGGCGCGGCACCGGGCCCGGGAACTCGGCGAGGAGTTTGGGGCTTAGTGCTTATCGCTATATTTTATGTAGCGTTATATGACCATATGACGCTGACATTGGCCTTAAAAATCTTAAGACTCTAGTTTTTAGCCTTTTCCAACACATCCCGCGTCTGCAAAGCTACTTTGCGGGCTGCGGCTGCAAAATCTTCGCCGCTGCTGGCATAGAGCACGGCGCGTGATGAATTGACGATGATAGGCGCATTGGCTCGGTAGCCTGCACGCACGGTGGCCACGGCATCGCCGCCCTGCGCGCCCACGCCGGGAATCAGCAGCGGCAGGGTGGGGGCAAGGGCGCGCACGCGCTCGATCTCGGCGGGGTAGGTAGCGCCCACCACCAAGCCCAGCTGGCCATTCAAATTCCATGGGCCTTGGGCCAGCGCGGCCACGTGCTCATACAACAGGGGCGCGCCAGCCACGCTAGACAGGCGCTGGTTTTGCAAATCGTCACCGCCGGGGTTGGATGTGCGGCACAGCAAGAATGCGCCTTTGCCTGCATGCTTCAAATAAGGCTGCACCGAATCAAAACCCATAAAGGGCGAGAGCGTGACTGCATCGGCGCCGTAGCGCTCAAAAGCCTCGATGGCGTATTGCTCGGCAGTGGAGCCAATGTCACCGCGCTTGGCATCCAAAATAATCGGCACATGGGGCGCTACGCGGCGCATGTGCTCCATCAGGCGCTCGAGCTGGCCTTCGGCGCGGTGCGCGGCAAAGTAGGCGATTTGCGGCTTAAATGCGACCACGCAGTCGGCCGTGGCATCGACAATATGGGCGCAAAAGTCGTAGATTTTGTTGGCATTGCCTTTGAGCTGGACAGGGAATTTGCTCGGCTCAGGATCCAAGCCCACGCAGAGCATGGAGCGGTTTTGGGCGGCGGCATCGGCCAGCATGTCGGTGAAGTTCATGGCCAGATTGTAAGTAGGCTGTGCGGCAGTTTGGACAGCAGCCGCTTCATGTCAACGCGCCGCGTTGTTGTAGGCCATTAAATCTACTCTGTTGCTCAGGGTCATGCGTTGGTTATTGTCCCAGCTGCGGTTCTCAGCCGCTAGCATTTTGCTGGATGCAACATCCACCCATGCGATAGCTTCATTGCGAATGCGGTAACCGTTGCCTTGGTTGTAGGTGGTGTATTTGAGCTTGAAAGCGTCAAATGTGCCAGCAGGCAGGGTGATTTGCTCACGCGCCAGCACTTTGGCTTCGCCAGTGACGGTGGAAGCGCCTGCTCCAGTGAAACTCATGCGCTTGTAGCGGGTGCTCCAAGTTTTGCCCACATAGTATTCGTGGATGTACAGCTGGATGGGGGTGAGGGCTTCGAATTGGTTTTGGATTTTGAGCGGGTTGCCAAACAGGTCGTACTCGTTGCCCAAGGCGGTGACGATTTTCTCGTCAGTTACCTGCACCGCTTGGCGCACAGCCGTGCTCGGGTTGGGTGCGCCAAAGCGCTGCGTGGTGCGGTAGGTGAGTGAATCGCCCACGCGCCAGCCGGGCAAAATACCGCTGGCGCGAATCGGCGCAAAAGCGTCAATCAGGGGGTTAGTGGCCAAAGCAATCTGCACCGGATCGGCGGCGGCGTTGACCGCACCTGTGAACACTTGCGCGGGCACTGCTGTGGCGGCTGGTGCGCTGGCCGGAGCTACTGCTGGCACTGGTGCGGCTACGGGTGCTGGGGCGCTGGGCTTGGCTGCGCTGGCCACCACGGCCGCAGCCGCTGCCACCATGGGCGCTACGGCAGCCACAGCTGCGGCAGGTTTGGTTACTGGCGCAACGGCGGCAGTAACCGCAGCAGCGGCCGAGCCAGATGCCACCGCCGATACAGCCGAACCTGCGGCCGACGCAGCAGACGCAAGCACCGAGGGGCTGGCCGCCACAGGTGGCTTGGCAGCTGGTGCTGAAGCTAACACCGATGCGGGAGCAGCAACAGGCGTGGGTACAGGCGGCTTGGCCACCGCCGCAGCAGCTTGTGGCGCTGGGGCTGGAGCTGGCGCCGCAGCCACCACCACTGGCGCAGCTATGGGCGCTGCAGTTACCGCAGCCACCACGGCAGGCGCTGCTACCACCACAGGAGCTGGTATTGGGGCCGCGGCAAGCACTGGAGCTGGAATAAGTGCAGGTGCAGGGGCAGGGGTAGGTGCAGCAACTGTCGCAGGCACTGGCGCAGGGCTAGGCGCTTGCGCCACCACGATGGGTTTGGCCAGCGCTTTGACCATCTCGGCCACGCTGGGCGTGTTGCCCGGAATGGCGGGCGGCAGGGCTTTGTGGTTGGCGGTGGCCATCATGAGTTTTTGCATTTGCGTGATGTCGCGGTCACGCTGCTCCGACACAGCCAAAATGCGCTCCAAACGGTGGTGCGCCAGCTCGCTGAATTTGCCATTGGGGTATTTGTTGAGGAAATCCTCATAGGGCTTCACATCGCGCGCCAGCTTGACTTTTTGCCATTCGAGCAACTGGCGTTCAAAATCTTCTTCTATGTCTCGCTCAGACAAGTTCTTGGCGTTCAGTGGGCGGCGAAAGAAAAAATCATTCTCTAAACTGGTGGTTTCCCACGGAATCTGCTCGCCATTGCTTTGCAGGCGCACATTCATGCGCACGCGCTTGAACACGTCTTCAATTTTGGCGCCTTCTTTGGTGATTTCTTTGAGCAAATGCTCGGTGTACAGGCCGTTGGCACCGCTGCCTGCGTCGCGTGCGGTTTGGCCCGGTGCCGTGGCATAGGCTAAAAAGGTATTGGTGGGCGCATCCATTTGCGTGAGCCCCTTGGGCACTGCGCCGCTGGTAGCAAAGGGGTTGTCACGGCAGGCATCCAAAATGATGATGTTCGTGCCGTTTTTGGCCGTTTGGAAGCCGCGTGTGAGCTCAGTGATGTCCAGCGCGTTGTCGCGCACGTTTTGCGCATTGGCAAACGACTGGTTCACAGGCAACAAATAATTGCGCCAATCGAGCTGCACGCCGTGGCCCGCAAAATAAAACAGCCCCGGCTGCTTGGTGGCCTGCAAGAGCGAGCTAAAAGCCAGCACAGCGTTTTTCATTTCGTCGCGGCCTTGGTCAATCACTTCGGTCACATCAAAGCCCGCGTCTTTAAGTGATTTGGAAATAGCCCGTGCATCGTTGGCCGGATTGGCCAGCGGCGCGCTGGCGTAGCTGGAATTTCCAATCACCAGCGCATGGCGCGCGTGGGCATTGCCCACCATAAAAAATCCTAGCGCTATCATAGCCATAGCAATATATGACCTTCTGACGCTGACATCAGCAGTATTTTTCATAAATTTAGCGGTTTTAAGCATCACAAGCCCCACAAAACACAGGCCACCTCTCTAGGCAGCAAAATTAACAAGACACAACGTGCTGAAGTTATCACAGTTTGCAACATTTGCCCATCCCATAAAAGGGGGATGTTTGGTGTGGTTTTGCCACTTAGTGCCCATGAAAAAAGGACTCTGAAGAGTCCTTTTGTGCACCGGCGGCGCTTAGTTTTGCCAACGGCGGATTTGATCGATGCCCACGCGGTTGAGGTTGGTGCGCAAATTCCATTCGCGGTAGGTGTTGGCGGTGTTATCCAAAGCATGCAGCGCAGTGGTGTTGCCGCTGGCATTGCAACCTGGCCACTGCGATACGTCGCTGGCAGCAAAGCTAACGCCAAAGGCGCTGGAGAGCGAGGTTTTGTTGCGTGTGATGCGTTTTTCAGAGTTGTAGGTGGTAGTACCGCTCCTGCTCAGCGCCCAAGCGTAGACCGCGCCGGGCATGGCGCTGCTGTTGCTCCAAGGCAGCGTCACGCTGGCAGCCGCTGCTTGTGGCGCAGTAAACAGGCTGTCGCTGGCATTTAAACTATGCAAAGGCAAGGTACTCAGCGTGTCAGGTTCCAGCGCCGAAGCAACGTTGCGTGCGGTAAAGGTTGCGGTGCTCAGGTCTTGGCGCTGCACGGTAAAAGTGTAAATATTCCACGCATTAAGAGCTGCCAGACTGGCCATAGATGCGCTGCCGCTGGGCAAGCTGAGCAAGCTACCCGAGGGCGATGTGCGCTTAAGCCAATGGTGAGGCGAGTTGGCAGAGAAGGTTGCGCTGGCGGGAAAAGTAGTCATCGTGGTGGAGTGCAGCGCGTGGTAATCGGCTGCATTGGCGCCCACTATGCTGGCGTTACCCACGCAAGTGGTTGCGGTGTTGAGAGGCACATACATCAGGCCTGCGCTGGGCAGACCAGAACCCTTAACGTGCACCGCGCGGATATTGGCGCTCACCCATTGTCCAGAGTTGGTGTCAAACAGGTAAGAATTGATGCTGGCGCCTATGCCAGACATATGGAAACTCTGGTTGTTGATGTTGGCGGTGTTGTTAGTGCCAGGGTTTAAATTGATAGACTGGCGTGCGCGCATGTAGATGCTGGCATCAAAGATGCGCTGGTTGCCATACAGCCACCAATCGCCGCCTGCGCTCGATGGGGTTGTGGTGTCAAGGGGGTT
This sequence comes from Polaromonas sp., assembly GCA_043728315.1. GTDB lineage: Bacteria > Pseudomonadota > Gammaproteobacteria > Burkholderiales > Burkholderiaceae_C > JAAFIP01. The sequence continues at coordinate 15,582 of JAYTMT010000324.1, read as the reverse complement.
GACGTAGCCCGCAAAGGTGCGGGCATTGGTAATCAGGCTGCGGTAGCTGCTGTCAGCGCTTTGAAACCAGCGCAGCTCGACCACGGCAGTATCAAACACGCCGCTGCCCGCGCTGGACTCAAATTTTGCCAACACCTCGGGCACGTCAAATTTGGCGCCTTGAAACAAATTAGCGGCAGTCAATGAAGTGTTGTAGCGCTTGCGGCCGCTGGCCTGCTTGAGCTGCTCGTCAAAACTCATGGTGTTTTGGTTGTACAGGTGGTGGTAAATACCCGTGCAGGCCGTGGCAACTTGCAAAGATGCGCAGTTATCCAACCGTGCTTGCAGTGCCTTGAGTTTGGCAAAATTGAGCTCGTTGCCGCTGGCTGCGGGCAGTGGTGCGCTGGCACTCAGCTCTAAATTATTAGCGGTATTGTTGGTATCGACCGTGGGGCGCTTGGTGTAAAGTTTGGTCGAGCCGTCGCTGGAGATTTCGTGGCGCACCAATTCGAGCACTTGGTCAATCTTGGTGCCATCGGCTTTGAAAGGTGTGGCGATAAAGTCATGGGTGGCACCGATACCAGCGGCGCTCAGTGCTGGCGACAAAGCGGATTTGAGCTTGGCTTGTTCGCTAGTAAGCAAAGCCGCTGTGACCATGGCAGGTGTGAGCTCCGTGGCGGCCAGTTTGCTATTTGCAGTGGCTAAATTGGAGGCGATTTTGTCGGTGAACGAGGTGGCGTTGATGGTGTTAAAGCCTGTTTTAATGGGATCGGCGCGCATCGATACATAAACCTTGCCGTTTTGCGCCACCAAGCGCACCACCAGCGGCGCTACCATGCCAGTGATTTTGGCGCGATAGTAGCCATCGGCATTGGTAATGGCTGTGGCAGTTTTGCCCGTAGAGTCGGTGATCAGCACTGCCGCATTGACCAAGGGCGGGCCTTCGCCGCCAGTGCCATCCGCGCCGGAGTCGCCGCCGCCAAAGCTGCCGCCTGAACCACCGTCAATGCCAAAGCCGCCCAGCGCATCGCCGCCGATGTCGTTGCCAAAGCTGTCGGTGGTGGCCACAACGGCGGGTGTAGTGGACGTGGTGCCCCCGCCTCCACCGCCGCAGCTAGCGGCTACCAGAGCCACGGCTAAAAGTGCTGCCAAGAGGCCGCTGGTTTTGAGCAAACGCGGGGTTTGCCATGGGGTTTGAAACGCTTTCACAGGAGTCTCCTAAAAATACGGGCAATGCCTGTCCACTGGCATAAACACTTTGACGCTGCTTTTCTGGTCAGTTGCGACAAAGCGAAACAAAATAGTCACACTGTTACTATGCCAGATTTTGAAAAATAAAACATCCCTTATTTATGGGATGCGCAAATTTTAATGGGTGCCAGGGAATCCACGAACTGGCCAATTTGCAGCAGTATTTGACACAGTGTCGGTGTCGTGATGTTGATACCCATATAAACGCCAACCATCTTGATATGCCCCTTGTATCTGTCAAACTCCCGCAATCAACCAAAGAGCGCGTGGGCTGGCTGCCACGAAGCCGCCCATGCGCACACTGGCCTCCTAGGTTAACAGCCAAGCAGTATGACGCGTAGGCTGCATGCTGCACAGGCTGGCGCAGATTTGGAACGCTTGACAGAATTTTTGCTTGCGCGTTTTCCAAAAATACGCGTTTAACACGTCCGATATTGTGCGCAATGCATTGGAGATTTTGGCTAAGCATCCGCGCATTGGCGGGCCTTTGCCACAAGGCCTGCGAGAGCTGGTTATTTCACGGGGCGCATCGGGCTGTTTGGCACTCTACCAATAGGACCAAGAGCACGGTATTGCACTCGTGCTGCATGTGCGCCACCAGCGAGAGAGCGCTTATCCGCCCGCCTAGCGCCGCTCCAGCGCCCGCGCTTTTTCCAGCTTGGTTTTGATGCGGTTGCGCTTAAGAGGTGAGAGGTATTCGACGAAGACTTTGCCTATTAAGTGGTCCATTTCGTGTTGCACAGCCACGGACAACAGGCCGTCGGCTTCTATCTCACGGCTGACCCCGTGCTCGTCAAGGGCGCGCACGCGCACTGCGTTGTGGCGCTCCACGCCGTCGTACATATTGGGCACTGACAGGCAGCCTTCTTCGGCCTTGGTTTTCTCTGGGCTTTTCCAAGTGAGCTCAGGGTTGATCAGCACAATAGGCTGGTCGCGCTCCTCGCTGATGTCAATCACCACCAAGCGCTCGTGCACATTGACCTGCGTGGCGGCCAAGCCAATGCCATTGGCGGCATACATGGTAGTGACCATGTCGCGCACCAGCTGCCCGATGCGGGCATCCACGGCGGCCACGGGCTTGGCGATGGTGTGCAGGCGCGCGTCGGGGTATTCCAAAATGCTGAGGATTTTGGCGGGCTCCTGGCTCTTTGATGGGCTAGGCATGGGGCTGCTGGTGGAACTGTCGGTGCGCATGGTTGAATCGGCGTTTTGGCGTGTGGGGGTTTCGATTGGGCGCGCTCCAGACCAAATCTGGCCCGCGCAGGCTGTATTTTCGCTATTTTTCCGACAGATTTACCATCAGTGGTAGAGTTGAGGGCGATAAAAGTTGATTTATCCTTGCCAAATCAAGGGCTTAAGTCGACAATTGCGTGTAATTGATGAACTAAATTTAGCATTTAAAGTGCGAGGTCTGCATGGGTAAACATTGGTATTTAGCAAAATGGTCTGGTGTGGCTGCTGTCATGGTGGCTGCGGTGGGTGGATTCGGTGCGCAAGCTGCCTTGGCGCAAACTACTACACCGGCTCAGAAAGCCACGGCCGCACAAGTGGCAAGCGCGGGTGTGCCGCTGTCTGAGCTGTCACCCACCGCGCCCGACAATTACACCGTGAAATCGGGAGACACGCTGTGGGCAATTTCTAGCCTGTTCCTCAAAAGCGCATGGCGCTGGCCTGAGCTGTGGGGCATGAACATGGCCGAAATTCGCAACCCGCACCGTATTTTCCCCGGTCAGCAGTTGTTTTTAGACAAATCCAATGGCCGCGCCACCTTGCGCTCGCGCCAAAACGCCGAGGCGGCACCCACCGAAGTGGTCAAAGTGTCGCCGCGCACACGCTTTGAGAGCTTGGCAGATACGGCCATTCCCACACTCAAATCGAATTTGATCGAGCCGTTTTTGGCCGAACCGATGATTGTCGACGAGAAGACTTTTGCGCAAGCCCCGCGCATTGTGGCCACGCAAGAAGGCCGCGTGCTGCTGTCTAAAGGCGACCGCGCCTATGCCCGCTCGCAAATTGCGGGTGATTTGAGCATGGCAAGAGGCGTTTCCACGCAATACCGCGTGTTTCGCAATGCCACGCCGCTCAAAGACCCGGGCACAGGTGCCATCTTGGCCTATGAGGCACAGTATGTAGGCGGCGCTGAACTGGTGCGGCCAGAATCCACCACAACCATTGTCGACAAAGAGGGCAAAACTTGGTGGGACACCGTGTCGCAAAAAGTCTCTGACATTGCTGCGCTTAAATTCAGCCCCACGGCCAGTGACTCTGGCAGTAAAACCTCCACCCAAATCACGCCTGCAACCATTGACATCATCCGCAGCAAAGAAGAAATGCGCACCGGTGACCGCCTGATTCCCGAGCCAGCGCGTGAATTTACCAGCTACCAGCCACGCGCGCCCGAAAAACGCATTGAAGGCGCTCGGATTGTGTCGGTCTACGGCAGTGCCGTGGCCAATGCCGCGCAAAACACCGTGGTGGTGATTAGCCGAGGCGCCTCACACGGTTTAGAAAGTGGCCATGTATTGGCTATTTTGAAAGACGGTGAGGCCGTGGTTGACCGCACCGACCCGACCAAGCCCACCATCAAGCTGCCCGATGAGCGCAACGGCCTGTTGATGGTGTTTCGCACGTTTGAAAACGTGTCTTACGCACTGGTGCTCACTATCACAGACGGCGTGAAAGTGGGCGACCATTTGGTCAACCCGCGCTGAGCTGCCTGCACACGCCTTATTAAGTTCTGCCTGCGCGGATGATGGACACCACAGAGCTGCAAGCGTGGCTGCGTTTGTCGATCTCCGATGGCATTGGTCCATCTGCTGGGCGCAAATTGCTGGCTGCTTTTGGCCTGCCACAGGCAGTTTTTGAGCAATCTACACCAGCGCTTGGGCAAGTGGTTACACCGCTGCAAGCTGCCGCCTTGCAAAGCACGCCACCAGAGCTTGCCGATCTGCTCATGGCCACCCAGCGCTGGCTGGATATGCCAGCCAGCACAGTGGGCGTGGAGCGGCGCATCATTGCTTTGGGCGATGCTTTGTACCCCGCGTCATTGCTGCAAACCGAAGACCCGCCTTTGTTGCTTTATTTCCTAGGTGTCAGCGCCATATGGTCAAAGTTTGCTATGGAATTAAAAGCGTCTGCACTGCCTAACGCGATTGCGATTGTGGGTGCGCGCAATCCCACGCCCCAAGGCGTGCAAAACGCCCACAGCTTTGCAAAGAGCTTTGCGCAAGCGGGCTGGGGCGTGGTATCTGGCCTGGCGCTGGGCATAGATGCCGCCGCGCACATGGGCGCGCTTGACGGCGGCGCACCCACTTTTGCCATTGTGGGCACAGGCCTAGACCGCGTCTACCCCAAAGCGCACCATGAGCTGGCGCACCGTATTGCGCAGGCGGGAGCCATGCTCAGTGAGTTCCCCATAGGCACGCCGCCGCTGAGCCATAATTTCCCCAGACGCAACCGTGTCATCAGCGCCCTGTCGCAGGGCACTTTGGTGGTGGAGGCGGCTGTGAAATCGGGCTCGTTGATCACCGCCCGCATGGCCAATGAGCAGGGCAAAGAGGTGTTTGCCATTCCAGGCTCGATCCACTCGCCGCTGTCGCGCGGCTGCCATTTGCTGATTCGCCAAGGCGCAAAGTTGGTGGAATCCGCGCAGGATGTGCTCGAAGAGTTGCGGCCTACAGCAGCGCCTGTGGCTAGCACTGGGCGCAAAAAAACTACTAAAAATATAGCAGTATATGACGATATGACGCTGACATTGGATGAATTTTCTGCCAAATCACCACAAGAAGCGCTGTTGCAAGCACTCGGCCATGACCCCGTGGGCTTGGATGCGCTGATAGCCCGCACTGGCATCGGTGCAGCCGATTTGCAAGCCCAGCTGATGGGGCTAGAGCTGGACAACCTAGTGAGCCGCCTGCCCGGTGGTTTGTTTGCTCGGCTGGTGCGCAGTTGATCGCTTTTGCCATACTTTTTCAATCTAAAGCGTTCAAATTTGCCTGATTTAAGGGTTTTTACTAGGATTTTTTGCCTCTAACCCCCTTAATTAAGGGGTGTACACAGCGCTGGTGTCTTGCTACATTTCCTGCACGGACTAATCCGTATCTAACTATTTATCAGGAAGCAATCCATGCAAACAAACCATAGACTCTTTTTATCAGCCGTGGCAATCGCCGCGTTAACCGCTTGCGGCGGTGGCGATGAGATAGTCAATACCGCCGCAAGTGCCGCGGCTGGGGCTGGTGGCGCAGGTGGAACTGCTGCAACTGCAATCACCGCTGAGACTATTGCCAACACGCCGTCACCTGCGTCTGCGCCCACAGCCGTACTGGTAGACAGCCAAGCGGCTGCTGACGATTTGTCGGCAGAAGCAGAAAAAGGCTTCAAAGCTGGCGAGGCTGCCGCAGGCAGCAAGGGCATTGCGTCCTCAACCGATACAGCATTAGAAAAACTTACTGCGTTAAGCAACATCAATTGCCCCTCTGGAGGCTCGATAAGCTATGACTATGGCACTCTAGATGCACGCGGGATAGTGGCCGGAACGACCTACAACATCACTTACAACGACTGTAAATACGGCTCGGGCACGTCCGCCTTCACTTACAGCGGCAACTACGAATGGAAGTACTCGCGCTACACAGCCTCCAATGATTTTGCCTACACTTTCAAATACAACAACCTCACCTACACCAGCAACTTCAGCGGCTCACTTAAATCTACTACTCTAAACGGCGGGCAAAGTTGTGACTACACGCCTACAAAGCAAAGCTGCTTTTACAGCGACGGCACACGCGGCTGGAGCTCCAATGTGTCCTACGAAAACGGCATTCTCAACGGCTCGTATGCCTATAACTACAGCGGTGGCATCACCAAAGTAACTTACACCAACTATGGCGCCGTTGGAGGCAAAGTTGTGTTTGAAGGCAAAAATACCAAGTACGAATTAGTCCGCACATCTGCCAGCGCCTATACATGGACATTCACTGGCGCTGATGGCAAAACTACAGTTTATAAATACCCAAAATAAGCCAATGTCAGCGTGATACCGTCATATATTGCTACTTAATACGTAGCAAGTAACGGTATCAGCTAAGCAGGCGCTCAGGGTTAGCGTCTAGCTTAGCCAGCGCGTCGCGGGTGGCGCGCACAGTCAGTGACTCGTCTTCCACTGGCACGAGCAGGCCTGCTTGCAAATAAGCAGCAAAGCGGCGGATTTGGAACAAATAGCAGCGCCCATCGGTGCTGGCAAACAAATGCAACTGGCCTTTGGTGCTGCGCCAAGCGTATTGCACTTTGCGCAAATGGCCATTGTGGTCCAAATTAAACCAAGCGCCTGGCTCCATTTCGATGGCCCAGGCACGCATGGGTTCGCTGGCATCCGATCCGCCTGCGGTGATGATGTCAATGCCAGACACGTCAATGCCCAGCATCAGTTCGATGCTTTCGGCATCCAGCGGCAGGTCACCGACATCGTCCTCGGAGATGAAATCCTCCAAATTCTTCAGGCGCTGTGACATGGCGGTGATCAATTTAGCGTCGATGGCCTCGGTTTTGGACAAAAATGCATCCGCCAAAGTGTCGCTGATGGTTTTGATATGGGCTTCTTGCGCTTCTGCTTTCAAGCCCACCATGCCCATGCCTGTGCGCAACTTAGACAGGAGCTTGGGCAAGTCCTGAATCACCTTGGCACGCTCTTGGCGGTTGGGTTTGGCGCTGGCCGCCCATACCAAATCGGCAGCCACTTGCTTGAGCTCCATGGTGCTGGCATGCTGCGGGCCGTGCTGCACGGCGGCCATAGACAGCACTTCAGACCATACTTTGAACAAAAATTCGCGTATTTGGTCACGCACAGGCATCGTGCCCAGCATGTTGCGCATTTCAATGGTGTACTGGATGGCCAAGGTTTCTTTTTCTTCCACCTGCTGGGCCACAGACGCTACGCGCTGCGCTGCGCCACTCTCGGTGAGGAATTTGCCTAAGAATTTCTGAAATTCGTCGTACACCAACTGGAACACGCGCCGCCCAGTCTCAGGGTATTGTTCAATGACCTGCACCACGCGCTTGATTTCAAGCTCAAGCGCGGTCTCATTCACGCCGGCATCAAAACCCAACACCGAGGAGCCCATGCGGTCGATCAACTTGCGCGCGGGGTGCTGCAAAGTGCTGAAAAACTCTGGCTCGCCCAAGGCCACGCGCAGTACCGGCATTTGCAAGCGCGCAAACCACACGCGGGCACTTGCGGGAATGCGCTCTTCGGCCAAGATGCTTTGAAACATCAGAGCCACAATTTCAATGGTGGCTTTCTCAGACGACGAATTGGCTGCTTTTTTAAGCTCTGCACTGCGCTCGCGCACCATGCCTGCCGCCTGGTCTACGTTGGCCGGCTCAAAATTGTAATTGGCTCCAGCGGGAGCGGCTATACCTATGTCAACATGGCCAGAGCCATAAGCCGTAGCGGCGTTGGCACGTTGGCCAACACGCGCCATGGCACTGGCCAATTGCGGCGACGGTTGGCCAGACCGGGTATCGTCATAGCCCAGGACTTTGTCGCTCAGCATGCGCTTGAGCTGGCCAATGACACCCTGCGCACGCATTTTTGCACGCGCCAAAGGCGTAGATGCTGTAAGCATGCGGGTTTCTTCGTGGGGCGACATGGAGGTGTGGCTTGCTCCGCCATAACCCGCGCCAGCGCCAGCACCAGCATTTGCGCCACCTGCAGCTCCCGCAAAGCCAGCCCTGCCGGCACCACCGCCACCGCCACCGCCACCGCCACCTGAGCCTGAGCCTGAGCCTGAGCCTGAGCCTGAGCCTGAGCCTGAGCCTGAGCCTGAACCTGAACCTGAACCTGAACCTGAACCAGAACCAGAACCAGAACCAGAACCAGAGCCTGAGCCTGAGCCAGAACCTGAGCCAGAGCTAGAGCCAGAACCTGAGCTAGCACCAGAGTAGCCGCCTTGACCGCCAGCTTGACCTCCTGCTGTTCCAGAGCCTAAGTGGGCAGGATTATTCGCAGATTTGCGCACGGTGCCAGCCCCCTCCGCCGCGCGGCGCACCAAGGGGCGCAAGTCAATGTCAACCATCACGCCATGCTGTAGCAAAAACTCATTGGCGGCATGGAAAGCCTCCACCATGTGCTCGCTGAAATAGCGCCCCATGGGGTCTTGCATCAGCTTCCAGCTCTCGCGCGAGAGCGTCGCGGCCATCCACTGCTCCACCATGACCTGCGCCAAGGCTTCTGGCCGCAGCACATCTTGGCTGTCTGCCTCTGCATCTGCCTCTAGATTGCGCACACGCAGCATCAGATCGTTGAGTTCCCAACTGGCTTTGTCCAACACCTTCAGCGCCAAACGCGAGGCAATTATCTTGTTTTCAACAATGTCATTGCTTTGCAACTCAAAGTTTTCAGCCTGCACATTCAAACGCGTACTGGCAGTATGCGCCAGCATGGCGCGTTGCCAGTGCCGTACGGTATTTTTCACCCATTCTGAGCCCTTGGATTGAAACGCAAGCCAAGCATCGCGCCGCTCGTGCATGTCGCGGGTTGACTCGCTCTTGTCCATCGACGCTTGCAGCTCCGCGCGCAGGTGCTCCGCAAGCGCCGCGAGCACCTGGCTGGCGTTGTCCACAAAGACCTCGCGCGCTTGGCGCGCCAGTGCGCGTTGGGGGTGGGGAATGGACATGGCTGCCAGTAAATGCTTAGCTCAAGGATGGGCTGTACAAATCTGCATGCACCGTGTGGTGTCAAATAACCGCGCCAGCATTGGGATCATTCGGGTCTTCCTCTTTTTTAGTGCCTGCTTTGACCAAGTCTTCACGCTGAATGCCAAGCCACATTGCTATTGCCGCCGCCACGAAAACGGAGGAATAAATGCCAAACAAAATGCCAATGGTGAGCGCTAAAGCGAAATAAAACAAAGTGTACCCACCGAACAATAGCATAGATAAGACCATGATTTGCGTGGAGCCATGGGTAATGATGGTGCGGCTGATGGTGGAAGTGATGGCGTTGTCGATGATCTCCAACGTGTTCATTTTGCGGTACCTTCGAAAGTTCTCACGGATTCGGTCAAAAATCACCACCGATTCATTCACCGAATAGCCCAATACCGCCAGCACAGCAGCCAGTACCGACAAAGAAAACTCCCACTGGAAAAAGGCGAAAAATCCCAAAATAATGACCACATCATGCAAATTGGCCACGATGGCTGCCACCGCATACTTCCACTCAAATCTGAAAGCCAAATAAATCATGATGCCCACCACCACCACGGCCAAAGCTTTGAGGCCGTCGCGGGCCAATTCGTCGCCCACTTGTGGTCCCACGAATTCAGTGCGCTTTAGCACCACGGCAGGGTCGGCCGCTTTGAGGCCGGCAAGCACCTTTTCGCTTTGCTGGGCAGAGCTCACGCCTTTTTGTGCGGGCAGGCGTATGAGCACGTCTTGCGCAGTGCCAAAATTTTGCACCTGCACGTCTGTGAAACCCAAGCCGCTGATTAAATTGCGCACTTTTTCCAACTCAGCAGGCTTGGAATAACCCACCTCAATGACCGTGCCGCCAGTGAACTCCACCGACAAGTGCAGGCCACGGCTGAATAAGAAGAATACCGCCAATAAAAACGTGACCAGCGAAATAGCATTGAAGACCAATGCGTGCCGCATGAACGGGATGTCTTTTTTGATTTTGAAAAATTCCATGAGCTGCTCCCTTATTTAACCAAGACTTTAGCGCTGTCGGCAAGCTGCGCCCCATCCTGCTGCCAAACCGTTCCGATGCTGACGCTTTTGAGTTTTTTGTGCCGCCCGTACCAGAGGTTGACCATGCCGCGCGAGAAAAACACCGCTGAAAACATGCTGGTCAAAATGCCAATACAGTGCACCACCGCAAAGCCGCGCACCGCACCAGAGCCAAAGGCCAAGAGCGCCACACCGGCAATCAAGGTGGTGATGTTGCTGTCTAAAATGGTGGCCCAAGCGCGGTCATAGCCGGTGTGGATAGCTGCCTGCGGGGAAGCACCATTGCGCAATTCCTCGCGCACACGCTCGTTGATCAATACGTTGGAGTCAATCGCCATACCCAGTGCCAGCGCCATGGCTGCCATGCCTGGCAATGTGAGCGTGGCTTGTAGCATCGACAAGACCGATACCAGCATCAGCAAATTCACGCCCAGCGCAATGCTAGAGAACATGCCGAATACATAGTAATACACGCACATGAAGGCCACGATCACCAAGAAGCCCCAAATCACACTGTTAAATCCTTTGGCGATGTTTTCTGCCCCTAAAGTCGGGCCAATGGTGCGCTCTTCGATGATTTCCATGGGCGCTGCAAGTGAGCCAGCGCGCAGCAGCAAAGAGGTGTCGTTGGCTTCTTGGGTAGACATTCGGCCTGAAATCTGCACACGACCGCCGCCAATTTCTGACCTGATTACAGGCGCTGTGACCACTTCACCCTTGCCTTTTTCAAACAACACAATCGCCATGCGCTTGCCAATGCTCTCGCGTGTCACGTCTTTGAACATGCGCGAGCCTTTGGCATCCAGCGACAAATTCACTGTAGGTTCCTGGGTTTGGCTGTCAAATCCTGGCTGGGCATCGGTGAGGTTCTCGCCAGTCAAAATCACTTGCTTCTTGACAATCACCGCCTGCTGGTTGCGGTCTAAGTAGCGCTCAGAGCCAAAAGGCACAGCGCCTTGGCCGCGCTCAGCACTGAGGCCCTCTGTGGATTCGTCGACCATGCGCATCTCTAGTGTTGCTGTGCGGCCAATCAGGTCTTTGGCACGCGCCACGTCTTGGATGCCTGCCAGCTGCACCACAATGCGGTCAAGCCCCTGCTGCTGGATCACCGGCTCGGTGACGCCCAGCTCGTTGATGCGGTTGTGCAGGGTGGTCATGTTTTGTTTGAGTGCCATGTCCTGCACTTTGCGCTCAGCTTCAGGCTTGATAGTTGCCGTGAGTTTGTATTCAATGCCTTCGGTCACCTGCGCTGTTTGCAGCTCTTCAAACTGGTCTTTGATCAATTTTTGAGCCGCCTCAAGGGTAGCAAGGTCGCGAAACCGAATCACGATGGCTTGCTTGTCGCGGTTGATGCCCGCATGGCGCAGGTTTTTCTCGCGCAAATTGGTGCGGATGTCACCGGCCAATGACTCGGCCTTTTTGGTCAGCGCCGCTTGCATGTCTACTTGCAGCAAAAAGTGCACGCCGCCGCGCAAATCAAGCCCCAAATACATCGGGCGGGCATGTATGGCGGAGAGCCACTTAGGCGAGCGAGACAGCAGATTGAGTGCCACTACAAACGGCGGATCTGAGGGGTCAGGGATCAGCGCTTTTTGGATGGCGGATTTGGCTTTGAGCTGGGTTTCAGTGTCGCCAAAGCGCGCTTTGATGGAGTTGCCATCAAAGCCGATCACATCTGGCGTCAAATTGGCATCTTTGAGCGCCTGCTCTACTTTGATCAGCGTGGTGGTGTCCACTTTCACAGTGGCTTTGCCGCTGGAGACCTGCACCGCTGGCGCTTCTCCAAAAAAATTGGGCAATGTGTAGAGCACCGACACCAGCAACACGATGCCAATGAGGATGTACTTCCAAAGGGGGTAACGATTCATACTAAAACCTCACGCTCTGTTGCACGCAACGCAGTGCCACACGCTAACAAAAAATCAACCGCAATTACTTCATCGTGCCTTTAGGCAGCACCTGCACCACGGCGCTGCGCTGCAACTGCACTTCTACGCCTTCGGCCAATTCCAAGCTGATATTGCTCTCACCGAGCTTGGTTACCTTGCCCAGCATGCCGCCTGCGGTGGCCACTTCGTCGCCCTTGGCCAGCGCATCAATCATGGACCGGTGCTCTTTTTGCTTTTTCATCTGAGGACGAATCATCACAAAGTAAAGCACCACAAACATCAGCACCAGTGGCAGCATGCTCATCAAGCTCGATTCCATGCCACCAGAGGCGGCAGCTGCGGGGGCGGTTTGGGCAAAAGCAGAAGAAATAAACACAGGAAACTCCAAAAATAAAAAAGCATCCAAGCACTTGCTTGGCATAACTCTCCATTGTATGCGGCTAAGTGCCCAAACCCCAGCCAATCTGGCCACTTATGCTTTGCCCACAAAGTCTATAAACTGGCTTTGCCATTGAGCAGCACAGCGCCCAGCACCAAGCCGTTTTGGAAACAATTTGTAAGCCATGCAGAAAAGTCAAAGCCCTCTGCGGCTTGGTCTAAGGCATTGGCCAGCGACTGCCCCTGCGCGATGGCGCTTACAAAAGCCAGCGCATTGCCCTGCACGGCACACAGCTGCGGGACAAAACCTTTGCGCCAAACCAAGGCGGTTTCGGCCATTGCCGTGTGGATTGTGGCAAGCGCTGTACTGTTTGGCATGCCTGAGCCATCTGCACTGTGGGCCTGTATGATGCGCACCACGGGGTAAGCGCTTGCCACGATACTGGCGGCACTGAGCGTCAAACCTAGTTTTTCGGGCGCATGCTGCGACAGCAGGGCAAAGCTTGCTGCATCTGGCGCGCAATCGGCAGCGCCTGCGCACTGGTGCAGCGCCCATTCGGTGCGCGCCACGTCGGCCAAATACGGCTCTTGCGCCAGTTGTGGCGCATGGGCTAAAAAACTGGGCAAATCTGCGCCCCACTGGGCCCAGTCGCCGCGCGTGGGTGGGTGCATATGCCAAAAATGCCGGGCCATGGCCTCAAAACCCTCGCTTCCTATGAGTTGCGCCACCACCGGGTAGGCGGCACCCAAGGCCGAAGCCGCCGCTATTCGCGCATTGGCACGGTAGGCTTGCAAACCGCGCGAAAAAGCAAGTCCATGGTTTGGGCCGGTCTGGCGAATTTGTTGTAACAATGCGGATTGGCCCTCTGCAAGGTTCGCAAGGTTCGCAAGGTTCGTAAGGTTCGCAAGACTCGCAAGGCCCACATGGCGCGCTTGACTTGCAACAGGCTGGGCCAAAAGCGTCATGCCAGCCATGCTCCGCGGCCAGCGGCGCGAACGGCAGCAGCCGACTTTTCTACGCCAACTGCGATGGCATTGGCACGCGCGGCCTCGGCCAGCAAGACCTCTAGGCTTGGCACAGCCGTGTCCCACTCCACCAAACTGGGCACGTCCGCCCCAAAACGCGCCAAAGCCAGCGCATACACTTTCCACACGCCCTCGCACACAGGGCTGCCGTGGTCGTCAATGGCGATATCCGGCAACACGCAGTGGCCAGCCACATGGATTTCGCCCACAGCATCGGGTGCAATGCCTTGCATCCACGCGCTGCAATAGGCCACTGGGTCAGGCGCTTGGGCATTGAGCGCATTGACGTACAAATTATTCACATCTAACAGGAGCTGGCAGCCCGTGCGCTGGGTCAAACGGCTTAAAAACTGCGCCTCGGGGATGTCAGACTCCTCAAAACCAAGGTATGCCGAGAGGTTTTCAACCAGCAGCGGGCGCTGCAGCCGCTCTTGCACGCACTGCACATTGGCGCACAGCACATCTAGCGCCACTTGGGTGAAGGCAATGGGCAACAGGTCCATGCCATGCACTGGCCAAGCGCCACTTGGAGCACCAAGGCTTGCCCTCGAAAAACAGGCATGGTCGCTCACCCGCACGGGCTCGATGCGCTGCACCAAGCCTGCCAAGCGCTCCAAATGCCAATCGTCAATGCCCGCAGCCGAACCCAAACCCAAACCCACGCCGTGCAGGCTTACACTGTAATGGCTGCGCGCCTGCACCAGCGTGGCCAATGCAGCGCCGCCATCGGCAAAAAAATTCTCAGAATGGACCTCAATGCAGCCCAGCGGCGGCAGCTCCCCAAGGAGCTGCGCGTAATGCGGATGCCGCCAGCCGATGCCGCACTGCGGCTGTGCTGCCATGGGTTTAAATCTGTGCCAATCAGCTTTTCTTTTCCATCTTGTCCATCTTTTCCATCTTGTCCATCTTGTCCATCTTATCCATCTTATCCATAGAGGCTTTTTTAGCCTGCTCAGCTGTCATGCCCTTCATGGACACACAGGTGCCTTTGGCCACGTATTTCCACTCGCCTTTGTCCATGTCCACTTTGGATTGGCCAGCGCAGGAGTGCGTGCCCGCCAAGTTGGCGCAGTCGTTTTGGCCAATTTTGGCAATGCCGTAGCATTTTTCTTTCTCTTGGGCAATTGCAGGAGTCGCTACCAGCAGGGAAGACAAAAGGGATGCTGCAGCGGCAGCAACTAGCGCGTTACGTTGGTTCATGGTTTTCTCCAAAATGAAAATGAGGGGGTTAAAAACTCCGCTATGCCGTGTGCGGCATTGCGGTAAAGAGTAGTCTGGCGGGCCATGCGTTTCTTACACTGGACACCTAAACTTCACAGCAAGTCAGCAATCTGGTCCCAAGTCTCTGCAGGAATGCGCCCCGCAAATTTAGCCACCACTTTGCCCTTTTTGTCCATCAAATACGCCGTCGGCAGCTGGCTGCGCGGCAGTTGCGCTGTGCCCAATGAGTCGGTGTAGCCGCTCTCGCCCGCCCACAGCTGCACAAAACGCTGCTTGAGCGGCACCATGCGGCTGACAACGGCATCGTAATCGTCAACGTCTTTCATGCGCTTGTCCACACTGACCAAAACCAGCTCAAAGGGCTTGCCCGCCCAGCCTTGGTAATTCTCCCGAAGCTCGGGCATTTTGTCGCGGCATACCGCACATTCGGTGGACCAAAACATCAGCAACACCACTTTGCCTTGGAGTGAGGCCAAGTTAAACACCTTACCCCCCGTGCTTTTGCCCTGCAAGCGCGGGCTGTCACCCACCGAAGCCCCCGTTTCTTGTGCGGTGGCGACGGGCGCTGGTTTGGCAACTGGTTGTTTGGCTGCGGGCGCATTTTGAGCCAGCACGGCCAGGGGCAGCAGCAGCCATGCCAGAGCAGCGAGTGGTTGGTTGAGGTGGCGCATGGGTACTCCAAGTTTGTTTTGTGCAGTTTAGTCCACAAAAGCGCAAAAGTATTACAGCTCTATTATTTATAGCGCAATATGACCATATGGCGCTGACATTGCTCTTATTTTTTGTGAAATGGTGGTTTTTTATGCGTTTCACTCGCCCTTGGCTGGCTCTGTCAGGGCCTTAGGCTGTGGTGTGCCTGTTTCGCCCTGAGCCTGCCCTAGGGTTCATGCCCAGCTGGTCACTGTTTCCCCGTTCGCCCTGAGCCTGTCGAAGGGTTCATGCCCAGCTGGTCACTGTTTCCCCGTTCGCCCTGAGCTTGTCGAAGGGTTTATGCCATGCTTGGTCACTACTGCGGCCAAGCGAGCGCTGTGCCAACGCGCAAACGGATCGCTGGCCCCTTCGGGGGAGCTGGTTTTTTCGAACAAATGGAGGGAAACGGCCTAACTCG